>NZ_KB911510.1:658170-662876 GCF_000383535.1 Nocardia sp. 348MFTsu5.1
GATTTCTTTGCTTTGGGTGGGGATTCGTTGGCGGCGACGCGGTTGGTGGCGCGGGTGAATGCTGCGTTGGGGGTGTTGGTGGAGGTGCGGGCGGTGTTCGATACACCGACCGTGGCGGGGCTCGCAGAATCGTTACAGCATTCCGGTACAGGTTCGCGGCCCATACTGGTACAAAGGAAACGCCCGAACTGGGTGCCGTTGTCGTTCGCGCAGCGTCGAATGTGGTTCCTGAATCGGTTCGATCCGGGATCGGGGGCATACAACATTCCGGTCGCGTTGCGGCTCTCCGGTGAGGTGAACACAGCGGCGTTGGCCGCCGCGATCGGTGACGTGTTGCAGCGCCACGAAAGTCTTCGGACGGTGTTTCCGGATTCGGCTGACGGACCCGGCCAGGTGCCGGCCGACGTGGCCGGGGCGGATGTGGACACCACTCCGACACCGGTGGACCGGGCGGATTTGGTAACGCAGCTGAGCGCGGTGGCGTCGGCGGGATTCGACGTGACCGAGCAGATTCCGTTGCGGGTGAGACTGTTTCAACTTGCCACGGCCGAGCATGTGCTGCTGGTGGTGGTGCACCACATCGCGGCGGATGGGGCGTCGATGGAGCCCCTGGCGCGCGATCTCGCGGTGGCGTATGCAGCGCGGATCGCGGACGTCGAACCGGAATGGCAACCGCTGCTGGTGCAATATGCGGATTATACTTTGTGGCAACATGATTGGCTCGCGTCGGTGCAGGATGGCGACGCTCTCTCCGAACGCCAACTGGCGTACTGGCGTGCGACCTTGGCGGGCGCGCCAGAGTCGATTGACCTGCCGTTTGATCGGCCACGCCCGCCGATACGGTCGTTGCGGGGTGCGCGCGTGCGGGCCAGTGTGGACGCCGCGGTGCACGGGCGGATGCGTGCAGTCGCTCGCGCCCATCGAGCCAGTCCCTTCATGACTGTCCATGCTGCCTTGGCAGTACTCATGACGCGATTGTCGGGCGACGACGACGTGGTTCTGGGCAGCCCGGTCGCCGGCCGCGGTGAGCCGGTACTGGATGACCTGGTGGGGATGTTCGTGAACACCGTGGTGTTGCGGACCCGGGTGAAGGCGGACGCGGGGTTCGGGGCGGTGCTGAACGAGGTGCGGGACGTCGACCTCGGCGCCTTCGCCCATGCCGAGATCCCGTTCGAGCGCGTGGTGGACGAACTCGCGCCGGCCCGCTCGACGGCGCACACCCCGCTGTTCCAAGTCGTGGTGGAAATGGCGGACACCGACCTGTCCTTGCCGCAGTGGCCGGGACTGGGAGTGGAACCGGTCCAGTTCGACCCCGGCGTGGCGAAGTTCGACCTGCAGGTCAGCGTCGCCGAGCGATTCGACCGGCACGGTACACCCGCCGGGCTGTCGGTCTGGTTCACCTACGCGACCGACGTGTTCGACGAGGCGACGGCGCAGGGGTTGGCGGCGAGGTTCGTGCGGGTGCTGTCGGCCGTGACCGCGGATCCTGATGTCGCAGTGGGGGACTGCGACATTCTGGATCCGGTGGAGCGGAAAGAATTGGTTCCGGCGCGCGGACCGGCGGCGGGTGCGCCGCGGTGGTGGGCCGACCTGTTGGCCGGTGGGACGCCCGAGTCGGTCGCATTGCGCTGCGGTGAAACCGAGTTGACCTACGGCGAATTGGCCAATCGGGCCGATGATGTGGCGCGGGTGCTGATCGAGCGGGGCGCGGGGCCGGAAACAATTGTGGCGGTGGGGTTGTCGCGGTCGGTGGAATCCGTGGTGGCGGTGTGGGCAGTGGCCCGCAGCGGTGCGGCAGTACTGCCGGTGGATCCCGGATACCCCGAGGCGCGGATCGGGCACATGCTGGCCGACTCCGGTGCAGCGCTCGGAGTGACGGTTCGCGGTGCGCGGGAGTCGTGGCCCGGCGCCTTGGACTGGGTCCATCTCGACGACCTGCCTGCGGTGGGTGCGGTGTCTGGTGGGGAGCGTTGGGGGCGGGTGGGTTTGGATCAGCCGGCGTATTTGATTTATACGTCGGGGTCGACGGGTGTGCCCAAGGGTGTGGTGGTGACGCATCGGGGGTTGGCTGATTTGGCTGTTGAGTTGGTGTCTGGGAATGAGTGTGGTCCGGGTTCTCGGGTGTTGGGTTTTTCGTCGCCGAGTTTTGATGCGTCGGTGTTGGAGTATTTGTTGGCGTTTGCTTCTGGTGCGACGTTGGTGTTGGCGCCGGCGGAGGTTGTCGGTGGTGTGGAGTTGGCGGCGTTGTTGGTGAATGAGGGTGTGACGCATGGGTTTTTCACGCCGTCGGCGTTGGGGACGGTGGATCCGGCCGGGCTTGAGGGGCTTGGGCATGTGATTGTTGGTGGTGAGGCGTGTTCGGAGGGGTTGGTGGAGCGGTGGGCGCCGGGGCGGGTGATGCGTAATGCGTATGGTCCGACGGAGGTGACGGTGGCGGCGAATGTGAGTGGGCCGTTGGTGGCGGGGTTGCCGGTGTTGTTGGGTGGGCCGGTGCGTGGGGTGCGTGAGGTGGTGTTGGATGCGCGGTTGCGGCCGGTGCCGGTGGGTGTGGTGGGGGAGTTGTATGTGGCGGGTGCTGGTGTGGCGCGGGGGTATTGGGGTCGGGCGGGGTTGACGGCGTCGCGGTTTGTGGCTGATCCGTGTGGTGGTGGGGGGCGGATGTATCGGACTGGGGATGTGGTGCGGTGGCGTGGTGGTGGGGTGTTGGAGTTTGTGGGGCGTGGTGATGCGCAGGTGAAGGTGCGGGGTTTTCGGGTGGAGCCGGGTGAGGTGGAGGCGGTGTTGGTCGCTGATGAGGGGGTGTCGGCGGCGGTGGTGGTGGTGCGTGATGACGGGGTGGGTGATCGGTTGGTGGGTTATGTGGTTCCGCGTGCGGGTGTGGTGGTTGATGGGGGTCGGTTGCGGCGGGTGGTGGCTGGGCGGTTGCCGGGGTTTATGGTGCCGGCGGTGGTGGTGGTGTTGGATCGGTTGCCGGTGACGGTGAATGGGAAGGTGGATCGGGCGGGGTTGCCGGTGCCGGATTATGTGGCGGCGGTGGAGTTTCGGGAGCCGGGGTCGTCGGTGGAGGTGGTGTTGGCTGGGTTGTTTGCGCAGGTGTTGGGTGTGGAGCGGGTGGGGTTGGATGATGATTTCTTTGCTTTGGGTGGGGATTCGTTGGCGGCGACGCGGTTGGTGGCGCGGGTGAATGCTGCGTTGGGGGTGTTGGTGGAGGTGCGGGCGGTCTTCGACCACCCGACCGTGGAACGTTTGGCGCGGTGGGTCGAACCCGGTGGCAAGCGTGTCGAATCGACGCGCGCGGCGTTGTCGCGACGGGAGCACCCGGCGCACGTGCCGGTGTCGTATGCGCAGCGGCGACTGTGGTTCATCGATCAGTTCGACACCGGCTCACCGGCATACAACATTCCGGTGGGGCTGCGATTGCAGGGGCGGTTGGATGTGGCCGCGCTCGCCGCGGCAATGGGCGACGTGGTGGGTCGGCATGAAGCGCTGCGGACTGTGTTCCCGGATTCCGCGGAGGGACCGCTGCAGGTAGTGGTGCCGGTGTCTCGGGCGGATGTGAATCTGACGCCGGTGCCGGTGGACCGGAGTTCGTTGCGGGAGCGCCTACTCGCCTTTGTATCGCGGGGATTCGACGTGACGGTGGAGGTGCCGGTCCGGGCGCGGTTGTACCGGGCGGCGGCCGACGAGCACGTGCTGCTGGTGGTGGTGCACCACATCGTGGCGGATGGGGCCTCGATGGAGCCTCTGGCGCGGGATCTGGCGGCTGCGTATGCGGCGCGGGTCGCCGGCGCCGAACCCAGATGGGAACCGCTGCCGGTGCAATATGCGGACTACACGTTGTGGGAGCGGGAGGTGCTGGGCGAGCAATCCGATCCCGACAGTGTGATGGCGGACCAGTTCGGTTATTGGCGTGAGGTTTTGGCGGGCGTGCCGGAGGCATTGGAGTTGCCGTTGGACCGCCCACGCCCGAAGATCCGGTCGTTGCGGGGGGCACGGGTGGACTTCGACGTGGACGCGGGGGTGCACGCTGCGGCGGGTGCGCTGGCCCGGGCGCAGCGGGCGACTGTGTTCATGGTGTTGCACGCCACCTGGGCTGCGTTGCTGGCGCGGGTGTCTGACGCGGAGGACGTGGTGGTGGGGACGCCGGTCGCGGGGCGCGGTGAGCCGGTACTGGACGACCTGGTGGGGATGTTCGTGAACACCGTGGTGTTGCGGACACGCGCAAGGCCGGGAATGCGATTCGTCGAGATGCTCGAGGAGGTGCGGGACCGCGATCTGGCGGCGTTCGCGCATGCCGACGTCCCATTCGAGCGGTTGGTGGACGCGGTGGTGTCATCACGGTCGACAGCGCACCATCCGCTGTTCCAGGTCGCTTTCGAGCTACAGCGCGGTGACGCGATCGTTCCGGATCTGCCGGGGCTGACTGTGACGGCAATGGATCTCGATCCGGGGATCTCGAAGTTCGATCTACAGCTGAGCGTCGTGGAGCGATACACCGCGGACGGGTCGCCGGCCGGGTTGAGCGCCGCGTGCCTGTATGCCACCGATGTGTTCGACGAGGCGACCGTGCGGGGGCTGGCGGCGAGGTTTGTGCGGGTGTTGGAGGCGGTGTGTGCTGATCCGGGGGTGGTGGTCGGTGACATTGATGTCCTCGATGCTGCAGAGCGGCGGTCGTTGGTTCCGGTGCGGGGTGCGGTGGCTCGGCC
>NZ_KB911511.1:0-445504 GCF_000383535.1 Nocardia sp. 348MFTsu5.1
GGGATCTGGGTCGCCGCAGCGGTCATCGCTGCAGTGAATTGTCCCTGATCCCGAGCTTTGATCCAACGTCTGACCGTGTTGTGCCCAAGGCTGTTCTCCCGCAGCAACCGCGTCTTGGCACCCCGCTCGACGGCCTGATCCCAGGCCTGCAAAAACTCGATCTTATAAGCGACGGTCATGGACCGCCTGCCCGTTGTGGTACGACCCACTGGCTCACTGAGCATCACATACTCCGATTCCCCACACCGGTCACCAGGTGTCTCACAAACATCCTGGCAACCGGCGTATTTGTGGCTCGTCTTCGTATTTCTGGCTCGCCTGCTGGGTGGGGCTGGGGTCAGGGGGTGGGCGCCGGTGCTGCGGGCGGTGCTTCTTCTGTTGCCGGGGCCGGGGTCACCGATTCAGGGGCCGCCGAAGGGGGTGGCACCGGTACGGTCGAGGCACCGTTTTTGTCGGCCTCGGTGGCAAGTCTGGCCTTCACCGAATCATCGGTCAGGATATCGATGTTCGAGACCAGCCACTTGTCCCCGGACTTCTCCATCGAATACTCCAGCCGACTGGCCTCGATCGACACCAGATCCTTGCCACCCTTGGTGACGGACTGATTCATGAAGATCAGGATCAGCGCTGTGTCCTGGGTGGAGTTGACCACCCCGGCCTCCTGGATGGTCACCTCAGATTTGACCTGCTGATCTTTCACCGCGACAACAAGATTCGCGTTGGTGATGATCTCGTCGTATTCCTTCTGCGCCGCGCCGGTGAGCAGTGTTTTCGTCTGCTCCACCTGCTGCGCGACGTTGTCCGGCTCATACCCGAACATCATTGTCGCCGCATGTGTTCCGGCTTCGAGCGACTCACCCCGGGCATCTTCGGTCAGCTTGGTGTCGCGGTAGTGCAGACCGGTAATTGTCGTGATGACCACGCCGGCAACAAGAATCACAACGGTCAGCACAGAGACCGTCCACCACCAGAATTTTCTCGACATGTCTACGTCACCCACTCGAAGTTGGTCAGCTTGAGTTGCCCGTTGATCCGGGTGATCTCGAGCTTCCAGCGGAAGGTTTGCAACACGGTTTGCTGCTCGGCGACGTTGGGCTGGTTCATCTCCCAGCTCGACACCAGGATCACCGTTCCGGCATTGGGATCACTTTCGGTGACGGCCTCCGAGATGACGGTTCCCTTGGTGGAGACGTTCTCGGACTTGATCATGTTGACCGTCTGCGCCATCGACTGACTGGTCTGCTCCATGGCCTTGCCGCTGGTGCTGTCCTGAAAGGTCTTGATGGCGCCGTCGATGTTCTCTGCGTTCAGAGTTGTCAGGTTGGTGATCATCTGACTCGCGAACGCCGAATACTCGGCGCGTTGGTCGTTGGTCTCGTCGATCTCGTTGGTCCCCTTGATGAACAAGACGGAGGCGACGACCATGCCCGAGATCAGGCCGATGGCGACGACCGCCGCCAGGACGACGCCCAGTCCACGCAGGTTGCCCCGCGTGCGGGGCGAACGACTCGTATCTGCCGGATCCTTGTCCCCCGCGCTGCCCCGACGTTTCCTCTTCCTGCGCAGATCCGTCGTGCGCCCACCACCGCGCCGATCGCGATAAGACACCCCGCGCGACACCGACGCCGTTCCGAACGACTGCACCGCGGTGTCGGAGTCGATCCCGCCGGTTTCGCCGGCGTCGGACGCGGCGATCTCCGGTTCGGCCTTGTCGAGCGTCACCGGTGGATCCACCGGCGCGACAGCGGTCGCCTTCGCCTTCGGCTTGCGGCCCAGCGGAGCCGACTTCACCGGTGTGCCGGCGGCTTTGCGGGCCTTGCCACTCGGTGCGCTGATACTCGCCGACGACTCGGACGCCGGGGCGGCGACTTCTTGCGGTGGGCCCGCCGGGCGGCTGGCCCGGCGACGTTGCGGTTTCTGTGGTGTCGGTTTCTGGTCGGTTGGTGTCTGGGCCGTCACTGAACGGTCCCCGTGATCAGGCTCTGCCATTGACTCTTGTCTTTCCTCTTTTCCCCGCTACCACCTGTACCAGATGTCCCGGACGACGCCGCGGTTCCGGCGTTGTAGGTCTTGCCGTCCGGACCGATGTAGTCACCACTGACAGGGTCGTAGCTGGTGGCGTAGACGGCGGGACTGCCGTCGTCCGCGCCGGGTGTGCCGGACGTCAAAAAGCCTTGTGGCAGATCAACTCCCGGAAGCCCGTTCGGGAAGGGCACGTTCTCGCCGATCGGCACGTAGCCGGTTCGGCATTCGGCCGGGGTCGAAGCCCGGCGGCCCGGTATCTCCACGCACGGGAAGTTGCGGGTTCCGCGGACCGCGACATTGGAGTCCTGCGGCACGCGGCACAACAAACCGGGTGGAAGATCGCGAGGGGTCTGTACATCCGCACCACGATCCGGTGTGAAGGGCATGAAGCCGACGGTGCAGGTGCCCGGATCCTGGAACCCCAGCGCGAAGTCGACGTTGGCACCTTTGCGGTAGTCCTCGCTGTTGAGTGCGGTGATCAACGAAGCGATCAGGCGGGGGTAGATCACCACAATCTGTTGCAGGTTGGGATGGTAGATCGCCAACGTCCGGGAAACGGTGTTGAGATTGGAAAACAGTAACGGCAGTGACTGATTCATCGAGGCGAATAGTTCTTGGCTCTGCTGCGCGACCCCCGGCCCCTTGTCCAGAATCCCCTGAATCTGAGGGTCGTTGGCCCGGAGCTGATCGGTGACCTGGGACAGATTTGCCGTCCACGCGCGGATGTCACCGACCGTGGCCGTCTGCGTCTCGAGCAGTGGAGCCGCCTGGTCGATGAGCTTGACGATGGCCTCGGAGTTCTCGTTGGCGTCCCCCACGAGGAGGGTCATCGAATCGAGAAGTCGTTGCAGATCTTCACCGGTGCCGTTGAACGCGTTGAACGCCTCGTTCATCAGTCGGCGCAATTTCGTGTCCTGAATCTCTGTGAGCAGCGCATCGGCCTGATCGAGCAGTGTCCCGACCTCGACGGGTACCGTCCCGTTCTCGACCACCGCCCCGTCTTCCAGATTGCCGGTGGATGGCGTCTCGGGGTCGGGTGTGAACTCGACGTACTGCTCACCGACGGCGGAGACGCTGCGGACGGCAGCCGTCGAATTGTTCGGGATCTCGGTGTCACTGTTGATCGACAGGGTTGCCACGACACCGGTTTCGGTCAGTGCCACCGACTGGACCTTGCCGACATCCACACCCCGGTAGCTGACATTGCCGTTCTGATAGAGACCGCCGGTACTGGGCAGACCCACCTTGACCGTGTACTCACCGATCCCGACCATGCTGGGAACCCGGATATAGAAGACGGCCACGGCGACGATCGAGATGACCGTGATGATGGAGAAGATGATCAACTGCATGCGGACAAACGGTGTGATGCTCATGAGCCTCCCTCCGCGTTCGGCATCGGTGAGGGCAGACCGTTGTCGACCGGTACCTCGGAGGTCAGCGGACCGGTGAACGGATCGCTGCCATGGCCGGCTGCTCCGGCCGGAGCCCCGAGCATTCCTTCGGGGCCGTAGAGCTGACTCGGCCCGCCGAGGCTGGCCAGCGCACCACGCTGCAGACGCCCGAACGTCAGGTCGAGGTTGATCTCACCGTTGAGGTAGTCGCCGCGGACAACCTGCGGGATGACCTCCTCGGCGAACGGGAACGTCAGCAGGATGCCCAGCGACTGGGTCAGGGCCGGCCCGGTGGACTGCAATTGGTCGAGCACCGGGACCAGATTGCTGACAATCACCGTGATGTCTTCCGAATTCGCTTGCAGAATGTCATCGGTGGTGCGGCTCAGGGTGCTCAGCGACGCCAGAGCGTTGGTGAACTGAACCCGTTGATCCACCAGCAATGTCAGGATCTTCGGGGCGTCGGCCAGCGCCTTCTCCACCACCGGCGTCTGCGCGTTGATGTTCGCGGTCAACCGGTCCAGCCCTTCCATGGCGAGAATGATGTTGTCCCGCTGCCCGTTCAGCTCGGCGACCAACGTGTTGAGGCGCGGAATCAACTTTTGCAGCACGTCTTCGCGCCCGGCCATCGAGTTGTTGAGCTCGGTGACGATGTCGCCGACCTGGGCCAGTCCACCGCCGTTGAGGACCACCGACAGGGAGCTGAGTACCTGCTCGGTGGTCGGGTAGGTGCACTCGGACACCTGTTGTGCGGAGTTGATATCGGGGATCGGCTCCTGGTTCTGCGGCTCCACGATGTTCGACTGCTCCGGACAGCTGGCGGCCGGGATCTCATCGCCCGGCTGCAGGGTGCCCGCATCGGCGTTCTCCGGCTGAACGATCTCCAGATGTAGCGAACCCAGCACGCTGGTCATCCCGACCATCACATGCGAGCCGACCGGAACCTGTGTTCCCTCGTTCAGCCGCAGCGTCAACTGTGCTTTCCAGTCCTTCACCGAGATGGTGCCGACGCTGCCCACGGTGGCGTCGTCGATCATCACGGGAGCGTTCTGAACCAGGTTGGCGGCGTTGGGAATTGTGGTTGTCAGTTCGTAGGATCCGGAACCTGTCCCGTCGGCGCCGGGTATCGGCATCGAGTTGAGTCCGTCGAATCCACAACCTGACGCCACCAGCGCGGTACTGACTGCGGCAACCCCGATCATGTTGCGGGCAAAGGCCTTTCGACTCCACGTTTCGCTCATCAGCCCTCGCCTCCGAACGGCACCAGCAGCTGTGCCAAACCAGGGTTGGCGTACTTGGACCGGGTCGCGGCGTCCTGATCGCGAATACCCTGCTGCGCCCGCGCTTTCACATCCGCATTCTGGTACGTGATCTGGTCCGGCGTGGCGATGATGCCCGACACCGGATTGGTCAGGAACGGCGGATAGTTCATACCGATCGTCCCGAAGATCGGGCCCAGGACGTCAACGCATTGTTCGACGAGGTCTTCCTGTTTCGGCCGGGCGGCGCCCGCCATCGTGCCACAGAGGAGGCTGACCAGGTTGCCGCCCATACCGAGACCGAAGATGCCCGACAACGAACCTTGCAACGGGTTGTAGATGTTGTAGAAGTTCGACAGCTGGGTCGGACCCGAATGCAGCAGGCCGCGAATCTGTTCGTCTTTCTGGGCAAGCACATTGGTGGCATCGGCAAGCTGCGCGACCGAGTCACTGAGCGTTGCCCCGTTGGTGTTGATGAACGTCTGGACGTCGCTCAGCGCCGTGTCCAGGTTGGTCAACGCACCGCCCAGACTGTCGGTGTTGTCGGCCAGGACCTGACTCACCGACGCGATCCGACCATTGAACTGCACCAGTTGCTCGTGGCTCTGCGAGAGCGCCTCGGTCAGTGTCTGAAGGTTGCGGATCGACCGGAAGAGGTTGTCGCGGTTGCCCGCGAGCGTGGTGGTGACATCCGACAGCTGCTGGATGGACTGACGGATCGCGGTGCCGTTGCCGTTGAGGTTCTCATCGAAGACGTCGACCGCGCGCGCCACCGATCCGGGGTCGGCGCCCTTCGGCCCGACTGCCTCGGACAGCCGGCTCAGCTCTGCCTTGATCTCATCCCACTCCACGGGAACAGCCGTGCGCTCCGTGGGGATGTCCCCTCCACCGCCGAGGGTCGGACCCCCTTCATAGACCGGGGTCAACTGGACAAACCGTCCCGACACCAAGGACTGCGCGACCACGATCGCCTGGACATCGTCGGGCAGCTTCCGGTCGCGATCGACCTTCAGTTCGACCCGGACATCGTTGTCCCGCGGGGTGATCGACCCCACCGAGCCGACGTTGACCCCCAGGATCGTCACCGCGTCACCCTCATACAGTGCATTCACGCTCGGGAAGTACGCGGTGTAGGTCTTGTAGTTGACCTTCTGATAGCCGTAGTAGACGGCTCCGATCGCAACCACGGCCACGACGATGATCGCGATGGCCTGCCAGAACCTCTTGCCCAATTTTCCCATCGCCATCACCCGGTCGGTCCGCTCGGATACGAAGGAGCCGGCGCCGGCACGTTCGAGTCGGGTGAGTGCTCCATGTCGGGGCGCACGATGATCGTCGGTGGGATCTTGAACGCGTACTTGGTGAACGCCTCGAAGGCTTCTGGATACTTCTGCTGGAAGACCCGCATGAAAATCGCGGTGTAGTCACCGAACGTGGTGAGACCGACCAGCGACGAGAAGTACGGCCCGCTGGAGACCGCTTCACCCAACACGTTGGCGTAGGGCCCGAGTTCGTCCAGGGTCACCGCGAGATTCTCCTGGTTGTCCTGCAGAATCGCGAGCACTCCGTTCAGCTGTTCGAGCACTGGTGTGAGCTGCGCATTGTTGTTGTCGATGAACAGGCTGATCTGCGCGGTGACGGCTTCGGTACCGGTGATCAACTGCCCCAGCGCGACCCGGCGGGCCTGGACCTCCCCGAGCAGGGAGTTCGCGTCGACGAGCAAGGTGTTGATCTGTCCGCTGCGCCTCGCCACCACATCGGTGACGCTGCCCGCGCGGTTGAGCAATTGTGACAATGACTCGTCACGATCAGCAATCGCCTTGGACAACCGGGCCACCCCGTCGACGGCGGACCGGACCGAGTCCGGCGTGTGGGAGAAGGTGTCCGACAAGGTGTTGAGCGCGGCGTTGAGCTGATCGGTGTCGGTTTGCTCAATCGTGTCGGTGGCGCCTTCGAGGGCGTCGGTCAGCGAGTAAGGCGCCACGGTCCGCTCCACCGTGTCCCCTGGCATCAGCTTTCCGGTGCCCTCGGGAACAAGTGTCAGATTGCGGCGGCCCAGAACGGTCTCCGTCTTGATGATGGCCGTGCTGGCGTCGCCGACGCGGACCGTGTCGGCCATGTTGAACGTGACCTTCGCCTTGGTGCCGTTGTCGGTGTCAGCCAGCGAGATGCCCTGAACAGTACCGACATTCACGCCTGCGACAACCACGATGTCACCAGTGGCAAGACCGCCGGCATCGTCAAAGAGTGCGGTGTAGACGCTGCCGTTCGACAGGAACGGGAGCTTGTCCATCTGCAGGGCCACGATGACCACCAGTGCGGCGATCACCACACCGATGAAACCCACTCGGGCACGGTCGGGTTCGCCGCGCTTCTTCCGCCTGGCCTCCTCGGCTTGGTCGCTCGCGGTTCGCTCACCTTTGAACAGTGCAGCCATCACAGCGGATTACACCTCCCTCCGGGGTTGGTGTTCGGTCCGGTGGCATCAACAGACCGCCAGATGATCTCCTGCCCGTCGGGGCCGGTGAAGATCAGGTTGACCTGGCAGAGCCAGATCTGCAGCCAGGCACCGTAACTGCCGAGATTGGACAGGGCCTTGAAATCGGACGGCAGACGGCCGAGCAGGCCACGTACGTAGGCCTCACTTTTGAGTACCTCTTGTGACACCTGCCCGGTGGCAGTGATGAGCGACTGCAGATCGGACTGGTTCTCGGACAGTACGCCATTGAGGTCGTTGGTCAGTTCGGAGGTGTTGGTGATGGCTTCACCGATCACGCTTCGCTGCGAATCGAGTCCCGAAATCAGCTTCTGCAGCTGATCGAGCGACGTGTCCAACCCTTCGTCATCGGCCTCGATTGTGCCCAATGTGGTGTTCAGGTTGTCGATGACCTCCCCGATCAGCTGATCGCGATCGGCCAGTGAATCCGTGAAAGTCGCCGTGTTCTCGAGCAATTCGTTCAACGCCGGACCCTGCCCCTGGAACACCTTGACCAGGGACGCGGAGAGTTCGTTGACCTCTTTCGGATCGAGTGTCCGGAACAGCGGCTTGAAACCACCGAGGAGGTTGTCGAGATCCAGCGCCGGTTCCGTCTGCGTGACGGGAATCGATCCGTCGTCCTTCAACAGCTCGGCCGGGTCACCCGTGCCCTCTTGTAGTTCGAGATACCGGTCGCCGGTGAGGTTCTCGTAGCGGATCAGCGCCTTCACCGAGGAAGGTAGCCGGTACTTCTCATTCACGTCGAACTCGACGACGGCCTTGTTGTCGGGGTTCAGTCCCACTGAACCGACTTTGCCGACCTCGACGCCGGCGATACGAACCTTGCTGCCGGACTTCAATTGCGAGGCGCTGGTGAATGTTGCCTTGTAGCCGTAGCTCGAACCACTGCGGTACTGGCTGAAAACGACCACCAGGACGACGAAAATCAGCAGCATCACCACGGCGAACGACCCGAGTTTGATGACGGTGGCGCGAAACGCGCGCTCTCTGGATACTGCCATCTCACACCTCCCGTTCCCTACCTGTTGACGGCTGCAAGCCTGTTGCCGATCGACTGATGAACCGGTGTTCCTTATCCACGCGGCACCGGACCGAACATCACATCAAAAATTTTGGACGGATCGAGCTTGGCGGTGGTTCTCGGCTGATACGGAACCGCCGCGTTGTCACCGACGTAGAAACCGGCGTGCTCACGCGAACTCGGATCGCTGAGCCCGTACTCACAGGTGGGTGGGCCGTCCATGTTCACCCTCGGCAGATCCTCGGGGTAGCGATACGGCTCCTTGCCGGGAAGCACGCCCGCATTGAGGTGCACCCGGGCGTCATCGATACCGAACACCGGCAGCGCCTTCTGTCCGGCACTTGCGGTGGCCGTGATGAAGCAGGCCAGACCCGGGGCCTGATAGCCGAGCAGTGTTGCGGTCGGGTTCAGATTCGCCAGAGTCGAGATGATGTCGGCCTTCGCCGGTGCGATGACACCGTTGATGGTGTCGGCCATCCCGGTCACGTTCACGAGCAGCGCGTCGAGATCGGAGGAGTTGTCCACCAACGTATTACCGGTGACTGTGAAGTTGTCGACGATCCTCAGCAGGTCGGGCATCACGTCGGCGTAGACATTGGTGACCTCCGCTGTCCCCTCGATGTCCCGGCCGAGTTCGTCGAGATGCGGTTCGACCTTGCCCAGCAGCTCCGACAGATCGGCGAAACCCTGACCGATCTGATCACCACGGCCGGCCAACGCGGTGTCGATCGCACTGATCGTGGCGTTGAGCTTTTCGGGCTGGACCGCGGCCAGCACGTCGACCAGACGCTGATAAATCGTGTTCAGTTCGACCTCGACGTGATCGGCCGCGATCGTCGACCCGCTGTGCAGCGTCTGGTCGCTGGGATCCTCGGGGATCTCGAGGTTGACCGACTTGGCGCCGAAAACGGTGTTCGACTTGATTTCTGCGTTGACGTTGGCCGGGACGTACTCGAGCTGGTCCGGATTCATGTCCAGCACCAGCGTCACACCGTCCGACGACTCGGTGATCTCACCGACGCGACCGACCACGACACCACGCAACCGGACCTTGGCGTCCGGACTCATCACCAGGCCGGCCCGATCGGCGGTCAGTGTCACCGGCACGGTGGAAGCGAAGGAGCCAAGGAACTGCAGGGATGCCAGCGCACACGCCAATATCAGCGACAGCACCAACACGGTGGCCGCGATCTTCTTCGCCCAAGCGGGGCGTTCGGTTTTCTGTGACATGACCTACCCCGAGAGGTTGAACTTTCCGTCGACGCCGTAAATGGCCAGTGAGAGCAGCAGTGTGATCACGACAACCACCACCAGCGAGGCTCGCACCGCGTTGCCGACGGCGATACCCACACCAACCGGGCCACCCGAGGCGTTGTACCCGTAGTAGGTGTGGATCATCATGACCGCCACCGCCATACAGATCGCCTGCACAAACGACCACAGGATGTCGGTGGGGATGAGGAACGTCGAGAAGTAGTGGTCGTACACACCCGGCGACTGGCCGTAGAGGAAGGTCGTCGCGAAACGACTGGCCAGGAACGAGGCCACCGACGCGAGTGAGTACAGCGGAATGATCGCGATCAGACCGGCCACGATCCGGGTGCTGACGAGATAGGGAATGGACTTGATCGCCATCGCCTCGAGCGCGTCGATCTCTTCACTGACGCGCATTGCGCCGAGCTGTGCCGTCGCACCGGCGCCGATCGTTGCCGCCAAGCCGATTCCGGCGATGACCGGCACCGCGATTCGGACGTTGATGAATGCCGCGAAAAATCCGGTGAGCGATTCGACACCGATGTTCGACAGCGAGCTGTAGCCCTGAACGGCGATGGTGCCGCCGGTGAAGAGCGTGAGGAAACCGACCACGACCACGGTGCCGCCGATGACGGCGAGCGCTCCCGAGCCCATGCTGATCTCGGCGATCAGCCGCAGCGTTTCCTTCTTGTACGCCCGCATCGCGCGGGGGATGTTGATGAGGCTGTCCCAGTAGAAGAATGCCTGGTCGCCGATGCCGTCCCAGCCGGAATTGGCACGTCTCAACGCGTTGCGCGTTGCGCGTAGCCGGACTGTGTGAGGAAGGATCATCTGCGCTTACCCTGCAGTCGCTTTGAGGCCGACCGCGGTGACCACAACATTCACGACGAACAGCGCCATGAACGAATAGACCACGGTCTCGTTGACGGCATCGCCGACGCCCTTGGCGCCACCGGCCACGTGCAGACCGCGATAGCAGCCGACCAGGCCCGCGGCGAGGCCGAACAGTGCGGCCTTCACCATCGAGATCATCAATTCGGGAAAGCCGGTCAGCAGAGTCAGGTTTGAGATGAAGGCGCCCGGGTTCACGTCCTGCAGGTACACCGAGAACACGAAGCCACCACCGATACCGATGGTGCACACCAGGCTGTTGAGGAGGATCGCGACGAGGGTCGAGGCGATGACGCGGGGTACGACGAGGCGGTGGATGGGATCGATGCCGAGGACCTGCAAGGCGTCGATCTCTTCACGGATGGTGCGGGCACCGAGGTCGGCACAGATGGCGGTTGCTCCGGCACCGGCGACGATCAGCACCGTGACGATCGGGCCGATCTGGGTGATGGTGCCCAACGCGGCGCCGGCGCCCGAGAGGTCCTGGGCACCGAGCTCGCGCAGCAGGATGTTGAGCGTGAAGCTGACGAGGACTGTGAACGGGATGGCGACCAGGACGGTCGGGACCATCGACACCCGCGCGATCGCCCACGACTGTTCGATCGTCTCTCGCCACTGAAACGGCGCCCGGAAGAGCTCGCGTGCGGCGCTGACGCTCATGGCGACAAAATCTCCGACGCTCTCAAACGGGCCTGCCAGTCTGCGGTTCACCAACTCTCCTTCAGCAAAAGATTTCCCCCGGACCCGACTGAGCTGTCTGATCATAACGTGTTCTAGTTGTGAATTTGGCGATTCCCACTACTTGCCAACAGGAACTTTCCACTTGAGACGTCCCCCTTGCAAGTTCCATATTGGAACACGTTCTACCTATGGCCATGCCACCTCGCTCCCCAACGGAGGCCTGCCAGTTTGACCGCGAACCTATCACACGTCCAGTTCACAAAATGGGTGTAATCGACATGGACACACAGGTGTCGAAATCGTTATCCGAACAGGGCTTTACCAGCAGAAAACGTGTCGGCGGGATCGCGGCCGACGAAGTATTCGGCCAGGCTCTTGGTGAGGTCGCCGCGATCCCAGGCATCACCGCCGGCAACGAAGTCCTGCTCCACCGTCGGCGGCGCCATCAACGTGACCTTGGGTCCGTAGACCACGAACACCTGTCCGTTCACGCCATCGGACTCCGGGCCCGCCAGGAACTGCACCAGGGTGACGACGTGATCGGTGGACAGCGGATCAACCGCTCCCTCGGGGGCATCCCCGAAGGTGCCCTCGGTCATCGCCGTCCGGGCCCGCGGGCAGATCGCGTTCGAACGCACACCATAGGCGGCCAGGCCGCGTGCGGCGGTCAACGTCAACGAGGTGATCCCCGCCTTGGCCGCGCCATAATTCGCCTGACCCACCGGACCGGACAGCCCCGCCTCGCTGGACGTGTTGATCAACCGGCCGAACACCGGCCCGCCGGCGGCCTTCGACTGCGACCGCCAGTACGCCGCCGCGTTCCGGCACATCAGGAAATGTCCGCGCAGATGAACCCGGATCACCAGGTCCCAGTCGTCGTCGGACATGTTGAAAAGCATCTTGTCGCGGACCAGGCCCGCGTTGTTCATCACCACATGCAGTCCGCCGTGTTGTTCGGTCGCGACTCGCATGATCTCGGTGGTGGTGGCCGCGTCGGAGATGTCGCCGGCCACGGGCACACCCACACCGCCGGCAGCCTCGATCTCGGCGAGCACATCGCTACGGTCGAGCGCACCGGCGAGGTCGTTGACGATCACCGTGGCGCCGAGGGCACCCAGTCCGATCGCCTCCGCCCGGCCGAGTCCCGCTCCGGCACCGGTAACCACTGCCACCCGGCCTGCCAGGTCGGCCCCGGCCCCCGGATCTTGCTCGACATTCGAATTCGCGCCCACAGATCCTCCACTCGATGTCACCAAACCGGCAAGGCCTGGGGCCCACGCCGGGTGCGTCGAGTCCAATGTAGAACGTGTTCTCGATTTGGGGCAACTATCGGGTCTGCGAACTCAGGTTCCGATATCCGGTGCGCCAGACTCGGCACACCGGATATCGCACGTCACTCCTCGACGGACAATGCCGACTTGGGGCAACTGCTGACCACCTGACGCATCTCCTCGCGCCGCTCTTCAGGAACGTCCTCTTTCAATATGACCAGGTAGTCGTCGTCATCGAGATCGAAGACATCCGGTGCCATGCCCACGCAGACACCGTTGGACTCACACAGGTCGAAATCAGCCTTGATCTTCATCGCCACGAGCTTCCTTCCCTTGCCGCCTGAGCGGCCCCAGTATTGACGGACACCAACCAACACGTTAGAACGTGTTATAGAAGGGCTGCGACCGGAACCCCGGACATGACCCCGTCAAGCCACCCGAAACCCTGGAGCACCGATGCGCATCGCTTACACGGACCAGCAGCAAGAGCTACGGCGCGAACTCCGGGCGTACTTCTCCCATTTGATCACGCCGGAACGCCGATTGGCACTGTCTTCCACCAGTGGAGAGGTCGGCGAAGGCAACGTCTATCGCGAGGTCGTGAGTCAGATGGGCCGCGACGGCTGGCTCGCACTCGGCTGGCCGAAAGAGTACGGCGGCCAGGAGCGGTCGATGATGGATCAGCTGATCTTCACCGACGAGGCAGCCATCGCCGGAGCACCCGTCCCGTTCCTCACGATCAACTCGGTGGCGCCGACGATCATGCATTTCGGCACCGAGGCGCAGAAGGCAAAGTACTTGCCCGCCATCGCATCCGGTGACGTCCACTTCGCGATCGGCTATTCCGAACCGGGTGCCGGCACCGACCTGGCGTCGCTGCGGACCTCCGCGGTCCGCGACGGCGACGACTTCGTCATCAACGGCCAGAAGATGTGGACCAGTCTGATCCAGTACGCCGACTACATCTGGCTTGCCTGCCGCACCGATCAGGAGGCGAAGAAACACAAGGGCATCTCGATGCTGATCGTGCCCACCGACGTCGAGGGCTTCTCGTATACGCCGGTGCACACGATGTCGAGCGTCGACACCAGCGCCACCTACTACCAGGACGTACGGGTGCCGGCCGATTCGTTGGTGGGTGAATTGAACGGCGGCTGGCCACTGGTCACCAACCAGCTCAACAACGAACGCGTCTCGCTGTGTAGCGCCGCTCCGATCCAGACCGCATTGCGCGAAACGATCGAGTGGGCCCAGAACACCAAGGATGCCCGCGGTGGGCGGGTCATCGATTCCGAATGGGTCCAGATGAATCTGGCCAAGGTCCACGCCAAGGTCGAGTTCCTGAAGTTGATCAACTGGAACATCGCGTCTGAGGCGACCGGCGGTGGATCACCGTCGCCTGCCGATGCATCGGCGACCAAGGTGTTCGGCACCGAGTTCGCCACCGAGGCCTACCGGCTCCTGATGGAGGTTCTCGGACCGGCGGCCACCCTGCGGCCGGGCAGCCCGGGCGTCCACCTGCGGGGCCGTCTCGAACGCTTTCACCGATCATCGCTGATCCTGACCTTCGGCGGCGGTACCAACGAAGTCCAGCGGGACATCATCGCGATGCTCGCCCTGGGCCAACCCCCCGCCCGCCGCTGACTCGAGGACAAGGAACAACACCATGGATTTCCATCGCAGCGAGCAGAGCGCAGACCTGGCCGGTCTCACCCGCGACATCGCCACCAAGCTGGTCACCCGAGAACGACTCGAGACACTGGAACACCGTGGCAGCGCGCCCGGTGCCCACCAGGGCGACTTCGACCCTGACCTGTGGGCCCAGCTGGCCACGTCAGGACTACTTGCCCTCGAACTCGAGGACGGCCTGACCGTCCTCGACAACACCGCTGTCGCAGAGGAATTGGGCCGGGTTCTGGCACTCGTCCCCTTCGGTCCGGTCGCCTTCGCTGCGGTCCCGGCCATCGCCCGCTTCGGCACCGACACGATCAAGGAGCGCTGGCTCCAGGGGTTGTCCGACGGCACCTCGATCATCACCGTCGGTCTCGACGAGGACATCGCCGACGACCCGCTGGCCCCGGTTGCAAGCGCCACCGTCGACAACGACACGTGGACACTGGCCGGCGCGAAACTGAATGTGCCGTATGCCGAATACGCCGACGCCATCATCGTGAACGTCGCGGGTCCGCAGGGTGTGGCGGTGTTCATCGTGCCGACCGATCGCGAAGGTCTGACCATCACCCCGACCCTGTCGACGGGTCAGGGTCCCGGAGCCTTCGTCGAACTCGACGGTGTCCGCGTCACCGCCGACGACCAGCTCGGTGAGGTCGGGGCACCGGTGACCGAGTTCCTGCGCGACCGGATGACCCTCGCCCTGTGTGCCGAACAGACCGGCATCCTCGAACGCGCACTGGAACTGACCGCCGAATACGGCCGTGAGCGTGAACAATTCGACCGCAAGATCGGTTCGTTCCAGGCCGTCGCGCAGCGCCTGGCCGACGCGTACATCGACGTCCGGGGTCTCAAACTCACCACGTTGCAGGCGGCCTGGCTGCTGTCCGAAGGCCTCGACGCGGGCAAAGAACTGGCCACCGCGAAGTTCTGGGCGGCCGACGCCGGCCACCGGGTAGCGCATACCGCTGTCCACATCCACGGCGGCGTGGGCATCGACGTCGATCATCCGATTCATCGATACTTCCTGCGGGCCAAGCAGAACGAGTTCAACCTGGGGTCGGCACCGGTGCAGTTGCGGCGGATCGGTGCGGCCCTTGCCGCCGAACCCGCCTGAGGTGATGAGTACGCCGAATCATGGCCTTCCGGCACCGGGGACGGTCGGCGCCTTGCTGGCACCGCTCCGCGAGACGACCGACTCCGGTCTCTACTTCGAAGACGAGTTCGTTTGCTGGCGTGACCATCTGAGGTTGTCGGCCACGCGGGCGGCGGCGCTGCGCGGGCTGATCGATCCGGACCGTCCGCGGCATGTGGCACTGCTGCTCGAGAACATCCCCGAGTTCAGCTATCTGCTGGGGGCAGCCGTTCTGGGTGAGCTCGTCGTGGTCGGTCTGAACCCGACGCGCCGCGGTGCGGCTCTGGCAGCCGATATCGCCACCGCTGATTGCCAGGTCGTGATCGTCGAGAATTCCACGGCACATCTCCTCGACGACATCGACGAGACTGACGTCGAGTTCTTCAACGTCGATGACCCGGGCTGGGAGCAGCTGCTCGCCCCGTACATCGATGTGGACCCCGAGTTCGGGTGCGGGGACCCCGAAGCGCTGCTGATGCTGATCTTCACATCCGGCACCAGTGGCGACCCGAAGGCAGTCCAGTGCAGTCACCGAAAGCTCGCGGCGAGCGGGACGATGCTGTCGAAGCGGTTCGACCTGGGTCCCGAAGACGTTGTGTACCTGTCGATGCCGATGTTCCACTCCAACGCGATCATCGCCGGATGGATGGTGGCGGTCGCGGGCGGTTCATCGGTGGCCCTGCGCAGGAAGTTCTCGGCGGGCGCCTTCATCGATGACATCCGCCGATACCGTGCCACGTACGCAAACTATGTCGGCAAGCCGTTGTCGTATGTGCTGGCCACCCCGGCCCGTCCCGATGACACCGACAATCCACTGCGGATCCTGTACGGAAACGAGGCGTCCGCGGCTGACATCGCCGCCACCACAACCCGATTCGATGTCCGGGTGGTCGACGGCTTCGGTTCCACCGAGGGTGGTGTCGCCATTGCCCGGACCCCGGATACGCCGCCGGAGGCACTCGGTCCGCTGGTCCCACCGAATCAGGTACGCAATCCCGAAACCGGTGAGGTCTGCGCCGTCGCCCGCTTCGACAGGTCCGGGCGGCTCGTCAACGCCGACGAGGCCGTCGGGGAAATAGTCAACAGTTCCGGCGGTGGCCTGTTCACCGGCTACTACCGCAATCCGCAGGCCGACGCCGAACGGATGCGGGGCGGCATCTACCACAGCGGCGACCTCGGCTACGTCGACGACCGCGGATACGTGTATTTTGCCGGGCGCCTGGGTGATTGGGTTCGGGTCGACGGCGAGAACATGGGCACCGGACCCATCGAGCGAGTGCTGTTGCGGCACCCGTCGATCACGATGGCGGCGGTCTACGGCGTCCGCGCCGATGTCGGCGACGAATTGGCCGCGGCTCTCGTCGCCCCCGACCTGAGCGCCGAACAGCTGACGAGTTTCCTGGCCGCACAACCGGATCTGGGACCCAAGCAGTGGCCCACTTCCATCCGGGTGGTCGACGACCTCCCCCGAACCGACACGTTCAAGATCCTCAAACGCACCCTGGCCGCTGATACCACCAACCCGACCTGGGTCCGCCCCGGCCGCACTCTGGAATACGTCCCCGCCCCCAGCGTCCCCTGACTGCCCGAACCCGATGATGTGCCCTTATTGCGTTGCCCACCTGGGCTTTTGTTCGCAAGAAGGGCACATCATCGGGTTTGGGGGGTCAGCTTCGGTTGACCCGGGCCAGATATTTGGCGCGTTCGGTTTCGTCGAACTCCATGAACATGGTGTCGAAGGCGAAGTATTTGCCGTACAGGTTCTTCATGAACCGCGGCGTCACCATCCAGCCGAGGACGGACATGCTCTGACGCGGGACCACCACGCGGTCACGGTTCAGCTCGATGCTCCGGACGATCTCGCGCGCAACGTCATCGGGCTCGATGGGCGGCATCATCTTGGTGGTCTGGAGCCCGTCGATGAGTCCGGTCTTGGTGAAGTTCGGCATCACCGCGAGAACGCGCACACCGCTGGGCTTCAGTTCCCCGTCCAGCGCCTCTGAAAACGCGATCACGCCGGCCTTGGCGGCACTGTAGATGCTCAGTCCGGGAAGGGGAACGAGTCCGGCGACCGACGAGACGTTCAGGATCTGACCGGAACCCCGGGCCACCATGCGCCGGGCGGCAAGTCGAGTGCCCCGCACCACCGCGAGCAGATCGATCTCGAAGTTGCGGGCGATGACCGCATCGGAGAAGTCGAGGAACGGACCGGTCGGCATGATCCCCGCGTTGTTGATCAGCACGTCGAACTTGCCGAACTCGGCGTCGACGCGATCGAGGAAGGCAGCAAAGGATTCGTCGCTGGTGACGTCGAGCGGATAGCCTTCGCACCCCAGATTGGCCGCTGCCTTGGCAACAACCTCTTCGTCGATGTCACCGAGCACCACCTTCGCGCCCTTGCCGTGCAGCTTGGCCGCCGTGGCCAGCCCGATACCGCGTGCACCACCGGTGATCACAATGACCTTGTCCTGCAACGAGATCGCGGTACCCCTGCGGCTCCGAACCATTGCTCTGAAGTTTCCAGGCGTCCCCATTTGATCCCTCACTTCATCTGCTTGCGGCCACGATCGATGACCGCTTCACGCGCCTGCGCCACCGAGGCCGGATCGAACTGGGCCATCCAGGCGGCGGAATGCGTTGCCTCGACGTCGAGTTCCGGTCCGAGCCCCTGCTGCTGGGCCTCACGATAGGAGGTGAGCAATGCAGAGACGGCCTTCGTGTTGTTGCCGCCGATGTCGGCGGCCAGAGCCAGCGCTGTCGGCAGGAGTTCTTCGTGGGCGACGACCTCGGTCACCAAACCGACCCGCAGTGCGGTCTGGGCATCAACGAAGTTGCCGCTCATACTCATCCGCCGGGCAAAGCCCCAACCGACCGCGGCCGGCAGACGTCCGGTCAGACCCCAGGCCGGGACCATCCCCACGCGCGCATGGGTGTCGGCGAAGCGGGCCCGATCCGAGGCGATGAGAAAGTCACAAGCCAGGGCGAGTTCCAGACCGCCGGTGACCGTGGCCCCGTTGATGGCACCGATGACAGGTTTTCTCAGCGGGATCCAGGGGTAGCCGGTGGGCGGACCCGCGACGCTGATGTCGTCCCAGCCACCTTCTGAACCGAGCGCTTTCAGGTCGACACCGGCCGAGAAAGCCGGGTCCGAACCGGTCAGCACCACCGCACCCACCGAATCGTCGGCGTCCGCCTCCGCCAGTGCGGCACGCAGCTGCGTGATGACCGCTCTGGTCAAGGCATTCCGTGCTTCCGGACGATGGAGTGTGACCACTGCGGTGGCACCCGCGTCGGTCTCGATCCGCGCCCTGAGCACCACATCTTCACGATCGGTCATACCCCGTACCTCCTACGCCCCGAAATCCCCCGACGGCTGTGACCATATCTGATCACAGCCGTCGGCAAAAAGGGTTGACGGGTCCCTATCGGGCCTTCTGCATCCGCTCCACGGCCACGTCGTACTCACTGACCAGGTCGTCGATCAGGTCCGCGGTGGGAGTGATGGCATTCATCCGCCCGACGATCTGCCCGGCCGGCATCGCCACGACCCCCGGATCGTCGGCAGCCGAGATCCGGGCATGGGCCTCGGCTACCAGGATGTTCTGCAACGGCATCGGCAACGCCTCGGGAGCGCCGGGGGCGTCCCACGCATCGGTCCACTTGGTCTTGAGCAGCCGGGCCGGCTTACCCGAATAGATCCGTCGCCGTACGGTGTCCCGCGAGGTGGCGTTCAGGATCGCCTGCTGTATCACCGACGGACCGGCACCCCGGACCCCGAGCTGGTATTCGGCGGCGGTAAGCCAGTAGGTACCCATCCAGACCCCGCTCGTGCCCATGGCCAGTGCGGCAGCGATCTGACGACCGCTGCCGACCCCTCCGGCCGCCAGCACATGCGCGGAATCCCCCACCGCATCAACAATTTCCGGCCACAGGATCATCGACGTGACCTCACCGGTGTGACCGCCGGCCTCGTAACCCTGCGCGATCACCAGGTCCACACCGGCGGCAACATGGCGCAGCGCATGTTCTTTGGCGCCGGCCAAGGCCGCGACTTTCACCCCGTGCGAGTGGACGTTGGCGATCACGTCATCCGGCGGCGAACCGAGCGCATTGGCGATGAGTTTGATCTGCCCGTACTTGTCGGCGTGGGTCATCGACACATCGACGTGGGATCGGGCCACCGAATGCAGCCATCCCAGAACGCCGGCGTTGACACGATCGCCGTCGGGCAGCGGCGGAACGCCGAGATCGTCGAGGGTGCGCTCGACGAATGCACGGTGTTCCGGCGGGATCATCGCGTCGAGGTCGATCTGCGAGCCCTCGGTCGGGATCTTCGCGGGCATCACCACATCCACGCCGAACGGTTTGCCGTCGGTGTTCTCGCGCATCCAGTCGAGGGTGGCGTCGAGTTCCTCCGCCTCGTTGAACCGGACGCAGCCCAGGACACCGAGACCACCGGCCCGGCTGATCGCCGCGGCCACATGCTCGGAGGGGGTGAACCCGAATATCGGGTATTGGATTCCGAACTCGTCGGACAGTGAAGTACGCACTGGCGTCAGGCCTTTCGTGAGCTGGTTGTCAGGTTTTCATCGGCGGGCCGGGAAGCCGCGATCTCTGCGCCCCATCGGTAATTCGGTTTGCCCGCCGGCGAGCGCTTGATCTCGTCGACAAACCACACCGACCGCGGGCACTTGTAGCCGGCGATGTCGCGGCGGGCCACCTCATTGATGTCGGCGAGTAGCGGACGGGCTCCGTCGCGGGTGGCGATCACGGCGGCAACCCGCTGGCCGTACCGCTCGTCGGGGACTCCGACCACCACGGTGTCGAAGACATCCGGGTGTCCTTTGAGCGCGGACTCGACCTCTTCGGGGTGGATCTTCTCGCCACCGGAGTTGATGCACACCGACCCGCGGCCGAGCATGGTCACGGTGCCGTCGTCCTCGACCCGCGCCTGGTCACCGGGGATCGAGTAACGAATTCCGTTGAACTCCCTGAAGGTTTTGTCGGTCTTGACCGGATCGTTGTAGTACCGCAGCGGGATGTTACCGGTCCGGGCCAGGATGCCCACCTCACCGGAACCGGGTTCGATGATCGAACCATCCTCGCGCAGAACAACTGTGGATCGATCCTTGTTGACCCGCGGGCCGCCGCCGGTATGCGCGGCGCCCTTGGAGATCACGCCCATGCCCGAGAAGCCCGTCTCCGACGAACCGATGGCGTCGATGATGACCGCGTTCGGGAACTTCTCGACGAACTGGTCTTTCACGCTGGCCGAGAACAACGCGGCGGAGGACGCCACCGAGTACACCGAACCGAGGTCGTAGTCCTTCTCCTGCAATGCGTCGATCATCGGGCGCCCCATGGCATCTCCGGTGATGAAGATGACGTTCACCTGGTGCCGCTCGACGATCTCCCAGGTCTGATGAGCACCGAACTCGGGATAGACGATGGCCTTGCCCCCGGCGAACAGTGCCTGGAACACCGCCCATTGCGAGCCGCCGTGGATGAACGGGGGAATCGGGAACCGAACCAGCTGACCGCCTTCGGCACCGCTCTTGGCGAGCTGCCACTCATCGGACAGGGGTTCCCCGGTGTTGAAGTCGATGCCACCACCGAGGACCCGGAACACGTCCTCCTGCCGCCACACCACACCTTTCGGGTTCCCGGTGGTGCCGCCGGTGTAGAGCATGTAGACGTCGTCATCGGAGCGCGGCCCGAAGTCGCGCTGGGTGCCGCCGTCGGCGACCGCCTCTTCGTAGGGCACCCCGTTGATACCGGCGAAGTCCAGATCCGAGCCGTCCTCGATGACGATCACCGACCGCAGCTTGGGTGCTTTCGGTAACACGTTCGCGACCTTGTCGACGTACTGCCGCTCGACGATCAGTGCGACCATGTCCGAATCGGTGAAGATGTGTTCGAGTTCGCTCTCGACATAGCGGAAGTTGACGTTGACCATCACGGCACGGGCCTTGAAGATCGCCACCATCGATTCGACGGCCTCGATACCATTTCTGCTGTACAGACCGACCGAGTCACCTGGCGCGACCCCCAGCTTCCGCAGGGTGTGCGCCAGGCCGTTGGCCCGTTGGTCGAGTTCGGTATAGGTCTCGCTGCGCCCGTCTGTTTCCAGCGCCACCCGATCGCCCATCAGGTCGACGGCGTGCTCGATGAGGTCGGCAATGTTGTAAGCCATACCCACAAAACTAGAACGTGTTACCGTTTGATGGCAAGGCCCCCAGAGATACAGGTCACAGGCGCCCGCGGGCGCCCTGCCATGCGAGAAATCAGGAGCACATCATGTCGGACGCTGCCCCCCACTGTCTTGTCGAGAAGCGCGGGCACACGTTGATCGTGACGATGAATCGTCCCGAGGCACGCAACGCCCTCTCGAGCGACATGCTCGCGATCATGAACCAGGCCTGGGATCAGGTCGATTCCGATCCCGACATCCGCGTGGCGATCCTCACCGGCGCCGGCGGCTACTTCTGCGCGGGCGCCGACCTGAAGAGCATGAACAAAAAGGCTCCCGGCGACTCCTTCAAGAAGGGCGGCTTCGACCCGACGATGCTCGACGCGCTCCTCAAGGGCCGCCGCCTGACCAAGCCCCTGATCGCCGCCGTGGAGGGACCGGCCATCGCCGGCGGTACCGAGATCCTGCAGGGCACCGACATCCGGGTCGCCGGTCAGAGTGCGAAATTCGGTGTGTCCGAGGCCAAGTGGGGGCTGTACCCACTGGGCGGATCGGCCGTCCGGCTGGTGCGGCAGATCCCGTACACCGTCGCCGCCGACATCCTGCTCACCGGACGTCACATCACCGCAGCCGAAGCGCTCGACTACGGCCTGATCGGGCACGTGGTCGCCGACGGGACAGCCCTGGACAAGGCGCTCGAGCTCGCCGATCAGATCTCGGCGAATGGTCCGATCGCGGTGCAGGCGATCCTCAAGACCATCCGGGACACCGAGGGCATGCACGAGCAGGACGCGTTCAAGATCGACGCCGACCAAGGCATCAAGGTCTTCGTCAGCGACGACGCCAAGATCGGTCCAAAAGCCTTTGCGGAGAAGCAGACCCCCGAGTTCACCGGCAAATAGGACAGCGACCTTCAGACCGTGGGCGTGCCGTAACACAGAAATCCGGCCACGGTCTCGACGGTCGCCTCCACATCGAGCTCGGCGGTGTTGTCGAGCATCCGTGGCAGGACGGCGCCGAGGAGGCACGACACCATCGCCTCTCCGGCGAACTCGATGTCGAGGTCCTCGCGGAGGTAGCCGTCAGCGATTCCTTGCCGGAAGTACTGTCCACACAACTGACCGAATCGAACGAAGGCATCGGTCAGTAACTCGAGCGATGCGTCGTCGACACCGGGGGCTTCCATCACCACGAACGTCAGCACATCGGGGCGCTCGTTGACGTAGTCGACGAGCCTGCGGACCAGTGACTCCATCGCGCCGGTGAACTCGGTCGCGTCGCGCGGGCGCGGGTGGTGCAACTCGGCGATCGCGGTGAGCTCGGCGAGTTCACGCTCGAGAACTGCGTCGAGCGCATCCCGCTTGTTGTCGAAGTAGTTGTAGAACGTGCCGTGGCTACATCCGATCCGGGCCACGATCTCAGCGACTCCCACAGCGCTGTAACCATTTTCGATGAACGTCTGCAGAGCGGCATCCAGCAGCTGGCCACGGCGGATCCGGGTCCGCCGGGTGTCCGAGCGAGTTGTTGGTTGGCCCATCACTCCCTATCGTTTCCCGGCAGGACGCTTCATCGTTCCATGGAACGCCAGGTCCATTGCCCCGCCGACGAAGCGCGCGCGTTTCTCCGGATCGTTCTCTCCGCGCAGCGCCATGACGAGTCCGGGCAGCACCAGCATCATGAGCTGGCGGGCAACGATCTGCCGCTGGGGCTCGCCCAGCGCAAACCATTCATTCTCCACCGCCCGTTCCAGCGCCTTGACCATGAGCGAATTGATCAGGGACTCGATCCCGACCACCCGCGCCTTGAGCTGTTTGTCGATCGCACTGGACTGGATACCGATCAGCTTGAGCATCGCCGGGTCCTCGTCGACCAGGCGGTTGAGACGGTCGCCGATGACCCGGACGTGCGCCGCCATCTCCGGCGCAGTCGCGGGGTCGGCGGCCAGCAATTCGTAGGGATCGATCGTGGCGAATATCCGCTCGACCGCCCAGTCGAAGACCAAATCGAGCAGTTCCCGCTTGCTGTTCACATAGCGGTAGACGGTGCCCTGACCCATCCCTGCCCGTTGCGCGATCTCCGCGATACTCGTTCCGTCGTAACCCTTTTCCGTGAGCACCTCGAAGGCGGCCTCGACGATCTGGGTACGACGTTGATCGGCAAGCCCCACAACCTTGGGGCGTCCACGACCTCGGTGTACGGGAACGTCGGAGGTCATTGCCGGATGATCACCCTCAAATGACACGGCTGGCGAGGAAACCCAGGTACCCCACCAGACCGATGTAGCCGAATCTGCGGGTCCGCTTGTTCGCGATCGCCAGGCCGATCAGGGTCTCGCTGGCACCATTCGTATAGGTCCAGCGGGTGGTGTTCTCCGGAAACGCCGGCTTGGTGATCGGCTCGAACAGCTTGGGGCTGACGAAGTGCGCAATCCCGGTCGCCGCAAGCCCGAGCCCTGCCACTGTCAGCAGGACCCCCTCACGTGGCGCGGCCTCAGTGCGTGGCGCGGCGGCAACGACATCTTGTTCCAGAGCGTTTGACATTCTTCACCTTTCGTTGGGTCCAACACTATCGAAGCCTTTGCCCGAGCGAACTCTGTCCGAGTCAGGGATTTTCGATTCGCCCGGCAATCGGATTGGCGCACTCCGGAATTCGTAGTCGTCCAGGCAGGGGTTGCGACTCTCCCGGCGGGCCTCGAACAGGCTGGTCGGCCGGATATACGGCATGTCGCCCTGGGAGTTCACGTAGTAGGTGCGCAAACCCTTGTTCAACGTGCCGAAGTAGTACGCGATATTCGCCCCCTGTTCGCGCACTTTTCTTTGATAACTCTCGTGGGCCACCTGCGACACTTCGGCGACGACGTACCCCGCCCGGCGTGCATGATCGATCACATTGACCGCATGACCTGACGAAATCTCCACCAACTCATGCCATCCCGTTCCGATCCACGAATACGGACCGACGAGCATCCACCGGTTCGGCAGTTTCGGCACCGCCACGGACTGGTATGCCTGCAGGCCTTGCGTGTTGTAGAAGTCGGCGAGGTCGAAGTGGTCGCGGCCAAGAACCGCACCCCGGCGGTAGCTCTCGGGGTCGGAGAAGAGTTCGTATCCGGTCGCCAGGACAATCGCGTCGACATCCCGCTCGACTCCGTCCGCGGTGCGGATCCCGTGCGGAGTCACCCCGGTGATGGC
This sequence comes from Nocardia sp. 348MFTsu5.1, assembly GCF_000383535.1. Classification (NCBI taxonomy): domain Bacteria; kingdom Bacillati; phylum Actinomycetota; class Actinomycetes; order Mycobacteriales; family Nocardiaceae; genus Nocardia; species Nocardia sp. 348MFTsu5.1. The sequence goes on from NZ_KB911511.1 coordinate 24,481, forward strand.
ACTGGTGACCAATTCGACGTTGTCCCGGTTGAAGTTCGCGACGTAGTCGTTCGAGAGGGTCGGACGTTTCCCGAACACCCCATACGCCGGCGCCAACCGCGACCGCGTCTGTTTGTCCCTCACGATCGCGCGGAGATATGTTCGGTATAGCGCCCGTCCGAGAACATCGAAAACCCTTGCACCAGGCCGGAACAGCGCCCTCGGTGTCTGGTAGACGATACGCAGAAAGGTCTCGATGACGACGTTCGAGAAGAACGCCAGTGAGGCTCCGACACCGGGCATCCGCAAACCCCGCTGCATCCACGGCTTCATCGGCATATCCGGTTTCGGCAGACACCAGACGGGTGTGCGCTGAAACACCGAAAGGTGCTGTACCACCGGCGCTATCGACGGCGAGATCTGCACCGAGCTCGCGCCGGTGCCGATCACTGCCACCCGCTTGCCGGACAGGTCGTAGTCGTGATCCCAGTTGTCGGGCCGCAGGATCTCGCCCCGGAAATCACCGAGACCGTCGATACCGGGATCGGCCTTTGCCTGGATGTACGCGCCGATGGCGGAGATGACAAACCGACCGGTGATCACCCCATGACCGTCGGTGTGGATCTCCCACCAGTCGTTCGTCTCATCCCAGACCTCGCGGACGACACGCACCCCGAACCGGGTCCGCGAACCGAGTTGAAAGTCGGCTGCGACCTCCCGGTGGTAGGCCAGCACCTCGGCACCTCGGGGGAACATCCGACTCCAGTCGGGGTTCTTCCGGAACGAATACTGGTAGCAAAACCCCGGAACATCCACACCCAGCCCCGGATAGTGATTATCGCGCCAACTTCCCCCGAAACCGTCACCTCGATCGAGGATCAGAAAGTCCTCGATGCCTCTCTTGACCAGCTGAGCTCCGGCACAGATACCACCTGGACCTGCACCGATGATGATCACCTCATAATCGGGCCGATTCATGGCCACCCCTCCCTCGCATCCCCTATTTAGAAGACTGACACATCAGTTTTGTGAAGTCGAGGGGTATCCGGTCGGGCCGCGGACCGGGCGACAGCTCCCCTGAAATCAGTTGGATAGGCGGCTGCCGAGGGCAAATGGCCCTCGGCAGCCGCCTATTGAACAGTTTTCAGGGTGGTTCAGGCGCAGGCCCAGATTTAGAACACGTTCGCCCTAGACCAGGGCACCGAGCCGGGCGATCTGATCGGGGTTCCGGTTGGTCACCATCAGCATGGTGACCCCGGCCTGCTCCCACCGTTTGATCTGGCGTCGCACCTCATCCTCGTCGCCCACGATCATGGTCTCCAGGACCATCTCGTCGGGTACCGCCGCAACGGCTTCCTCTTTGCGCCCCGACAGGAACTTCTCACCGATCTCGCGAACCACGTCGCCGTACCCCATCCGGGTGTAGACCTCGGCGTGGAAGTTCTGGCCCTTCGCGCCCATTCCACCGACATAGAGGGCCGTCGAAGGGCGGTAGGCGTCGACGACCGCGGCGACGTCGTCGGTGATCTCGACCTGAACTGTGGCGGCCACCTCGAAGGTGTCGCGGATTCGCCGCGCCCCTGGCCGGGCGAAGCCTTCGGCGAGCCACGATTCGTACATGTCCGCGAGCCGCGGCGTGTAGTAGATCGCCAGCCATCCGTCGGCGATCTCGGCGGTCAGGGCAACGTTCTTCGGACCCTCCGCGCCGAGCCAGATGGGCAGGTCAGCGCGGAGCGGATGGGTGATCGGCTTGAGCGATTTGCCGAGCCCGGTCGACCCGGCGGCGTCCGGCGGATAGGGCAACGGATAGTGCTGGCCGGCGTTCGCCACCCGCTCTTCGCGGGCCAGCACATCCCGGATCACCTGAACGTATTCACGGGTCCGCGCGAGGGGCTTGGCAAACGGCTGGCCGTACCAGCCCTCGACGACCTGAGGGCCCGATACCCCCAGCCCGAGAATGTGCCGGCCGCCGGACAGATGGTCGAGGGTCAGTGCCGCCATCGCCGCCGATGTCGGGGGCCGCGCCGACAGCTGCGCGATGCCGGTCCCGAGCTTGATCGTCGACGTCTGCGACCCCCACCACGCCAGTGGTGTGTAGGCGTCGGACCCCCACGATTCAGCGGTGAATACGGCCTCGTACCCCGCGGCTTCGGCGGCGGCGATCAAAGCCGGCGCATCGGAGATCGGTGAAGCGCCCCAGTACCCCAATTGCAGACCGAGCTTCATGCCTGACGACCTCCCGTTCGAGCTAGTCCTTGCGCGACAATCTAGAACCTGTTCTACTCGATTCTGTGAGCGTGAGCCAGATATCCGCAGGATTTGCCGCCGTAGTCGCACCGATCGAGAACCCCGACGACCCAGTTCTGTCCGCACCATTGCACAACGCCTTCGATTACACCCGCTCGCTCGGGCCGGTCCTGGGACGTTTTGCACTGGGGCTTCTGGACGGCAAAGTCATCGGGGGCCGAAGTGCCGACGGAACCGTCTACGTCCCCCCGGTCGAGTTCGACCCCGTCACCCGCAGTCAGATCGACGACTTCGTGGAGGTGTCATCCGTCGGCACCGTCACGTCGTGGACCTGGATGGCACAGCCCCTCGAGGGACAACCACTGTCGACGCCGTTCGCGTGGGCTCTGATCAAGCTGGACGGCGCCGACACCGCGCTGCTGCACGCCGTCGCGGCGGACGGGCCGGGCGAACTGAGCACCGGTGCCCGCGTGCACGCGGTGTGGAAGTCCGAGCGCACCGGCCGGATCGACGACATCGACCACTTCGCACTCGGTGATACGCCGGAACCGGCGTCTCCCAACAGCGCCGAGCCATCGGACAAACACGGCGTGATGATCACGACGCCGATCGAGTTGACCATCGACCACACCGCGTCCATCGAGGAGACCTGGTATCTCCAGGGCCTCAAGGAGGGCAAGCTCTACGGCGGACGCACCGGTCCGGGTGCGCCGGTATATTTCCCGCCTCGCGGCGCCGACCCGACCAACGGTCATCCGACCGGAGAGAAGGTCGAACTCTCCGACAAGGGCGTGGTGACCACGTTCTGCATCGTCAACGTCCCGTTCCTCGGGCAGCAGATCAAACCGCCGTACGTGGCGGCCTATGTCCTGCTCGACGGCTCCGACATCCCGTTCCTGCACCTCATCCTCGATACAGAGGCGGCCGACGTGCACATGGGTATGCGGGTCGAAGCCGTCTGGCGACCTCGCGAGGAGTGGGACCACACGTTGCGCAACATCAGCCATTTCCGTCCGTCGGGTGAGCCCGACGCCGACTACGACTCCTACAAGGATCACCTGTGACCAGCACCTATCAGCAGTTGCCGCCGATCGCTGTCATCGGCTTTGCGCACAGCCCCCATGTCGACGAGACCTTTGGCACCACCAACGGCGTCGAGATGTTGGTGCCCTGCTTCCAGAAGCTCTACGCCGACCTGGGGATCAGCCGCACCGACATCGACTTCTGGTGCTCTGGATCCTCGGATTACCTTGCTGGGCGCGCCTTTTCGTTCATCTCGGCGATCGACTCCATCGGAGCGGTCCCCCCGATCAACGAATCACATGTCGAGATGGATGCCGCCTGGGCGCTCTACGAGGCCTGGGTGAAGATCGCCACCGGCGAGGTCGACGTTGCACTCGCCTACGGGTTCGGAAAGCCGTCGGCCTCCAACCCCGATCAGGTGCTGGCCCTGCAGACCGATCCACACACCGTCGCCCCGCTCTGGCCCGACGCCCGGTCGCTGGCCGCGCTGCAGGCCCGGGCCGGCCTCGACTCCGGCGCCTGGACCGAAGCCGACATGGCAGCGGTCGCCGCCCGGCATACGGGCGCCTCGGTCGATGAACTGCTCAAGTCCGATTACGTCGCCGATCCCCTTCGCGCCCATGATGTCTGCCGCTACACCGACGGTGCCGCCGCGATCATCCTGGCCAGCGAACACCGGGCCCGGCAGCTGGTCGCACGTCCGGCGTGGATCACCGGTTGGGACCATCGCATCGACACCCCCAACTTCGGCGCCCGCGATCTGACGAAGTCCCCGTCGACGAGGCTGGCCGGTGACACCGTGCTCGGCAACAACCGCAAGGTCGACGTCGCCGAGCTCCACGCGCCGTACAGCCATCAGGAACTGATCCTGAAGTCCGAACTCGGACTGGATGATTCGGTGATCATCAATCCCTCCGGCGGAGCGCTGGCGGCCAATCCGCTGTTCTCGGCCGGACTCGAACGCATCGGCTTCGCCGCCACCACCATTCTGGGCGGCAATGCCGACACCGCGCTGGCACATGCCACCAGCGGTCCGCTGTTGCAGCAGAACATGGTCGTCAGCCTCGCCGGCGGCGATCCTCGTTCATTGAAAGGCGAAAACTGATGGGGCGCTATCGTGCTGCGGTGCTCGGCACCGGGCAGACCAAATACGTTGCCAAACGCCATGACGTGTCGATGGCCGGCCTCTGCCGGGAAGCCATCGACAAAGCGCTGGCCGATGCCCAGGTGTCGATGGACGACATCGACGCCATCGTGATCGGCAAGGCACCCGACCTGTTCGAGGGCACGATGATGCCCGAACTCGCGCTCGCGCAATCGATCGGCGCCGAGGGCAAGCGGCTGATCCGGGTCCACACGGCCGGATCCGTGGGTGGTTCGACCGCAAACGTCGGGGCCTCGCTGGTCACCTCCGGCATGCACCGCCGCGTGCTGGCGATCGCATGGGAGAAGCAGTCGGAGTCGAATGCCATGTGGGCGTTGTCGATTCCGGTTCCCTTCACGATGCCGGTGGGCGCCGGTGCCGGCGGCTTCTTCGCCCCGCACATCCGCTCGTACATCCGTCGTTCCGGCGCCCCCGACCACATCGGCGCGATCGTCGCCGCCAAGGATCGTCAGAACGGCGCCCGCAATCCCCTCGCGCATCTCCACCAGCCCGACCTCACCGTCGAAAAGGTGATGAGCTCGCAGATGTTGTGGGATCCCATCCGCTACGACGAGACCTGCCCGTCGTCGGACGGCGCCTGCGCGGTGGTCATCGGTGACGAGGAGACCGCTGACAACGCAGTGGCCCAGGGCATTCCGGTGGCATGGATCCACGCCTCGGCGATGCGCACCGAACCGCTGTCCTACTCCCACCGCGACACCGTCAGCCCTCAGGCCGGGCGGGATGCCGCCGCGGCGCTGTGGAAGGCCGGTGGGATCTCCAATCCGCTCGAAGAGATCGATGTCGCCGAGATCTACGTCCCCTTCTCGTGGTTCGAACCGATGTGGCTCGAGAACCTGGGCTTCACACCCGAAGGCGAGGGCTGGAAGCTGACCGAGTCCGGGGGCACCGCCATCGGCGGGAAACTGCCGGTCAATCCGTCCGGCGGAGTGTTGTCGTCGAATCCGATCGGAGCCTCCGGCATGATCCGATTCGCCGAGGCCGCCATCCAGGTCCAGGGCAAAGCCGGCGATCACCAGGTGCCCGGCGCGCGCAAGGCGCTCGGTCACGCATACGGTGGAGGTTCGCAGTACTTTTCGATGTGGCTTGTCGGCTCCGACAAGCCCACGCACTGATACAACCATCGTGACAACCACTGAGACGATGCGGACTCACATGACGGAGACATCATGACCAAGGCAGAACCGGCCTACATGAATATCGACCGCGCCAACAATCCCGCAGTGGTCGCGGGCCGGCTGTCCCGCGAATACGTGGGCTCCCGAAACAAGGCGGCGTGGGTGAACCTATTCGCCGAAGACGGGATCGTGCAAGACCCGGTCGGCCCCTCGATGTTCGACGAAGAAGGCATCGGCTTCACCGGCCACGACCGCATCGGCCAGTTCTGGGACATGTCGATCGCTGCCACCGAACAGATCGAGTTCATCTTCGACGAAGAGGTCATCTGCGGCAACGAGGTCGCGTACATCGGAAAAATCGTCTCCCACATCTCAGGCCACGTATCCGAGGCCCGGGGTGTCTTCACCTACCGCGCCAATCCTGACGGCAAACTTGCTGCGCTACGGGCGTTCTGGGAAGTCGAGAAGACGATCAACTCGATGCGCAAAGCCTGACCCACCCTCCGTCGAGCGGGCCGAAACCGCCGAGCGTGCCGAAACCGCCGCCGAGCGTGCCCATATCACCGTTGACCGTGCCGAAGTTGCTCTCATAGTAGAGTTTTCGGCACGGTCAGTGGTCTTTTGAGCACGCTCGGCGGTGGTTTCGGCACGCTGGGCGGTGATATGGGCACGGTCGGTGGTGATATGGGCACGCTCGACGAAGGCGGCTGGCTGGTTTGGCACGCTCGGCGGCTCGGCGGCGGTGGACACCCCCAACAGCAGTGTGGCCCCACCCTTTCAAAGGATGGGGCCACACTGCTGGTTGTTATTAGTGCGCGACGGGGCAACCGGTTCCGTAGTTGACCGACATTTCCTTGACGCCGTTGATCCAGCCCGACCGAAGGCGGCGGGGCTCGGCGATCTTGGTGATGTCCGGCATGTGGTCGGCGATCGCGTTGAAGATCAGGTTGATCTCCATGCGGGCCAGATTCGCTCCGACGCAGTAGTGGGCACCGTGACCACCGAATCCCACGTGCGGGTTGGGATCTCGCAGGATGTTGAACTCGAAGGGCTTGTCGAAAACCTCTTCGTCGTAGTTCGCCGAACCGTAGAACATCCCGACGCGCTGGCCCTTCTTGATCTCGACACCGCCGAGAACCAGATCGTGACGGGCGGTGCGCTGAAAACAGTTGACCGGGGTCGCCCAGCGGACGATCTCGTCGGCCGTGGTCGACGGACGTTCCCGCTTGTACAGCTCCCACTGTTCCGGGTTGTCGATGAAGGCATTCATGCCGTGGCTGATGGCATTTCGGGTTGTTTCGTTGCCGGCCACCGCCAGCAGCAGCACGAAGTAGCCGAACTCGATCTCCTCGAGCGACTGCCCGTCGATGTCGGCCAGGACCAGTGCCGAGACGATGTCTTCTTTCGGGTTCTGCTTGCGCTGTTCGGCCATCGTGTAGGCGTATCCGAGCAGTTCGGCCGAGGCTATCTGCGCCGGAGTCAGCTCCTCGCCCTCGACGGGCTCGTTGAAGTCAGGGTCGTCGGTGTTCATCATCGTGTTCGACCAGTGGAACAGGCGCTCGCGATCTTCCGCGGGAACGCCGAGCAGATCGGCGATGGCCATCAGTGGAAGGTTGACCGCCACATCTTCGACGAAGTCGCCTTCCCCCTTGGCGGCCGCATCGCGAGCGATCTTCTGAGCCGCCTCTTCGAGGGACTCCTCCAACGCATGGACGGCCTTGGGCGTGAACAGCTTTGCCACGAGCTTGCGCAGGCGGGTGTGCTCCGGCGGATCGTGATTGATCAGCAGCGCCTTGGTGATGTCGAGTTGCTCGGCCGTCATCTCGTCGTCGAACCGCATGATCACACCGTTTTCATTGGTGGACCAATCGTCGTTGTTCTTCGAGACCGCCCGAATGTGCTCGTGCTTGCTGACAACCCAGTAGCCGCCGTCATGGAAGCCACCGCCCTTGCCCTCCTCCTGGGCGTTCCACCAGACGGGCGCGGTCTTACGTAATTCCGCGAACTCCCGGACCGGGATGCCTTGCTCCAACAGGTCAGGACTGGTGAAGTCGAACCCCTCAACGAATGGGCACACCTTCTCGGCCTGCGTCATTGCATTCCCCTCATCCTCTACATGAACGTGTTCTAGTCGATCGTAGAGCACAATGGTCAGCGAGGCCACTACCTGCTGTAATAGGACTTGTGTCCAGTTGACAACTTGTTCTAGTTTCGTATGGACAACGCGCTTTTCGCCGCACGAGAGGAAATGACATGGGAACACCGGTGATCGTCGAGGCGACCCGCTCCCCGATCGGCAAACGAGCAGGATGGCTCTCCGGGCTGCATCCGGCTGAACTGCTCGGAGCCACCCAGAAAGCACTGGTGGAACGTGCGGGCATCGACCCGAACGAGGTCGAGCAGGTCATCGGCGGCTGCGTGATGCAGGTCGGTGCGCAGTCGAACAACGTGACCCGCACCGCGTGGCTTCACGCCGGGCTTCCCTGGCAGACCGGGGCCACGACGGTTGATTGTCAGTGCGGTTCGGCCCAGCAGGCCAATCACCTGATCGCCGGCCTGATCGCGACGGGAACCATCGACGTCGGGATCGCCTGCGGTGTCGAGTCGATGACAACGGTGCCGCTCGGCGCCAACGTGATGCTCGAAGGGGCCGGAACCCGCCGTCCCGCTTCGTGGGACATCGACATGCCCGACCAATTCCTGGCCGCCGAACGTATCGCGACCCGTCGCGGGATCACCCGCGCCGACGTCGACGCACTCGGCGTGCGCAGCCAGCAGCTCGCCAAACGGGCGTGGGACGAGGGCCGCTACGACCGGGAGATCTTCTCGCTGAAGGCTCCCGAGCGGACCAAGGAAGGCGAGCTGACCGGCACCGTCCTCGATGTCGCCCGCGATCAGGGTTTGCGTGAGACGACCCTGGAATCTCTGGCCAAACTCAAGCCGGTCCTGGAGGGCGGCATCCACACCGCGGGCACCTCGTCGCAGGTCTCCGACGGCGCCGCCGCCGTCCTGATCATGGACGAGGACAAAGCCAAGGCACTGGGCCTGCGGCCTCGTGCGCGTTTCGTCGCTCAGGCGCTCGTCGGCGCCGAGCCGTACTACCACCTCGACGGACCGGTGCAGGCGACCGAGCGGGTTCTGGCGAAAGCCGGCATGTCGATCTCCGACATCGATCGTTTCGAGGTGAACGAGGCATTCGCGTCGGTGCTGCTGTCGTGGGCATCGGTGCACAACCCCGACATGGACAAAGTCAACGTCAACGGCGGCGCCATCGCGCTCGGACATCCGGTGGGATCCACCGGCGCACGCCTGATCACCACTGCACTGCACGAATTGGAACGTTCCGATTCGTCGACCGCCCTGATTACGATGTGCGCAGGCGGAGCGCTCTCCACCGGAACCATCATCGAACTGATCTGAGGTCTCGTGCTCCCGCAAGAAACACCCAAGGCCCTCAATTCCAAGGCCGTCAGCACCGCGATCAAGCTCGGGTCCCGTCTCAATACCCGGGTCTACAAGATGAGCGGGGGCCGGTTCGCGTCGAAGTGGCGGGTCGCCGCCGGCTTCAAGAAGCCGGTACCGATCGTCCTGCTGACAACGATCGGCCGTAAATCCGGGAAAGCCCGCACCGTCCCACTGATCTACCTGCGCGACGGCACCGACGTCGTGGTGGTCGCTTCGCAGGGCGGCTTGGCATCGAATCCGGCCTGGTATCTGAACCTGACCGCCAATCCCGATGTCACCATCCAGGAGGGTGCCACGACAACGGTGATGCGGGCCCGTGAAGCGACCGACCTCGAGCGGCAGCGGCTGTGGCCGCAGCTGGTCGAGCTCTACGCCGATTTCGACACCTACCGGGGCTGGACCGATCGCAAGATCCCGGTGATCATCTGCCAGCCGAAATGAGCTGATCACCCCGGCCGCAGGGGGTCCAAACCGCCAAGAGTTCATCGGCGCGTCGACGAGAATTCTTTGCGAAGGTCATCAGACGGTATCGCCGGGGCGGCCAGGTATGCCAGGATTTGTCGGCCATGACTAGAACCTCAGATTCCCAGCCCCCAGCCCCGAACACCGGCTGGGCTCAGCCGTCACGTCGCACGTTTCTCGGCGGAGCCGCCGCCGGGACCGTCGGCGTCCTCGGGACGGTCTATGCCGGACGCGCCACCGCCGGTGGTCAGGCACCCGGTGCCGTGTTCCGGCACGGCGTCGCGTCGGGTGATCCGTTGCCGGATCGCGTCATCCTGTGGACCCGCATCACGCCCACGGACGACGCGACACCGGGCTCGGGGCGCGGCAGCGCCACCTCCGTGGCCTGGGAAGTGGCAACCGATCCCGGATTTGCTTCGGTGGTCTCCTCGGGAACGGCCGCTACGAGTCCCGCATCCGACCTGACCGTCAAGGTCGACGCCGGTGGGCTGGCTCCAAATACCCGGTATCACTACCGTTTCCGCGTGGTCAGCGGTTCGGCGGCAGGCGTCGTTTCCCCGACCGGTCAGACAAAAACCGCTCCCGCAACCGCCGCGGACGTGGCGCGGGTGCGATTTGGTGTCGTCTCCTGTGCCAACTGGGAGGCCGGGTACTTCAGCGCCTACCGACATCTGGCCGCACAACCCGACCTCGACGCGATCGTCCACCTCGGCGACTACATCTACGAATACGGCGTCGGTGAATACGGCGGCCACGACGGAACGGTGCGAGCGCATCAGCCGGCCCACGACATCGTCTCACTCGCCGACTACCGAATCCGTCACGGCCAGTACAAATCTGATTCCGACCTGCAGGGTGCACACCAGAATGTGCCGTGGATCTGCACCTGGGACGATCACGAGTCGGCCAACGACTCCTACGCGTCGGGCGCCGAGAATCACACTGCCGCCGAAGGTGATTGGTCTGTGCGCAAGGCGAACTCCGAACAGGCCTACTTCGAGTGGATGCCGGTGAGGCCCGAGTCCGATGCCTCCGGGCGCCATATCTATCGGCGTCTGCGTTTCGGCAATCTGCTGGAGTTGAACATGCTGGATCTGCGGACATACCGCAGCGAACAGCAGTCGATGACGTCCGCGAAAACCGATGACCCGTCCGCGACCATCGCCGGCGCGGCGCAGATGTCCTGGCTGACCAACGGCATCGTCTCGTCACCGACCACGTGGCAGATCATCGGCAACCCGGTGATGATCAGTCCCATCCTGATTCCGCCGCTCGAGCCCAGCACCACCGCGGCACTCACCGAATTGCTCGGTGTTCCGAACGCCGGGATCCCGCTGAACTCCGATGCCTGGGACGGCTACACCGCCGACCGCAAACGGCTCTACCAAGCGCTACACGACAACAACGTCGAAAACGCGGTATTCATCACCGGTGACATCCACATGTCTTTCGCCTGCGACCTCCCGGTCGACGCCGCGAACTATCCCGGCGCCGGCACCGTGGGAACCGAACTGGTGGTGACGTCCGTCACCTCCAACAACGTCGACGACATCGTCGGGGTACCCGAATACACCGCCGGCGCGGTCGCTGCCGGCGCCCTGACCACGATCAACCACCATCTGCGCTGGGTGGACACCGACGCCCACGGCTACGCGGTTCTCACCGTGACCCCCGCCGCCACCCAGATGGATTGGTTCTTCATCACGAGCCGGGAGGATCCGGGTTCAGGTCAGCGATATGCCCAGTCCTGGCGGGTACCCAACGGTGCCCGGCACGTCCAGCCCGCCACCGGTCCGGCGCTCACGTAGGTGCTCCACATGCCCTGCCGCACGATCACGAATAGGATCGACCCATGACTGATCCAGACCGCGCCGCCATTCGCCGCGACATCACCGCCGCTCTCGAAGCCGCGTTCGAACAACGCCACGCCGTCCTCGATGCGATCGTCGAAGCCGAAGACCGCCCGGCCGCCGTCGCAGCCATCGCCGAACTTCTCTCGGTGCCTGCCATCGGCGCGGAAGCCGTCCTCGGAATGGCGTTCGATCGACTGACGGTGACGGCACGACGAGCCAACGCCGCCGAACTCGAGGACCTCAACAGCAAGCTGACGTTCACCCAGACCGATCGTCCGGCCGCGACCGCCGAGACGCTCACCCTGCGGCCGTTCAACGAGAGCGACGCCGACTTGTTCGCCGCCCGAACCGCCGACGTGGGTGCGGCCGGCGACGGCAGCGGAACCCCCGCCGACGACATCAGCAAAGAGATCTCCTGGGCCAACAGCCGGATGGACAACGAGGAAGCCGTGTGGCTCGTTGCCCTCGAAGGTGGCTCGAAGGTCGGCATCGTCTTCGGCGAACTGTCGGGCGGAGAGGTCGACGTCCGGATCTGGATCGCGCCCGAGCACCGCAAGCACGGCTACGGCACCGCGGCGTTGCGGCGCAGCCGTTCCGAACTCGCCGCGTACTTCCCCGGTGTCCCGATGGTCGTCCGCGCCCCCAGTTCATAACCGATAGACACTTCGTCTATGAAGATGCTCCACAAGACTTCTTGTGGGGCGTCTTCGTATTTGTGGAGCAGGCCGCCACCGAACCCGGTCCCGCCATACCGGCGTTGAATGGCCGTGGCACACCTCGATCGTGACCCCGATTCGATCATTGAGGAGGATGCGGACGGAGGCTTCCGTCCGCCTCCTCACGCCACTGCCGAACCGGAACCGCGCGCGCCGACGGCCAACTGCCCGAGCTGATCAGCCGAGCCACTTCGTCCGAGATGATCTCCCCGATCTTGATGGCGAGACCCCGGGGGAGTTCCAGATGCGCGGTTGCCGCCATACCGAGCTGTTGGGTCAGCACCGGAGCGACGAGCGGGGCATAGATCAGACGCCCGGCCTCGACTTCGCCCCGGCACGCCGAGAGGGGCAGGATTCCGTATCCGTGGCCGGCGACGATGAGTTCTTTCGTCACATCGAGCGAGTCCGTCACAAATTTGGCCCGAAGCCTCATCTCGTGTCGCAGGGCCGTGTTCGACAGCGTGTTCCCGATCCCGGTTTGCGAACTCGGCAAGACCAGAGGGTGGTCAGCGAGTTCGCTGAACAGCACGGGCCGGGCGGGATCCAGGGTCGAGGACAGGCCACCCACCACAAAAAGCTCCTCTGCCAGCAGGTCGCTGTAGAAGATCCGGTCATCTGTCACGGGGTTCATGATCGCGAGGTCGACAGAGCCTTTGAGCAAATCACCTAACAGCCGGTCTGTATTGGCAACTGCCACATGGAAAGTGACGCGGGGAAAGGCAGAACTCAAACTCCCCAGAAGCGGCACCGACAACACCTCGGCCGCCGTTGCCGGCAACCCCAGGAACAGGCCCCGCTCGATACGCGCCAACGGAGAACCCGCGTATGTGATGGCCCGCTCGAGTTGCCGCAGAGGCACAGCGGTCGCTGAGCGCAGCCGTTCGCCCTCCTCGGTCAGCACCACGCCGCGCGACGTTCGACGGAACAGAGTGACGCCGAGGTCCTCCTCGAGCAGCCGTATCTGACGACTTAGCGCAGGTTGGGCGATCCCCGCCACCTTCGCGGCCCGCGTCACCGAGCCCTCCTCCGCGACCTGCAGGAAATATTTGAGCCGGTGAGTGTCCATAACGTGTCCAGATGTACCAGCCATGCCAAATCGGCATGACTGAATGGCGAGATTGATATTGGCGCGCGGTGTGATGGCCGTCATAGCCTTCCTCTAAGGCACACCCATACGGATCCGCGAATGCAGATGATCTTCATCAACTCATCACCACCCATCCCGGGCCGACAGACAGCAGAGGTCAACGATGACTGAAACCGATCAACTACTGGATGTCGCGGTGACGCGTACCGGGCTCACCGATTTCGGAGACGATTCGTTCCGCGACGGTCTCGATGTCCTGGTCACCTCGCTCCGCGACGAGGCACAGCTCAATGATCTCGGCGAGAAGGTCATCTACGACCGGATCATCGGGCACCTGGCCCAGCGCCTGCAGGTCGAGGACTGGTACCGCCGCCATCCCGAAATCGACGATGAAATGATCAAGGACCCACTGATCGGGATCGGATTGCCGCGCACCGGATCGACCGCGCTTTCGATCCTGCTGGCCCAGGACCCGTCTGTGCGGTACCTGCGCCGATGGGAATCCGCCACACCGTGTCCGCCGCCGTCGACCATCACCGGAGACGACCCCCGCATACCCAAGGGGATGGACTTCAAAGTCGGATCGCGCCACCATGTTCCGGCCGACATCCATGGACCGATGGAATGTCTCGAGCTGATGTCGCTGGACTTCAAATCGAGCCTCTTCCAGTCCTTCGCCCAAATACCCACGTATTCGGACTGGTTTGCGAACACGGCCGATCTGACCACCACGTTCGAGTACCAAAAGCGGGTGATGAAACTCCTCCAATGGGGTGAACCGCAGCGCCCTTGGCGTCTCAAGTGTCCATCACACGTCCTGTTCCTCGACGAAATCACCAAGGTTTTTCCGGATGCACGGTTTGTCATGACCCACCGTGATCCCACAGACGTGATTCTCTCGGTGGCCGACCTGTACCGCGACATCATTTCGTCATTCACGGACAAGGTCGACTTGCACTACATCGGGAGGCTGAACGTCGAGCAGTGGTCGCTGGGCATGGATCGGACACTCGCGTTTCGCGCAGCAGGTGCCGAGGACCGGTTCTATGACATCGATTTCGCCGCTATGCAGAACAATCCCATCGGTGAGGTCGAAGGACTCTATCGATGGTTGGGCGAACCCGTCAGCGAACAGTTCAACAGTCAGATGCGCAACTGGTGGACCGAAGCAGCCGCCGTACGCGAACCGAGTTCGCGCGCGGATCCGGCGGAATTCGCCATCGACCTCGACCAGCTTCGACCCCGGTTCGCAGAGTATGTCGAGGCAGCACGCCTCTGGACGAAGCACTGAATCCCCCAACGTAGAAAGAGAAATCAATGACTGTTGATCTCACCGGCCGCATCGATCCCGCCCGCGAGAACGTCTTCGCCGTCAAGCCCGAAAACCCGGAAATGCGCGATTCGGTTAGCTTCTGGGTGCTGGACGACCGCGGTGAAGTGGCATTGCCCCGAATCGGGGTCGAGGCGGTGTCCAACAACTGGGACAACCACGATCTCCAGGTCAACGTGGCGCTCGCCGACGGACGCGTCTACCGGCTCCGCGACGGTGGGCCCTCTTGGCCGGTCGAGGACACCGAGGGTCGCCCGCGGGTGCTCGGTGCGGGTGGCCTGGGGTTCCAGTGCGTCGATCCGTTCAACAAGTGGACGATGACCTACGAGGGGAAGGCGGTACAAACCACATCCGCCGGTCTGCTGGAGGGCAAGATCGACGGCCCCCTGGTCAATGTGAGTTTCCGGGTCGAGGGGACAATGGCTGCGCCACCGTGGATTCAGGGCTCGCTGCAGGCTGAAGCCGCCGACAAACTGAAAAACTCGGTCGAAGGTGGCCTCATGGGAGGCGATCGCTACGAACAGCTGTTCCGCGCCAGTGGCGAACTGACCATCGATAACGAAGAGACACATACCTTTTCGGGCAATGGACTCCGCATCCGACGACAGGGCGTCCGCCAGCTCGCAGGTTTCTGGGGCCATTGCTGGCAGTCGGCGGTGTTCCCCAGCGGGCGAGCCTTTGGATACATCGCGTATCCACCCCGAGCCGACGGGCAGCCGACCTTCAACGAAGGATTCATCTTCTTGGGCGACGGAAAGCTGATCCCGGCACGAATCACAAAGGCTCCGTGGCTGTCTCGACTGCGAACCAGGGGTGAAGACGTTTCGCTCACTCTGGAGACCGCCGACGGTGTCTACGAGATCGCCGGCGAGACCGCGATCTCGACGCACGATGTGCACCACAGCGACAAGACCAACTCGATGAAGGCGCTCAAGGCAGAGATGCCGGACTTCCCGGTGCTACAACAGGCTTCAGTTCGCTACACGTGGGACAACGAGCAGACCTACGGGATGCTCGAGCGTTCGATTCCGCGTGAAAAGCTCGAGAGCGACTGACAATCCACACACCAGAGACGAACTGAGTCACCGGAACCTCGACCGCCGAAGTCGCCCTGATTCTCATCGATGCGCGCAAGGGCGTGCTCGAACAGACGCGCCGTCGGACAGAGCAAGGTCCTCCATTTGGGTACTCACTTTCAGGTCGATTGCCTGAATGTTAAGTCCTTCGACTTCACTTTGTCCTGCATGGTTTCATTGTTAGATGTCAATACCCCCAATCGGTCGGTCCGCCAAACAGCAACTGGTCCTCACCGCTGAGCGCCTTTTCGCAGTCCACGGCATCGATGGGGTTCCACTACGCCAGATCGGGACCGCTGCAGGGATGGCCAACAAGTCGGCCGTTCAGTACCACTTCGGCTCAAAAGAAGGCCTGGTCGAGGCCATCCTGGTCAACCGTCTCGACGACCTGGACCGTCGGCGAGCGCTCCTCCAGGCGCGAACCTCCGCCGACGACCTGCGTGGAGTAGTCGAAGCCCACCATCTACCGCTGATCGAACTGGCCGAAGACGAAGACTGCTACTACCTGCAGTTCCTCGAACAACTCGGCCATCTTCGGCAAAAGGTCCACCCCCTCGACCGCCTCCCCCCTTCCAACAGGGCCTTCGAGGACGCCTATAAGGAACGGCTGACATCACTACTCGGCGACATTCCTGAACCTCTACGCGAGATACGGATCCGACAGGCGTCAGCGACAAGCCTCCACGTATGCGCAGATCGGCACCGGGGAAAGAATCTGGGCGCACCCGTTCCGCCCTATGCCGTGCATGTGAGTCAGCTTCTCGACAGCCTGATTGCGCACCTAATCACACCGCCGTCGGCCGAGACGCTCGCGGCCCTGGGCGCGTGGACAGAATCGAACGGCCGAAGAACCACAACTGCGACGCCCAAAAGGAATGGCCACTCGTTGCCGAAAGTTGCCCCCGCGGGCGATTTACACCGGCCCCTGAGTATGACGAGTTCAGCAGGTCATCGCCGACAGAGCAGCACCTCCGTCACCCAAACCGAATCTCTGGTCAAACAACACCAGACGCCTGGCGCGCCGGCTGACGCTGGGCGTCCATTGAAATCACATCCCGAATCTGAACCAGAAAGAAGGTAAACGAGATGGAATCCCTTACGAAGCGGACCGTGGTCATCACGGGCGCAGCCAGCGGCATCGGCCGCAGCACTGCAATGTCAGCGGCGAGAAAAGGCGCAAACGTCGTTGTCGCCGACTGTGACCATCTCGGTGCAGAAGCGGTCGCCACAAGCATTCGCGCAACCGGCGCGGGAGCAATATCCGTACAGATCGACGTGGGCGACGACGCTGCATTCGAAGTACTTCGGGATGCGACGCTTGCGGAGTTCGGAAGCGTGGACGTCATCATGAATAATGCCGGTGTGCTCACCAAAGGGCTCCCGGAACACATTCCGGTGGCGGAATGGGAACGCGTAATCAATATAAACTTGATGTCCGTGGTCCGCAGCAACTCCGTGTTCCTGCCTCTTCTCCTTGAACAGGGAACCGGCCATATGGTGAACACGGCGTCATTCGCCGGCCTGTTCGGTTACTCATTCGACCGCCTCCCCTATTCCGCTTCGAAGGCCGCGATCATCCAACTCTCCGAAGGACTCGCTTTCTATTTGAAACCCAAGGGCATTGGTGTCACGGTCTTATGTCCGGGACCGGTTGCGACAAACATTGCTTCAACGATCAAGTCTTTTGGCCCCGACACCGGCACCCGAGGACCGGGTGCCCAGTTCAAGGTCAGATCAGCGGACGAGGTCGGAGAGATGGTTGTGGACGCCATACTCTGCAATCGCTTCATGCTTCAAACCGATGACCAGGTTGTTCCTATTTTGCAGAGTCGAGCAAGCGACTGGGATTCTTTCATCGATACAACAATTTCCTCATGGGATACCCAATCGACCAAACCGACAGGAACAGGTAAATGACCAGTGCTCGCGTCTAGGCCTCCGCATCTTCCGAGCACCACGCTTATGTACCGCGTGTCTGGTGCCGCCGCGGAATTCCAAACCTCGCGACGATCTTGAGGATCCGGCCAGTCTCGTCGAACTCGAAACTCTCGGTCACCAAAGCGCTCAGCCGCAACGGCTTCGGATGCACGTGCACATAGAACGTGCTGTGGACGACACCGTCAGTGACTGTTGCGGTGAAGTCACCGATGGTGTGGATCAAACGGAATTGCGGTCCACGAGCCAGACCGCGCCGCAAGTGGTTTCCGTTGCGACCGGTTTTGAGGCCCATCTCGATACGGACGCAGTCGGGATGGAACGGCACCTGCGACGGATCATGACTGACCAGCGCATCGACGTACGACTTCGCCGCTGCGATCAGCTGATCGTCGGTGGGTGCCGTCATCGTGCCCCGTAGACCGGCATCGGTGTCGGTGCCTGCTCCAGGATGTCCTTCACCACCGGGCCCAACTCTGCCGGATCCCAGCGAGACCCCTTGTCACGCTTGATACTTCGCTGCCAGCCATCGCTGACCGAGATGGTGCCGCCCTCGACCTCGAAGACCCGTCCACTGACCTGAGCCGACTCCTCGGACCCCAGCCAGACCACCAGTGGTGACACGTTGGCCGGGTCCATCGTGTCGAACGAGCCGTCTTCGGGTACCGCCATCTGCGCAGCCATGGCGTCACCGGAACCGGTCGTCATCCGCGTCCGGGCAGACGGCGCAATGGCATTCACCGTGACCCCGTAGCCGGCCATCTCGGCTGCCGCCTGGATGGTCAGTTCGGCGATCGCCGCTTTGGCCGCGGAGTAATTACCCTGTCCGACCGAGCCGTACAGCCCGGCACCCGACGAGGTGTTGACGACACGAGCCGCCCGCGCCCGGCCGGCCTTCGACTCGGCCCGCCAGTACGCCGCGGCATGGCGCAGCATCGCGAAGTGCCCCTTGAGGTGGACCCGGATGACGTTGTCCCAGTCTTCTTCACTCATCATCACGAGCATCTTGTCGCGCAGGAACCCGGCGTTGTTGACCAGCACGTCGAGTCCACCGAACTCCTCGATCGCGGTGTTCACGACATTCTGGGCGCCGGCCCAATCGGCCACATCGTCGCCATTGACGACGGCTTGCCCACCCGCAGCGACGATCTCGGCGACCACCTGTTCGGCCGGAGACTCTCCGGTGGCCGTTCCGTCGAGGCCGGCACCGATGTCGTTGACCACCACCTTTGCGCCCTCTCGGGCAAAGGCCAAGGCGTGCTCGCGGCCGATCCCCCGGCCCGCACCGGTCACGATCACAACGCGTCCGGCAACAATTCCACTCATCAGTTGGCTCCTCAGTCAGTTCAGGTAGTGATGTTCAGGTGGTGGTGGGGGTGACGGAGTTCGCGGCGGTGGCGGCGTCCAGGAACGCCAGCCTCTCGCCGCCACCGTGCACGGTCAGGGTAGAACCGGTGACATAGGATGCCAACGGGGACAACAGGAATGCGACGGCGTTGCCCACATCTTCGGGTGATGCCAGGCGGCCCATCGGGATGGTCTTGCCCACCGCATCCACCCCGGCCGCGTCTCCGTAGTGCAGTTCGGCCAACTCGGTGCGTACCGCACCGGCGACGACCGAATTGATCCGGACGATCGGCGCCCATTCGGCGGCCAGCGATCCCGTCAGCGAGTCGAGTCCCGCCTTCGCCGCGCCATAGGCCGCGGTTCCCGGTGACGGGCGATGACCGCTCATGCTCGACACGTTCACGATCGATCCCCCGCCGGGCTGATCCCGCATCACCTTCTGCGCCGCCTGCGCAACGATCAGCGGCGCAAGCATGTTCAGCTCGACGATCTTGGAGTGGTACCGCGGTGACACGTCGGCGGCGAGGGCAAACGGCGCGCCGCCCGCATTGTTGACCAGCCCGTCAAGGCTGCCGTGACGTTCGACGATGCCGGTCACCATCTCGGCGACCGCGTCGGCATCACGGATGTCGCACACCACGAAGTCGATGCGCGGATCGGCCGCTTCCGCCGGCCGCCGCGCGCAGGCCACCACGGTGGCACCCAGGTCGGCGAGTACGGCACTGATGCCGGCACCGACCCCACGTACGCCACCGGTCACCAGTACCACCTGGCCTTGCAAGCCGAGGTCCATCCACGCTCCGTTCCGAGTCCGCACTATGAGTGTTAAGGTACCAAGCAATTGCTTGGTTGGTCTACACCAGGACAGTACGCGAGGAGCATTGATGCCGATCACCACATCTACGGTCGAACCCGGGATTGTCACGGTTACCGTCGACTTTCCGCCGGTCAACGCCCTGCCTTCGGCGGCATGGTTTGAACTCGGGGACGCAATAATCGCCGCCGGACAACGTCTCGACACCCACGTGGTGATCCTGCGAGCCGAGGGCCGGGGGTTCAACGCCGGAGTCGACATCAAGGAAATGCAGGCCACCGAGGGCTACGACGCCCTGATCGCCGCCAACCGCGGCTGCGCGGCCGCCTTTGCCGCCGTGTACGACTGCGCGGTCCCGGTGATCGTCGCCGTGAACGGATTCTGTGTGGGCGGCGGCATCGGCCTCGTCGGCAACGCGGACGTGATCGTGGCCTCCGACGACGCGGTCTTCGGGCTGCCCGAAGTCGACCGCGGAGCCCTCGGCGCCGCCACCCACCTGGCCCGGCTCGTGCCTCAGCACACGATGCGCACCCTGTACTTCACCGCGCAGAACGTCACCGCACAGCAACTCCTGCACTTCGGATCGGTTCAGCGGGTGGTGCCGCGCGATCAACTCGACGAGGCCGCGCTGGAGATCGCCCGCAAGATCTCGGCGAAGGACACCCGCGTGATCCGGGCGGCCAAAGAAGCCATCAACGGCATCGATCCGGTGGATGTGAAGACCAGTTACCGGCTCGAACAGGGTTACACCTTCGAACTGAATCTTGCCGGCGTCGCCGACGAACACCGCGACGCCTTCGTCGAAACCGGCCGACCCAAATCCAAGACAAACGACACAGCCACATCCACCAGTAAGGGGGCCTGACCACAGATGGCAACCGACAAGACCAGCAGCCTCGACGACATCATCGGCGAGATCAGCAGCGGCATGACCATCGGCATCGGCGGCTGGGGTTCGCGCCGTAAACCGATGGCCCTGGTGCGAGCACTCGCCCGCTCCTCGGTCACCGACCTCACGATCGTCACCTATGGCGGTCCCGACCTCGGATTGCTCTGCGCGGCAGGCAAAGTCAGCAAGGCCTACTACGGGTTCGTCTCACTGGACTCACCGCCGTTCTACGATCCCTGGTTTGCCAAGGCCCGGACGACCGGCGCGATCACTGTGCGCGAGATGGACGAAGGCATGGTCAAGTGTGGCCTCGAGGCCGCCGCCGCCCGCCTGCCGTTCCTGCCGATCCGGGCCGGCCTCGGCTCCGACGTCCCCAACTTCTGGGACGGGGAACTGCGCACCGTCACCTCGCCCTACCCCGACGACGACGGCCGCCATCAGACGCTGATCGCCATGCCCGCACTGCAACTCGATGCGGCATTCGTCCACCTCGACCTCGCCGACCGTCATGGCAACGCCGCATACACCGGCATCGACCCCTACTTCGACGACCTCTACTGCGCCGCGGCCACGCGACGCTACCTCGAAACCGACCGCCTGGTCACCACCGAGGAGCTGGTGGAAAAGGTTCCGGTACAACGTCTTCTGCTCAACCGGCTGAACGTCGACCGCGTGGTCCACACGCCGAACGGCGCGCATTTCACGTTTGCCGGCGAGTACGGCCGCGACGAAGCCTTCCAGCAGTTCTACGCCGAGTCGGCCAAAACCCCCGAAGCCTGGCAAGCGTTTTCCGATCGGTTCCTGACCGTGCCCGAAGACGTCTATCAGACCGAGGTCGACAAGTGGAACGCCGAACGAGAGGACGCACAGTGACAACAGGACACGCAGGGAGCACCCCCGACCCCTCGGCTGATGTGACCCGCGCCGAGTACTGCGTGATCGCCTGCGCCGAGATCTTCTCCGGCGCGGGAGAAACCATGGCGTCCCCGATGGCAACGACCCCGTTGATCGGCGCCCGGCTCGCACGACTGACAACCGAGCCCGATCTGCTGATCACCGATGGTGAGGCACTGATCTTCGCCGACACCCCTGCCGTCGGAAAGTCCGGTCCCATCGAGGGATGGATGCCGTTCCGCAAGGTCTTCGACGTCGTCGCCTCCGGGCGGCGCCATGTTGTGATGGGCGCCAACCAGATCGACCGGTACGGCAATCAGAACCTCTCCGCATTCGGTCCGCTCCAACATCCGACGCGACAGATGTTCGGCTCCCGTGGGGCTCCGGGCAATACGATCAATCACCCGACCAGTTACTGGGTGGCCAAACACTCGGCCCGGGTCTTCGGTGGTGTGGTCGACGTGGTCTCCGGAGTCGGTTACGACAAGATCGACGCCGACAACCCGGCCTTCAAATATCTGAACATTCCCCGGGTGGTCACCAACCTCGGCGTCTTCGATTTCGAGGGACCCGATCACACGATGCGTGCGGTCTCGCTGCACCCCGGCGTCGATGCGGCCGAGGTCGCCGAGAACACGGGCTTCGAGGTCGCAGGCTTGGCCGATGCCGGGGTCACCCGCGCACCGAACGCCGAAGAGTTGCGTCTGATCCGCGAGGTCATCGACCCGAAGGGTCTGCGGGAGAAGGAAGTCAAGCCGGTATCGACCAGCAGGACAGCACGATGACTGCTGCGCCTATTGCGACCCGGTTCACCGAACTGGTCGGCGTCGACTACCCGATCGTCCAGACCGGTATGGGCTGGGTGTCGGGACCGTCGCTGACGTCGGCGACGTCCAACGCAGGTGGACTCGGGATCCTGGCATCGGCAACGATGACCTACCCCGAACTCGAAGCGGCCATCGCCAAGACGAAATCCCTGACCTCCAAGCCGTTCGGCGTCAACCTGCGGGCCGATGCGACCGATGCACCCGAGCGTATCGATCTACTCATCCGTGAAAAGGTCAAGGTCGCGTCGTTTGCCCTGGCGCCCAAACCCGACCTGATCGCGAAGCTGAAAGACCATGGGATCGTCGTCATCCCGTCGATCGGTGCCGCCAAGCACGCCGTGAAGGTCGCCTCGTGGGGTGCCGATGCGGTGATCGTCCAGGGTGGTGAGGGCGGCGGGCACACCGGCCCGGTGGCAACAACCCTGTTGCTGCCGAGCGTGCTCGATGCGCTGGGCCCCGACGGGATCCCGGTGGTCGCGGCCGGTGGATTCTTCGACGGTCGCGGACTCGTCGCGGCGCTGTCCTACGGCGCCGAGGGAGTCGCGATGGGAACCCGCTTCCTGCTGACCTCCGACAGTGCCGTGCCGGACGCGGTCAAGGCCCAGTATCTCGAGCGGGGCCTCGGCGACACCGTCGTCTCCACAAAGGTCGACGGCATGCCCCACCGGGTCCTGCGTACCGAGTTGGTGGACAAGCTCGAATCCGGCAACGGCGCAACCGCTCTGGCGGCAGCGGCCAAGAACGCCAACAGGTTCAAGCGGATGACCGGGATGAAGTGGTCGACGATGCTCAAGGACGGCCGCACGATGCGCAAGTCGGGCGAACGGACGTGGCAACAGGTGATCATGGCCGGCAACACCCCGATGTTGTTGCGGGCCGGGCTCGTCGAGGGCAATACCGAAGCCGGGATCCTGGCGTCAGGTCAGGTGGTCGGCATGATCAACGACCTGCCCAGTTGCGACGAACTCATCCAGCAGATCATGACCCAGGCCCGCGACCGCCTGGACCAGCTCGGCAAGTTCTAGCCGCTCACGGTTCGCGTTGCCACCGGTGGCCGGGCTCCCGTCCGGCCAGCAAGCGGGCGCGATACGCCGACACCCTCGTCCAGATCACCTGTTGCACCGCCAGCGTCATCCAGCCTGCGACAGCCATCCCGGACAGGTTGACCACCAACTGGAGACTGCTCCCGACGATTTCTTCACGGAGTCCGAAGGCCAGGCCCAGCGCGACGTTTCCGGCTGCCGGAATGGTTGTCACCGAGATGAAAACGCCCGACAGACCGCCGAGTCGGGACGACGTCAGGGACAGCACCCCGGCGACCCCGGCAACCACGGCGACGATGAATGACCATTTGTCCGGGGTGTAGATGAACGCGGTGTCCGGCCGGGCCTCGGTCACGTCGGTCTCCGTCACCCAGCCGAGCCCGCGCGCGATCAGGGCCGCGATGGTCGTGGCCACGATGCTGAGCGTAAATCCACCGACGAGTGTCAGCAGTGCACGCCCGAGCAGCGTCATCCGCCGCCGTACCAGCGCGACTCCGAGCGCCGCGACAGCCCCGAACTCGGGCCCGAGGACCATCGCACCGATGAGCAGGATGCTCGAATCAAGGACGATGGCGATCGCAGCCAACAGCGTCGCCAGAACCATGAAACTGGCGAAGATCCAGTTGAATTCGGAGTCGTCGTAAGCCTTTTGGGTCACCTCGGCCCAGACGACCGCATCGGCGCTCGCCCCGGGCGTGACCCGCTCTGCTTCCAGCCCCTTCTCAGATATCCAGATGGGTACCTGGCCCAGGTGGATGGTGCCGAAGCGATGGATATCCAGTTCACGGAGTGCATCGATGACCTCGTTCGCGCCCTCGCGCGCGATGTCGGCCTCGATCACGTCGCCTTCGGGTTTCATCGACGCGCCACGATAGACGGTCACGTTGCTGACCGCGGGGTCCTCACAGAGAAGTTCTGAGATGCGGTCGGAGTATTCACCTGGAGCGATGACCCGTATCTGCAGCATTCCGACAGCTTCCCACGGCACGCCACGCCAACACCGTCACTCGATCAGCGTGGCACGATCCCGTCGAGCACCACGCTCAAGTACTGCTCGGCGACCTGGCGGGCCGTCCGATCGCCACCGGGCCGGTACCAGCGCACCGCGACCCAGACCGTATCGCGCATAAAGCGGTACACCAGTTCGGTGTCGAGGTCGGGGCGGAAACTTCCGTCGGCCATGCCCTTGGTCAGTACATCGCTCCACAGGGTGCGGAACTCGACGTTGCGATCCTGGATGTACGAGAACCGATCCTGGCTCGCGAGCCGCTTCGCCTCGTCCTGATAGATGGCCACGGCCGAATGGTCGCGGTCGATACTCTCGAACGACGCAATCACCAAGCCGGTCAGCGTCTCTCGTGCGGGCAGCCCCGCCTCGACCACCTCGTGGTACGTATCGAAGAGCGAATCCAGGAACGACCTCAGGATCTCGTCGACCATCGACTCCTTGGAGTCGAAGTGGTGATACAGACTCCCCGACAGGATGCCGGCCGAATCGGCGATGTCACGAACCGTGGTGGTGCGGACCCCGCGCTCGGCGAACAGCCCACTCGCCACCGCCAGCAACTCATCGCGCCGCGTCACCCGGGTACGCTCACCCGAGGTCATCTCACTTCGTCTCGCTGCCACCCACTCAGCCTAGCAAGCGCTTGGTTGCTAGGTCTGTTCGCTGGTCGTGCTCCCACGTACCCGCCGCCTCCGAATGTCCGGCATCGGAGACGGCGGGTGGCACCGAGAGTGAGCCCTACTTGTGGCCGAGCTTCTTACGAGCGCGATTGTTGAAGAACTTCCACAGCTTCAGCTGCATGTTGGTGTTCTTGGTGTCTTTCGCCGTGAACGGTGCCGACATCATCTCCGACACCGCGACCTTCAGGGTCGAGAACGCCACCGCGCGGGTGTGCGAGAACGTGTCAAAACCGTATTTGCCGTGGTAGCCGCCCATCCCGCTCTTACCGACGCCACCGAAGGGCAGGTCCGGACCGAACATGTTGATGGCGAAGTCGTTGCCGTTGATCGAACCCGACTGAGTCGAATCTGCGAGCTTGTAGAAGCGCTCGTTGCGGTCACCGTGCCAGTACATCGTCAGAGGATGCGGGTGGCTGGTGATGTGCGTGATCGCCTCGTCGAGTTCGCGGTACGGGTAGACGGTCAGCACCGGACCGAAGACCTCGTCCTCTTCGATCTTCATCCCGGCCTTGACCCCGGTGAGCAGCGTCGGCGGGATCTTGCGAGCGTCGGCGTCGGGCAGCTTCTCTCCGGCGGGGATCACCTGATGCTTGGTGGCACCCAGTGATTCGGCATCGTCGATGAGATCGACGATCCGCGAGAAGTTCTTCTCGTTGATGGTGGAGGTGTACTGCGGGTTGTCTTTGATCGACGGCAGGTTGGTGCGCCAGCGGGCCAGCACCCGGTCGGTGAACTCACCGAGCTTGGCCTCGGGAACCCACACGTAGTCGGGGCACAGGCACACCTGACCGCCGTTGACGAGGCGGGCGTCGGCGATCCGGGTGGCAGCCTTCGCGATGTCGGCATCGATGTCGACGACAACCGGGTTCTTGCCACCGAGTTCGAGGGTGACCGGGACCAGGTTCTTGGCGGCCTCGGTGGCCACCGAGGCGCCCACCTCGGGAGAGCCGGTGAAGAACATGTGGTCGACCTTGAGCTTCGCGAAGTCCGAGCCGCCACCATGGGCACTGGTCAGCACGGCGAGCTCTTCGAGATCGAAGTAGCGGGGAGCATGCTTTGCCAGGACCGCAGTGGTTTTCGCGGTGACCGACGACGGACGGATCAGCACCCGGTTACCGGCGGCGAACGCCGATCCGGCCGGGACGATCGTCAGGTTCAGCGGGAAGTTCCACGGACCCATGATGCCGACGACACCCTTGGGGTCGTGGCGGACCTCCTGCCGGAAACCCGCACGGGCAAGCACCTTGCCCGGCGTCGAGGTCTCCATCCACTTGGTGACGTGCTTCTTCTGGTGCGCCAGGTCGACCATGCAACCGGCGATGTCGGCGGCGATCGACAGCTCGCGCGGACGTGATCCGAAGTCCGCGGCGAGCGCCTCGGCGAGTTCCTCCGCGTTGTCGAGGAGCAGCGCTTGCAAGCGGACGATCCGATCGATGCGGGTCTGGGCATCAGGGATTCCGTCGCGCAAGAACGCCGCGCGCTGCAGTTCTAGCAACGCCTGCAAAGTCAGAGTGTCCGCCGATTTCTCGTCTCGGACCTGCTTCTTTGCCACATCTGCCGGTTTTGTCATTGCGCGAACCTCCACGAGCCGTTGGTCATTTGCGGGACTTTGGAACGAAAATCCAAGTCTGTCGCAAACCAGTATGCGCCAACTCACACCGGAGGCGCCAGCGGCAGCTCCCCACCCCCCGATGATGTGCCGTTTTGGCGGAGCTCACCTGGGCTTTTGTTCGCCAAAACAGCACATCATCGGGGTGGGGGGGCCAGGGGCTGGGGCTAGAGGCGCTCGATGATCGTGACGTTGGCGGTGCCGCCGCCCTCGCACATCGTCTGGAGGCCGTAGCGGCCGCCGGTGCGTTCGAGTTCATGCAGCAGTGTCGCGAAGAGTTTTGCGCCGGTGGCGCCGAGTGGATGTCCGAGCGCGATGCCGCCGCCGTTGGGATTGACCTTGGCCGGGTCGGCGCCGGTTTCCTTGAGCCAGGCCAGGACGACCGGGGCGAAGGCCTCATTGATCTCGACGACGTCGATGTCGTCGATGCTCAGGCCGGCCTTGGCGAGGGCGTATTTGGTGGCGGGGATGGGGGCCGACAACATCATCACCGGGTCGTCGCCGCGCACCGAGATGTGGTGGATCCGGGCGCGGGGGGTCAGGCCGTATTCCTTGAGGGCTGATTCCGAGACCACCAGCGACGCGGACGCGCCGTCGCAGATCTGGGAGGCGACCGCCGCGGTCAGCGACGACCCTTCGGCCAGCACCTTGAGGCCGGCCATCTTTTCCAGCGACGTCTCGCGCGGGCATTCGTCGACCAGACAGTCACCCAGGGGCACGGTCTCGGCAGCGAACCTGCCTTCGTTGATGGCCCGCAGTGCCCGCTGATGCGACTGCAGGGCCCACTGCTCCATGTCTTCGCGGCTGATGTCCCACTTCTTGGCCATCATGTCGGCGCCGACGAATTGGGAGATCTCGGCGTCGCCGAACCTCTCATCCCATCCCACCGACCCGGCGAAGGGGCTGGTGAATCCGTACTCGGCT
This sequence comes from Nocardia sp. 348MFTsu5.1, assembly GCF_000383535.1. Lineage (NCBI taxonomy): Bacteria > Bacillati > Actinomycetota > Actinomycetes > Mycobacteriales > Nocardiaceae > Nocardia > Nocardia sp. 348MFTsu5.1. The sequence goes on from NZ_KB911511.1 coordinate 51,970, forward strand.
CCGGCGATCATCGCCGCCGAGATCGGGATGGCACTCATGTTCTGAACCCCACCGGCGACAACCACATCCTGCGTACCGCTCATCACGGCTTGTGCCGCGAAATGGATTGCCTGCTGCGATGATCCGCACTGACGGTCGATCGTGGTGCCCGGGACGCCGAGAGGCAACCCGGCGGCAAGCCATGCCGTCCGGGCGATGTTGCCGGCCTGCGGGCCCACGGTGTCGACGCAGCCGAAGATCACATCGTCGACCACGTTCGGGTCGATGCCGTTGCGCTCGATGACGGCCTTGATGACATGGGCGCCCATGTCGGCCGGGTGCACCTTGGCCAGCGATCCGTTGCGCTTGCCCACGGGGGTCCGCAGGGCGTCGACGATATAGGCCTGGGGTGAAGACATGTTGTGCTCCTTGAAATGTGAGGGGTGTCAGGCGTGTTGGCTCGAGATCGAGACGACCTCGCCGGTCAGGTAGGTGGTGTAGTCGCTGGCGAGCATGGCGATGGTGGCGGCGATCTCCCAGACCTCCGCGGCCCGGCCGTACGCCTCGCGAGATGCCAGGTCCGTCAGCAACTCTTCGCTGGTGACCTTGGCCAGGAACGGGTGCCTCGCGATGGACGGGGCCACCGCGTTGATCCGGACCCCGTATTCGGCGGCCTCGATCGCGGCGCACCGCGTCAACGCCATGACACCGGCTTTGGCTGCCGCGTAATGGGATTGGCTGTGCTGCGCCCGCCAGCCCAGCACCGAGGCGTTGTTGACGATGACCCCACCGTGCGGCGCATCCCGGAAGTACCGCAATGCCGCGCGGGTGGCCCGGAAAGTCCCGTTGAGGGTGATGTCGATGACCCGGTCCCATTCGTCGTCGTCCATGTCGACCACGGGTGTCTCACCACCGAGTCCGGCATTGTTGACGAGGATGTCGATCCGGCCCAGTTCATTTGCGGCAGAGTCGATCAGCGCATTCACCGCGGAGGTCTCCTGCACATTGCACACGACCTGCGCGACGGTCCGGTCGCCGAACTCGGCACGCAATTTGTCCGCGGTCTCCCCCAGCCTGCGTTCGTGCCAGTCACTGACCACCACATCGGCGCCTTCGAGCAACGCACGCCGCGCGGTGGCGAATCCGATGCCGGTTCCGGCTGCCGCTGTGACAACAACTTTCCGTCCGGCCAGGAGTCCGTGGCCGGGAATTTCTTCCGGGGCCGTCGCCAGCGGGTTGGGGCGATGTTCAACTGTCACGATCGAGCCTCTCGAGGTAGTCCGAGCACACGCTCGGCAATGATGTTGCGCTGCACTTCATTCGACCCGCCGTAGATCGTGTCGGCCCGGGTGAACAGATACAGACGCTGCCACCTGTCGAGTTCAACGTTCCCGGGGTCGAAGATGTTGTTCGGCGCGCCCTCGCTGGTCGCGTCGGGGGCGATCAGGGATGCCGCGCCCTGGACGGCGACCGCAAGCTCGCCCAGATCGCGATGCCAGTTGGCCCACAACAGTTTTGCCACCGAGGCCTCACCGCCGGACCCACCGGTGTCGACTGTTGCGAGTGTGCGTTGCACGTGGGCCCGCATCACCCGGAGTTCGAGCCAGGCGCGGGCAATCCGCTCACGGATGACCGGGTCACCGGCCGCACCGTTCGACTTCGCCATCTCCACGATCTCGCTCAGCTCACGCGAGAATCCGACCTGCTGACCCAGCGTGGACACGCCGCGTTCGAACTGCAGCAGTCCCATCGCAACCTTCCAGCCGTCGCCCGGCTGCCCGACGACAAGGGAGGCGTCGGTGGTGGCGTTGTCGAAGAAGACCTCGTTGAACTCCGACGTTCCGGTGAGCTGCTGGATGGGACGCACCGTCACACCGGGTTGATCGAGTGGGACCAGCAGAAAGCTCAGTCCGCTGTGGCGGGTCGAACCGGGTTCGCTGCGGCACACGACGAACGCCCACTGCGCGACGTGGGCCAGCGACGTCCAGATCTTCTGGCCGTTGATGACCCACTTGTCGCCCTCGAGCCGGGCGGTGGTCGAGATGTTGGCCAGGTCCGAACCCGCACCGGGCTCGGAATAGCCCTGCGCCCAGAGCTCGTCGACCGTCGTGATCGGCGGCAGGAACCGTTCCTTCTGCTCCTGGGTCCCGAAAGCGATCAGCGTGGGGCCGAGGAGTTCCTCGCCGACGTGACTCACCCGCGCCGGAGCTCCGGAGCGTGCGTACTCCTGATGGAATGCAATCCGCTGCTCGATGGTGGCCCCTCGGCCACCGAACTCGGTGGGCCAGCCCAGGCAGGTCCACCCCGCCTTCGCCAGCAGCCGATCCCACGCCAGCCGGGGGCCGAAGAATTCATGTTCACTGCCGGGGCCACCCCGCGACTTCAGATGCTCGAACTCACCCGTCAGGTGCTCGTCGAGCCAGGACCGTACGGCGCCCGAGAACTCGGCCGCCGATCCGTCCCATCGTCCCAGGTCCACGCCTCGGTCAGCGAGGTTGATCGACGTCATGCGAACCAGACTAGCCGACCAAGCACTTGCTTGGGTACGTCACCCAAGCAAGTGCTAGGTTTTTGTCGATGAGGCCTGTTGCCCCGGCACAGGTATTAGCCTTTTTAAGCAGGTCAGAGCACCAGGAGGAATTGTGTCCGTGACACCGGAACAGTCAACAGGCTCCGAGTTCGACGAAGTGAAGACCACACCCCAGGCATTGATCCGCGCCGCCCGACTCTGGCCCGATCAGCCCGCCATCATCGACGATCAATGGGGCGAGACCGTCACCCTCACCTGGTCCGGACTACTCGCCGCGGTCCGCACCGCTGCCACGGCCCTGATCCAGCAGGGTGTCGATGCCGGTGACCGCGTGGCGATCTGGGCACCCAACAGCTACCACTGGCCGATCGCGGCACTCGGGGTGCACTTCGCGGGCGCCACGCTGGTCCCACTCAACACCCGCTATACAGCGGCCGAAGCCCTCGAGATCATCCAGCGAACCCGGGCCACCGCCTTGGTGATCGCCGGGACCTTCCTGGGTGCCGATCGCCTGACCGAACTCACCGCACAGGCCGGCGGTGACCTCACCGCCGACACCGAGCTCTGTGCCGCCCTGCGGATCCGACTGGACCCCGACGACACGCGCACCGCAGGCAGCCTCGACTGGGACGATGCCCTCGACTCCGCCGGGGAACTCGACCACAGCGAGGCAGACCGCCGCGCCGCCGCGGTCGCCCCCACTGACATCTCCGACGTCTTGTTCACCTCCGGCACCACCGGGAAGTCGAAAGGCGCGCTCGCCGAGCATCAGCAGTCCATCGCAGGTGCCGCAGCCTGGGCCGGAAACGGCGGCCTGGGTCCCGGCGACACCTACGTGATGGTCAATCCCTACTTCCACACGTTCGGATACAAGGCCGGCATCCTCGCCTGCACGCTCACCGGGACCACCATGCTGCCGTTGGCGGTCTACTCCCCCGACAACGCCATGCGGCTCGTCTCGCAGCGCCGCGCAACTGTCTTCCCCGGCGCCCCCACCATCTTCCAGACACTGCTGGACGCACCCCGCCGCAGCGAGTTCGATCTGTCCTCGCTTCGCCTGGCCGTGACCGGCGCCGCGATCGTCCCTGTCGTCCTGGTCGAACGCATGCAGCACGACCTGGGCATCGACACGGTCATCACCGCCTATGGACTGACGGAGGCGAGCGGTTTCGTCACCACATGCACGCCGGACGACGACGACACCACCGTCGCCAACACGTGTGGACGGCCATTTCGGGGCATGGAGATCCGGCTGTCCGACGACGGCGAGGTTCTGGCCAGGGGAAAGATGGTCATGTCCGGATATCTCGACGACCCGGCCGCCACCGCGGAAGCCATCGACGCCGACGGATGGCTCCACACCGGCGATATCGGGACCATCGATGCAGCCGGCAACCTGACCATCACCGATCGTTTGAAGGATATGTACATCTGCGGCGGATTCAATGTCTATCCCGCCGAAGTCGAACAAGTGTTGTCCCGAATCCCCGGCGTGACCGAAGTTGCGGTGGTCGGGGTTGCCGATGAACGCCTCGGAGAAGTCGGCCGCGCCTATCTGACAATCGCACCGGGGGCTGATATGGACGAATCCTCAGTTCTGTCACACGCCCGCGCGAACCTGGCAAACTTTAAGATCCCACGTTCTGTGGAGTTCATCAAAGATTTCCCGCGCAATGCCGCCGGGAAGATCCTCAAGCGCGAACTCGACTGACAATCCATCGCATTTGCGAGGGTTTCAGCATTTCAACCAGATGCTTCAAATCGAATAAGGCGAAGGGCTCGAATCAATTGTTGCCAGACGCTCAGAAGTACTGCCTAAAGTGCAAAAGTGATCGCCACGATCATTTTTGTTAAGTGTTTACTGAGAAATCGTTCAAGCAATGCTCCCGGGGAAGCGGGCAAACAAAAAGGCGGGCGGTCCGGTTACCCGGGCAGCCCGCCTTTTCAGACAGTTCTCGAAAACAACTCGAAGCGTCAGTGCGCCTCGTTGTAGGCATCCACCACACCAGCCGCTATACGGCCGCGAGCCGACACCGGGTGTCCGTTACGGCGCGCCCAGTCACGAATCGCTGCGGTCTGCTCACGGTCCACTGTGGGCTTACCTGCGACACTGAGGCCCTTGGCACGCTTACGGCCTCCCACCCGACGGGCATGTTCTGCCCACCGTGCAACATCGTCACGCAGTTTGTCTGCATTCTTGGTCGACAGATCGATCTCATAGGTGACACCGTCGACACCGAACTCGACAGTCTCATCCGCAGTTTTACTATCGTCAACATCGTCGACCAGCGTGACTGTAACCTTCTTAGCCATAATGCTCCATTCTTGATGGCTCCCCGACCAAGACGGTTCTCAGAACACAACTCGTAACGAGCCATATTCGTGGTGGCCGCCTATTGGCCGCCAGCATAGCGCGAATATCTAGTTCGCGCTAATAACTCGCTTATGTGTTTAGAAGGTTTTCAATGCTGCGGTTTCACGAGTGGAAAGAGGATCGTTTCCCTAATCCCTAGACCGGTAAGTGCCATGAGAAGTCGGTCAATCCCCATTCCGGTGCCCGTGGTCGGAGGCATCCCCTGCTCCATGGCGGCCAGGAACTCTTCGTCGAGGACCATTGCCTCGTCATCGCCGGCGCGCGCAAGCCTGGCCTGATCCACGAACCGCTCCCGCTGAATGATCGGGTCGACAAGTTCCGAATAGCCGGTCGCCAATTCGAAACCGCGAACATACAGGTCCCATTTCTCGCTGACACCCCGCACGGTCCGGTGCTCGCGGACAAGTGGTGAGGTCTCCACCGGGAAGTCCCGGACGAAAACCGGCCCGGACAGCGTCTCACCGACCTGGTGCTCCCACAGTTCCTCGACGAGCTTCCCGTGGCCGTACCCCTTCCCCTCCGGGATCTCGAGGCCGACCCGGGCGGCGACCGACAGCAGGTACTCCACGGTGGTGTCGGGTGTGATGTCCTCCCCGAGTGCCTTCGACAGCGACGGATACATCTCGACCGAGGTCCACTCGCCGCTCAGGTCGTTGATCGTTCCGTCTGCCATCTCCAGCTGCAGGGTGCCCATCGCACCGAGCGCAACCTCTTGGATGATCTCCCGGATCATCGTGGCCGAGTCGTCGTACGTGCCGTAGGCCTCGTAGGTCTCGAGCATCGCGAACTCCGGCGAGTGCGTGGAATCGGCGCCCTCGTTGCGGAAGTTCCGGTTGATCTCGAAGACCTTCTCGATCCCGCCGACCACCGCGCGCTTGAGGAACAGCTCCGGCGCGATGCGCAGGAATAGGTCCATGTCCAAGGCGTTGGAGTGCGTCACGAAAGGTCGGGCCGCCGCGCCACCATGCAGCGTCTGCAGCATCGGCGTCTCGACCTCGAGGAATCCGCGACGTTCGAGCGCGCCACGCAACTCACGCATGACCGCAACACGAGTCCGGGCCATCGCCCGGGCCTCCGGCCGGATGATGAGATCGAGGTAACGCTGCCGCACCCGGGCCTCTTCGCTCATGTCCTTGTGTGCCACCGGGAGCGGGCGCAGCGCCTTCGACGCCATCTGCCACGTGTCCGCGAGAACACTGAGCTCGCCGCGGCGGGAGCTGATGACCTCACCGTGAACAAAGACGAAGTCGCCGAGATCGACGTCGGCCTTCCACGCCGCGAGGGACTCCTCACCCACACCGTTCAGGCTGATCATGGCCTGCAACTGGGTGCCGTCACCCTCCTGCAACGTGGCAAAACACAGCTTGCCGGTGTTGCGGACGAAAATGACGCGGCCGGCGACACCGACCTGGTCGCCCGTCGCGGTGTCCGTCTCGAGGTCGGGATATTTTGCCCGGACCTCTGCCAGTGAATGGGTTCGCGCCACCGAAACCGGGTAGGGCTCGATCCCTGCGGAAAGCATTCGATCACGTTTTTCGCGACGAATACGCAACTGTTCCGGCGTCTGATCTTCGACGGAATCGGCATCTGTTCTGGTGCGGCCCTGGCCACGGACTTCGTTCACGCCAAGAACCCTATCGGCCGGAGCGCCGCGCGATCCATTCGCCAAGGCCAAGCGGCATCTGGCAGTCACAAACCGCCGGTCGCGCGAGTGCCCCGGATCAGTGCGCGATGTACGCGCTCACCTCGCGCCGGGTGTGCTCGCCGAGCAACCCTGGCGTGGCGTTGCGAGACAGTGCCCGCTGACCGCCCGCGACAAAACGTGTGCCGGTGATGCCCCGGGCCTGCAGATGCCAGGTCAGCATCTCGGCGTCATGACCGTCGGCCCCGACCAGGACCCAGCGCTGGGCAACCGAGGCGCTCGACAGGGACTGATCGGATCCCGGAGTCAACCGGTCGAGAACGTTCCTGGCCGGAATCGCCAACGCTCCCAAGAGGATTCCTTCGTCATCGCGGACGCGCTGGCTGCGGATGTCGACGGCGATGGCACCGGCTTGCAGAGCCGGACCGTACTGATCGGCCGAGATGGACAGGGGCGCCGCCGCCGGAGCGGACACGGGAGCAGCGGTCGAAAACAAGATGGGTGCTGTGAGCACAGACATGATGGTGGCTTTCGAGAATGATCGGCGACAGAGCGCCGGAATCGGGCGTAGGGGTCATCGAGAGGCGTTTAGCCCCGACAACACTCCTGACAGCTCCGGTTCATCACGGTCGCGATTCTGCCACATCAATCCGGCTTGCACCAGTGGCGATGATCACCGAACCGGGTCGCGGGCCGGTCAGTGATCTGTCCGCGACTTGCTCCGGCTGTCCCGCTGCCGCTCGAAGACCAGCCGCAAACCGTCCAGCGTCAGCGTCGGCTCATGGTGTTGCAACGTCTCGCATTCGTCGAACACCAGCGGAGCAAGATAGCCCGTGGCGACCACCGCGACATCGTCCTGCGGACCGAATCCCCGAATCTCCCGCCGCACCCGCGTCACCAGCCCGTCGACCTGGCCGGCGAATCCGTAGAGGATGCCCGACTGCAACGCCTCGATCGTGTTCTTGCCGACCACGCTGCGCGGTGGCAACAACTCCACCTTGCGCAACGTCACCGTCGCGGTGGCCAGGGCCTCCACGGCCAGATCGATACCGGGAGCGATGGCGCCACCGAGGAACTCGCCCTTCGCCGAGACCACATCAACCAACGTGGTGGTCCCGAAATCGACGATGATGCAGGCGCGCCCGTACGCCGTGTACGCCGCGAGCGCGTTGGCCACCCGGTCGGTGCCGACTTCCTTCGGGTTGTCCACCAATAGTGGGACACCGGTCCGCACACCGGGTTCGAGCAGAACATGCGGTCCGATGCCGTAATACTTCCCGACCATCACCCGCATCTCCCGCAGCAACGACGGCACCGTGGACAGCCCCACCACCGAGGTCACCTGATCGACGTCCGGGCCGAGGAGACCGCGGATGGTCAGTGCGAGTTCGTCCGCGGTCATCCGCGGCTCGGTCCGCATCCGCCAATCCCGGATCAGGCGGGCGTGGTCACCACGCCCCGAATAGACACCCAGGTGGATGTTGGTGTTGCCGACGTCCAGGGCGAGCAGCATGGTCAGGCCATGCTGGAAGTGAATTCAGGGCTGGAGGTCAATTCGCGCGGATCCAGGAGCCCGCTGCCTTCCGGGGCATGTGCCGGGTCGTCACCGAGCTCGAGGATCTTGTTGTCGCCGTCCACGAACACCACCCGCGGGCTGTACTCGAGCAGCTCGCGCTCATCGAGGCCACCGTAGGCGATCAGGATGACCAGATCTCCGGGATGTACGAGATGTGCTGCGGCACCGTTGATCCCGAGGACACCCGAACCTCGTTCCCCGGCAATCGTGTACGTCTCCAGACGTGCCCCGTTGGTGATGTCGACGATCGACACCTTCTCGCCTTCGAGCAAACCCGCGGCGTCGAGCAGATCCTGGTCGACGGTCACCGAACCGACGTAGTGCAGATCGGCCTGCGTCACGGTGGCGCGGTGGATCTTCGACGTCATCATCGTACGAATCATGGTGTGTTCTCTCCTCTTTCGACGAATCCCGTACCGATCGCGACACCCACGTTGTCGATCAGCCTGGTGCTGCCGATCCGGGCCGCGATCAAAAGCCTGCCGTCGCCCTTGTCCGGCGCCGGTTCCAGACCCGGACCACGCACTTCGAGGTAGTCGACCTCGATCTCCGGGTGCAGCGCCAGCACCTGCCGGGCGGTGTCGAGAATGATCTGCGCGCCGTCCGCCGCCGCGTAGGCGCCGGCCACCAGGGCCGCAGACAGTGTCGTGGCCAGCTCACGCTGTGCCGGATCCAGGTACCGGTTTCGCGAGGACATCGCCAGCCCATCGGATTCGCGCACGGTCGGCACCCCGACGATGCGGATGTCGAGGTCGAGGTCGCGCACCATCTGCCGGATCAATGTCAGCTGCTGGTAGTCCTTTTCACCGAAGTACGCCTCCATCGGTGCCGCGATGTTGAGCAGCTTGAGGACGACGGTCAGCATCCCGGCGAAGTGGGTCGGCCGCGATGCCCCTTCGAGCTCGGCGCCGAGCGGCCCCGGGTGCACCGTGGTCCGGGGCCCGTTCGGGTACATGTCAGAGACCCGCGGCGCGAAGACCAGCTCGACCCCGGCAGCGCGCAGCAGATCGCAGTCCGCATCGAATGTCCGCGGGTAGGCGTCGAGATCCTCGTCGGCCGAGAACTGCAGTGGATTCACGAAAATCGACGTGATGACGACGGCGTCACCTTTGCGCTTGGCGGCCCGGATCAGTTCCAGGTGACCGGCGTGCAGAGCACCCATCGTCGGCACCAGCACCACCCGTTTGCCGGTCGACCGCAACGCCCGGCTGATCTTGTTCAGCATCGCCGGATCGCGGTGGACGGTCAATTTCCCTGCCGTGTAGGGCTTTTCAGATGCAATGTCGACATTCGACATCAGCGGTCACCTCCGAGGAGCTCGATCAGTTCTTGAGGCGGATTGGTGTAGGCGGCAGCACGCCGGGCCATTGCGAGGTATCCGTCGGCGATCCCCGGATCAGCTTCGGTCAGCGCTGCGAGATGGCGGGCAACAGCAGCGGCGTCGCCGCGCTTGACCGGCCCCGTCAGCGCCGCCGGACCCGACTGCAGGGTGTTGTCGAGGGCGGCGGTCAACAGCGGGCCCAGAAGCCGCTGCGGCCGGACGTCTTGTCCCTCGAGCACGGTGGCGAGCGCAGCCGCGGCGTCGCACACCAGGGCGACGAGATGGTTGGCACCGTGCGCCAGAGCCGCGTGATAGAGCGTCCGGTGCTCTTCACGGATGTGGACGGGTTCCCCACCCATCTCCAGCACCAGGGATTGTCCGATCGCCAGACCGATCTCATCGGCGGCAGTGACCCCGAAGCAGCAGTTGTTCAGCCGGTCGGTGTCTTCTCGGGTACCGATGAACGTCATCGCCGGGTGAAGCGCCAGCGGAAGTGCGCCGGCGTCGGTGAGGGGGTCGAGAATGCGGACGCCCTGCGCGCCGGCGGTGTGCGCGACGATCGTGCCCGGCCGCACCGAGCCCGCCGCGGACAGCTCTGCGATGAGCAGCGGAAGTTTGTCGTCGGGAACGGCCAAGATCAGCAGTTCACACCGCGCGGCAACCTCGTGCGGGGTCAGGATCTCTGATTCCGGCAACCGTTCGGCGGCCCGGCGCCGGGACTGGGATGACGAAGCTGCGACCGCTCCGACCACGTGCTCTGCGCGTTCGAGCGCCTCACCGATGGTGGTGCCCACACGGCCCGCCGACACGATGCCCACTGTCAGGCGGGCAGGCGCGGGCCAGTTGGTAATCCCGGTCGAGGTCACCGATGTCCTCCATCATTCGTTCCAGTCCCACCAACCCTTCGACCGATGCAAGATCACAGTCGAATGAGTCGGATCCGGGTACCAGACGTCTCGCAGCGAGGATAGATCGCGCGGCGACAAAACCGCCAACCGCTGTGACCGGCCTCACTGAAATGAGAGGCGATTTGCGGAGTCCGAATCGCTGCGACCGGCTCAGCTGCGCCGGCGACGACGACCTGAGCTCGGGGCCGAAGACGCAAATCCCTGGAGTAGCTCCGACACCGAACGACCGGACGCATGTGCGCCGGGGTGATCGGGCGAACCCTCACCCTCGGCCAGCAGGGCATCGGGGATGCCGCCCTCGGGCGGTGCGATGACCTCCCACTCGTCGGTCGGCGTGTCATCCACGAATCCCTCGGCTGCCGGAGCATGCGCGGCGGGCTCGTCGGCGCGGCGACGGCCACCACCGATGTGCCGGCCGGCAGCGTGGGGCGCTTCACCGGCGGTCGGGGCAGTCTCCTCGCCCGGCTCATCGACCAGCTCGGCGACGAGCTCCTGGGCTTCGGCCGGTTCGGGTGTGGCCGGCTCGGGGTCGGCGGCCAGAGGCTCTTCGGCGGCGATCACGGGGATGACCTCGGTCATGCCCTCGGGCTCTGGCGAAGCGTCGCCGGTCGGCGGCGCGGTGGAAGCAAAATCTTGTTCGGCAACGGCACCGTCGTCGACGAGGCCGGCGGGATACTCCGCAAAACCGGAGGCGTACGCGGCGTCGGGCCGATTGAGCCAGGTCGAACGGTTCTCGAGCTCGGGCAGTTTCTCCCGAAACAGGGCGATCCGGTCTTCGGGCAGTTCTCCGAGGATCTGTTCCAGGCTCTCGCGAAGCGCCTGCAGCTCGGTTTTCAGAGCCGCGAGCTCGGATCCCGATTCGGCGCTGACCTCGCGGCGAACCTGGCTCTCCACGCCGAGTTCGTACTGGCGGCGGGCGGTGATCTCGCGCTCGAGCTGCAACTCGTAGACCAGCCGCAGATCGCGGGCCTTGGCGTCGGCGGAATCAGCTGCGCGACGGTATTTGGTGACCAGGATGGCGCCGATGACCGCGGCCCACAGCGCGGTGATGACCGCCAGCGAACCGGCGACACTCATCTCCGAGGTGAAGATCATGAACACGCTCGAACCGAGGGCGAGCAGCAACAGAACACCGAGCAGCCATTGGCCCGGACCACGGCGTGTCCTTCTGGCGTCAGCCGAGCGGCCAGTGGAGGTGGTCATTGGGCAAACATACCGGGCAGCGACGATCGATTTCGCCATCTGACCCGGCAAGTCCTGTTATAAGGGCCCAGGTGACCTTCACCACCGATCACGCGGTGAGGTCCTCGGACGGATCATCCGGCGTACGACAGCAGTATTCGAGCCACAACGCCGCGACCGCGAGCAGGATGGCACCGACCAGTCCGACAATCGCGCTCGGCAGATCGTCGCGGGCGGCCGCCAGCTCGCCTTGACGCGTCAGGAGATAGACGAGCGTCCCGGCCCACACCCCCGTTGCGAGCGCGCCCAGGATCGCCGACGCCTTCGCCAGTGCCAGGACCCGCGCGGCAGTGATCGGATGCAATTGTCCACGGTGCGCACCGATCTCGCGATCGTCGACCCTCGACCGGACCACAAATGCGATCACAACCTCAAGTGCGGCAAGGACATACAGGACCACGCCGGCGAGAAGCGGCAGCGGTGGCATCGACCCGTAGCTGACCCGGACCAACAGGAACACCACCACCGCGACCACACCCGCGATCGCGGACAGATCACGGATGCGGGTCGGCCCCATTCGGCCGTCGTCGGGCTTGTGTTGCGGAGTTCGCCGGTTCATCACCCGATATCCGTCCCGGTGCTGCGCCGCGCGACCACGAGTTGCCCGTCGGTGCGATACACCCCGGAGCGCTCGTCGTCGGGCAGTACCGCGATCAGATCGGCCACCCGGACCTGCTCACCGTCATGCCACAGTGTTGCCGCCGGATCGACGTCCAGCCAGGGAATCAGCACAAACGCGCGCTGCGACGTCCTCGGATGCGGCAACGTCAGGATCGGATCGTCGGACACGACGTCGCGGCCCGCACTGCGCACCGAGATCACGTCGACATCCAGAGTTCTTGGGCCCCAATGCTGTTCCCGAACCCGCTGCGCCTGCTGCTCGAGGTCCTGTCCGGCCGCCAGCCAATCGGCGGCCTCGCGGCTCGGATCATCCACCACGACAACGGCATTGAGGAAATCCTGCTGCTGCACGCCACCCCAGGGCGCAGTCGAGTAGACGGCCGAGATGGCCACCACCACATCCGCCAGGCCGTCACAGACCGATTGCAGATGGGCCATGCGGTCACCGATGTTGGAGCCGATCGAGAGCACCGCACGACTCACCGTGCTCCCCCATTCACTGCATCCCCTTACGGGATCGCCTGGCCACCACCGCAACATCGTCGAACGTCAGCGGGATCGGCGCAGACGGCTTGTGCAGCGTCACTTCACACGCCGCCACCTGCTCGGTTTCCAGCATCACAGTGTCGGCGATCTCGGCGGCCACCGTCTCGATGAGATTGCGCGGGGTTCCCGCGATGATGTCGTGGGCGGTTTGCGCCAACGCGCCGTAGTCGACGGTGTCGGCGAGATCGTCGGTGGCCGCGGCGATCCGCGAGTCGACCCACAGGATCACGTCGACGATGAAGTCCTGGCCATCGGCGCGCTCATGATCGAACACGCCATGATTTCCCCGAACCTTCAACCCGCGCAACTCGATTCGGTCAGCCATTGCGCCCTTTCATCTCGACTTCGTTCTTCACATCCGGAAATCCGCCGGCATGCCACGCCTTCGCGACGGCCACCGCATCGCGGCTCGATGCCACGTCGTGCACCCGGACGCCCCACGCGCCGTACGCCGCGGCCAGCGCACTGAGCGCGGCCGTGGCGACTTCCCGTCCGTCCGGCGGCCGCACCGTCCCGTCGGCGTCGGCCAGCAGGGTTCCGAGGAAGCGCTTCCGGGAGGCCCCGATGAGCACCGGGAATCCGAGCGCCACCAACTCGGGCAGCCGCTGCAGCAACGCCCAGTTGTGCTCGCCCGTCTTCGCGAAACCGAGACCGGGATCGAGGATCAGCGCGCCCGGATCAACACCTGCCTTGACGGCGGCGTCGACCTGTTCGAGGAGTTCGGTCCTGACCTCCGAGACCACATCGCCGTAACCGGCGGCCTCACCCGAATGCGCGTAGTCGGAGCCTGTCGGCCGCCAGTGCATCAGGATCCAGGGCGACCCCGACTCCGCGACCACCTTCGCCATGTCGGGGTCCGCACGGCCACCGGAGACGTCGTTGATGATGCCCACCCCGGCCGCCAGCGCGGCTTCGGCGACCTTGGCCCGCATCGTGTCGACCGACGTCACGATGCCCCGCGACGACAGCCCTTCGATGACCGGCCGGATGCGCGCGATCTCCAGATCCGAATCGATCCGCTGAGCTCCCGGCCGCGTGGATTCACCACCCACGTCGATGATGTCCGCACCGTCGGCCACCAGAGCAACACCGTGCTCGATGGCCGCGTCGACGTCGAGATAGCGACCGCCGTCGGAGAACGAATCAGCGGTCACGTTCACCACGCCCATGATGACCGTGTTCACGACTCCCGAACCCAACATGTCGGCAGCACCACGGCGCGCTAGCTCTTTCGGGAAATGAAATCCAGGGCTTCTCCGCGCGAGATCGCACTGGTCTTGAACTGCCCGCGAACCGCCGACGTGGTGGTGGTGGCGCCCGGCTTGCGGATGCCGCGCATCGCCATGCACAGGTGCTCGGCCTCGATCACGACGATGACGCCGCGGGGATCGAGCTTGCGGACGATCGCGTCGGCGATCTGCGTGGTGAGTCGTTCCTGGACCTGCGGCCGGCGGGCGTAGAGGTCGACGACGCGGGCAAGCTTCGACAGGCCGGTGACCTGTCCGCTGGCGCCCGGGATGTAGCCGACGTGCGCGACACCGTGGAACGAGACCAGGTGGTGCTCGCAGGTCGAGTACATCGGGATGTCCTTGACCAGGACCAGTTCGTCGTGACCGACGTCGAACGTGGTCGCGAGGACCTCGTCGGGATCGGTGTGCAGGCCACCGAACATCTCCTGATAGGCGCGGGCCACGCGGGCCGGCGTCTCCTTCAGCCCGTCACGATCCGGGTCCTCGCCGACGGCGAGCAGGAGTTCTCGAACAGCACGCTCGGCGCGCTCAGCATCAAATGGGGCAATCGCGGTGCGGTCTTCGCGGTACGTCATTGTCCATTCTGTCCGGTTGAGGGCGGCTGACCGTTCTGGCCTTCATCGCCCTGGCCGCCACTGTGGTGCCCGCCGCCATATCCGTCACCATTGCGATGTCCGTTGGCCGGCGGCTGTCCGTAGGGGTTCTGCGGTTGTCCATAAGGATTCCCTGGCGCCTGACCGTAGCCACCATTGGGGTACCCACCACCGGGTTGCCCGTTCGGCTGACCGCCGTTCGGGACACCGCCGCTCGGGGGCCATCCCGGTGCCGACCAGCCCGCCGGAGCACCGTAGTCGGGGCGGGTGCCTCCCGGAATCGCACCCTGATGCTGGGAGTGCTGGCCCGATGCCGACTGCGCATGGGCGCCGGCCTTGGTCAGGTCCGGCGACTGCGGAACCTCGGGCGGCCACGGCTCGCCACGCTCTTTGGCCAGCTCGCCGGGGGTCTTGACCGGGGGCTTGTCGCTCGGGGTGCGCGCACCGAAGTCGTTGAACGTGGTGATGCGAGGACGCTTGGCAACCTTGTCGAAGATCTTCTCGAGGTCCTTGCGGGTCAGCGTCTCGCGTTCGAGGAGCTGCGTCGCGAGCTCATCGAGGGTGTCGCGGTGTTCGGTGAGAATCGCCCAGGCCTCGGTGTGCGCGGCCTCGATCAGGCGGCGAACCTCGTCGTCGATCTCGCTCGCGACCTCGGGTGAGTAGTCCGAATGCGCGCCCATCGACCGGCCCAGGAACGGATCGCCCTGCTCCTGCCCATAACGAACAGCACCCAGACGAGCGCTCATGCCGTACTCGGTCACCATCGCGCGGGCGATCTTGGTCGCCTGATCGATGTCTGACGACGCTCCGGTGGTCGGCTCGTGGAACACGAGTTCCTCGGCAGCACGCCCACCCATCGCCATCACCAGACGAGCGATCATCTCCGACCTGGTCATCAGGTCTTTGTCCTGCTCCGGCACAGCCAGAGCGTGTCCGCCGGTGCGACCGCGGGCCAGGATCGTCACCTTGTAGATCGGGTCGAGGTCGGGCATCGCCCACGCGGCGAGTGTGTGGCCACCCTCGTGGTAGGCGACGATCTTCTTCTCGTGTTCGCTGATGATCCGGCTCTTGCGGCGCGGTCCACCGATAACCCGGTCCACCGACTCCTCGAGGAGTTCTGCGGTGATGGTGGTGCGGTTCTCGCGGGCCGCGAGCAGCGCGGCCTCGTTGATGACGTTCGCCAGGTCGGCGCCGGACATGCCGGGCGTGCGCTTGGCCAGACCGTCGAGGTCGGCGTCGGCGTCGATCGGCTTGCCCTGGGCGTGCACGTTCAGGATCGCCTTGCGACCGGCCATGTCGGGGTTGCCGACCGGGATCTGACGGTCGAAGCGGCCCGGACGCAGCAGCGCCGGGTCGAGGATGTCCGGGCGGTTGGTGGCGGCGATCAGGATGACCCCCGAACGCTCACCGAATCCGTCCATCTCGACCAGCAACTGGTTGAGGGTCTGCTCACGCTCGTCGTGGCCACCACCGAGGCCGGCGCCACGCTGGCGTCCGACCGCGTCGATCTCGTCGACGAAGATGATGCACGGACTGTTGTTCTTGGCCTGCTCGAACATGTCGCGCACACGAGAGGCACCGACACCGACGAACATCTCGACGAAGTCCGAACCGGAGATCGTGAAGAACGGCACGCCGGCCTCACCGGCGACTGCACGTGCGAGCAGCGTCTTACCGGTTCCGGGCGGGCCGTAGAGCAACACACCCCTGGGGATCTTGGCGCCGAGTGCCTGGTAGCGCGCCGGGTTCTGCAGGAAGTCTTTGATCTCGAAGAGCTCTTCGACGGCCTCGTCGGCGCCGGCGACATCCGCGAACGTGGTGGAGGGCATGTCCTTGTTGAGCTGCTTGGCCTTGGACTTGCCAAAGCCCATGACACCGCCCTTGCCACCACCCTGCATCCGGCTCATCACGAAGAAGAACAGACCGAACAGCAGGACCAGCGGAAGGATGAAGATCAGCATCTGCATCAGGAACGAGTCTTTGTTGACGTTCGTCTGATACGTCGCACCCGAGGCGTCGACCCGGTCGAATATCTCGTCCGTGCTCTGCGCCGGATACTTCGACGTGATCTTCTTTTCGCCGTCGACCGGGTCCTTCAACGTCATCCGCAGCGTCTGCTCGCGGTCGTCGATCTGCACCTCGGACGCGTTCTTGGTGTTGAGCTGCGTCATCGCCACCGAGGTGTCGACGGCCTTGTAGTCACGATTGTTGTCCCGTAGCAGGGTCCAACCCCAGATCGCGAGCACGATTACGGCCACGATCGCCAGGTTGCGAAAGACAGTCTTGCGGTTCATTGGGGTGTGTCAGCCGAGACCGAGAGCCACATCTGCGGCTTTCGCTGTGATTTCGGCGCGTCCTTCCAGTCGGGATATCTGAGTCCTCAGGCTACCCGTCAACGATTCACCATGATCAGGCGTTCCCTACGAGCGGAACCGCAGGCCGATTCCAACTGGTCGCAGGTCAACTGCCACGCTCGCGCGGTCGCCAGGCTGAGGGCGTGAGATCAGTGCTTCACCGCCGGAATCACGACAAGCGGCTCGATGCCGCTGCGAGTCGAATTGCCGATTGCGACGCCCCAGATCCCGGCTTCGACGCGAACATACAAGCCCACGCCGACCGCCCAGGCGACAGCAGACGTCGCCAACAACGCAATCGCCAACGTCCGTAGCAGGTGCTCTCCACATGCTGCACGTCCCGCCGCAATCCGCGCCCCAACGCGACGTTCTCCCCCATCGATCCCCGATCCCCAGTGTCCCGAAAGATTGGACGCGGCGGGTCCGCAGCCGGTTCCACGAGCTGCTCGCTTCCATTTCTCACGCTCGCCCGGTCTGCAGGCTGAGCGAGTGTGAGTTCAGTGAGCGGGAAGGATCAGTAGCCGGGTGCGACTCGCTGCCAGGGGCGGGCTGCCTCGATCTGTGCGGCCAAGGGCAGCAGGACTGCCTCGGATCCGGGACGACCGGCGATCTGCACCGCCAACGGGGTCCGGCTCACCGGGTGAACACCGAACGGGACCGACATCGCCGGCCAGCCGAGCACGTTGAACAGGCCACAGAACGGTGCGTAGTTGACGTTGACCCACATGTTCGCGGCCCAGCCCCGCGCACTCCACCGTTTCGCCGACGGGGGCGACGCCGCGAGTGCGGGGGTCAGGATCAGATCGGCTTTGTTGCGGTCGAGGTACGCGAGCACCTTGCGCTCGATCTTCTCGACCTGCTTGTCGTCGACCAGATCGAACCTGGTGACGGTCCGGCCGAGTGAGGTATGAACCTTGCTGCGGCGCTGTAGCTTGTCGAGATCTCCACCGGCCGCTGCGAGGTCATCGGCATCGGCGGCCGCGCCGGCCATCCATCGCGTCAGCAGCGGTGCGGGATTGGCGGGGTACGGCAGGTTCGCGTGGGGCACGCGGTGCCCGAGCCCCGCCAGCAGCGAACTGCAACTCCCCTGCGCCTGCGCCCAATGCTTGTCGGTCTTGCCGACGGCCAGCGGAAAGTTCTCTGCCACAACAATTCCCAGCGGTCCCGGATCTGACGAGAGACCCGCTAGCGCCAGATCAGGCGCGTCGGCCATGACCGACAGCAACAGCGCCGCGTCTGCGACCGTGGTGGCGAGTGGACCGTTCTCGCTCATACCGAACCAGCCGTTGCCACCCATCTCCGAGGGCACCACGCCGCGGCCCGGTTTGAAACCGAACAGTCCGCAGTCGGCCGCCGGGATCCGGATCGAACCCAGCCCGTCGTTGCCGTGGGCGACATCGATCTGTCCGCTCGCGACCGCAGCCGCCGCTCCGCCCGACGAACCGCCCGGGGTCCGCTTGGTATTCCACGGATTACGCGTGACGGTTTTTTGATTGTCGGTGGTTGCCCACATACCCAATTCCGGAACTGCTGTGGTCCCGACAATAATTGCCCCGGCCGCCCGCAAACGCCGAACGACGGTGTGATTACCCAATTGCGGCGCACGACTGGTGGCCTGCGATCCGATCGTCATGATTTCGCCGGCGATCGGAATATTGTCCTTGATCGCCACCGGAACACCGGCCAGCGCCAATTCCCCGAGTCGGGGGTGCGCGGTCAAAACCTCGGCTTCGGCAATCGCGCGATCAGCGCGGACCGCAACAAATGCACCCAGATCTTGGTCCCGCTGTGAGATCCGGGCCAGCGCCGCCCGGGTGACCTCGACCGGGTCGAGCCGTCCCGCGCGTACTCCGGCGGCGGTCTGGACTGCAGTCATCGATCAACCTTTTAGTCTGTGTAGACGGACGGATGCAGTCGGCCGACGTAAGGCAGGTCGCGGTACCGCTCGGCGTAGTCGAGTCCGTAGCCGACCACGAACTCGTTGGGGATGTCGAAACCGACATCGGCCACCGGCACATCAACCCGGACGGCGTCGGGTTTGCGCAGCAATGTGCAGACCTCCAACGACCGCGGATGACGGGTCCGGAGATTCTTGATCAGCCAGGACAGGGTCAGACCCGAATCGATGATGTCCTCGACGATCACCACGTCGCGATCGTTGATGTCGCGGTCCAGGTCTTTGAGGATGCGCACCACACCCGACGACGACGTCGACGAACCGTACGAACTCACCGCCATGAACTCGAGCTGCGAAGGGATCGGGAGCGCCCGGGCGAAGTCGGTCATGAACATGACCGCACCTTTGAGAACCCCGATGAGAACGAGGTCGTCGGGAGCGTCGCGGTATCGCGAGGCCACACTCTCGGCCAGTTCGATGATCCGCTTCTGGATCTGCTCCTCCGTGACCACTACCGCTTCGATGTCATTGCCGTATGGATCGCGCTGCGTCGTCACACAGAACATCATGCCTCAATCGCCGCGGCAGCCACTGCACGGGGCGACAAATCGCCAATTCAGTCCATGTCCATCAAACGAATGAACTTCAGGATCACAAGTTTTTCGGGATCACAATTTGATTTACTGATTGGGCGCGACACCGAAGCACATCAGATCCACGGGCGGATTCGAAATCACTGTAACGGGAGCGATCGGCGAGAGTCGTACACCTTTCGATTGAATCGAAATTGGGCACGTGGACGAATCATTCACCTTTCAGGGTGACTTCTGGCCACCCACCCAACCGGGGACGTACCTCATGAAACGCAGAAATGGAATCATCGCACTATTCGCAGCCGCCGTGACCACCGCTGGATTTATCACGGCAATTCCGGCAAATGCCGCGCCTGCGCCCACCGATATCAATTACCACGCCGAAATCGTGGGCGGTAACCAGGTCGTAGTGACCACCGACATCGGTTCATTGCGAACCAACAACGATCAGCTCGAGATCGTCGACGCTGCCGGCCACGTGGCCGCCACCGTTCCCCTCTTCTTCAACCTCGAAGGCCGGCAATACCCGATCGCGGCGAACGCGAACGGACGCACGGCCACACTCACGCCGGCCGTCGCGCCGGCCGCGACGCCGGTCGCCGCAGCGACCACCAGGGAAGACCGTGACCTCAAGGCTTTGGAGAAGCTCGGTACTTATGTGTCGGTGTCCGTGGCGATCGGTGGTCTGGTCGGCACCATCATCGGTGCCGTCCTGGGATGTGTGATCGGGCTGCCAGCCGCCGGAGTCGGTTGTCTCCCGGGCGCGGTCACCGGCGCCGGGATCGGCGGTGTCCTCGGCACCATCGCAGTAGGCGGACCCACCCTGATCGGCGCTGCGGTCGAGTACTTCAACACGATCAATTCACCGTTCCCGTGATCTGACGTAGCTCAACGGTTGCGGCGCTCGACCACAAGTCGGGCGCCGCGTCGCGTCACCTGGGTCCGGAACTGCGGCCTGCCGCCAATGGCCACGGCCCCCTGGCCCCGCCACCGCATGACCAGCGCATCCACCGCCTGAACAACGGGTTCGGTCGGTTCTGTGGCGCCCTTGGCGAGTAGCCAGCGACGCAGCAGCCGGAGCCGGATGGCACCGGGCAGCACCGCGAGGTCGTCACAATCCACCTGATCGGTATCGACCAGCGCGGCATGGTCGTCGACCATCCGTTCCACCACGTCCAAGTCGAGTTGCAGGTGCCGCGCGGTCCGTGCCAATGCCTCGGCGACGCCCCCGGAGAGCACCTCGTCGAGCAGCGGCATCACCTCACGTCGCAAGCGGACGCGGGTGAACCGCGGATCCCGGTTGTGCGGGTCCTCGTACGGGGTCACGTCCAGTTCGGCGCATGCCGAAACCGTCGTGGAACGTCGCACGTCCAGAAGGGGTCGCCCGAATGGCGGCGCCCACGGCCTCATCCCGGCCACCGACCTCGCGCCCGAGCCGCGCGCGAACCCCAGAAGGACGGTTTCGGCCTGGTCGTCGAGTGTGTGCCCGAGGAGGACGGGCCGATCAGCGCGGTGGCTGTCGAACGCGGCATAGCGGGCTCGCCGGGCCGCTGCTTCGGGACCACCGCCACCGGTCACGTCGACCCCGACAACCACCGGCCGCGCACCGAGTCCTTCGGCCACCGCCGCAGCCTTGCCGGCGACCTCGGCCGAACCTGGTTGCAATCGGTGGTCGACGATCAGTGCCCGCACGTCGAGCCCCGCCCGCACCGCGGCCGCGGTCAGCGCCGTCGAATCAGGACCGCCGGACAGCCCCACGCACACCTGCGGATCATCCAGATGCTCTCCGGCGAAAGCCTTTACGGCCCTGGTGATCTCGGAGATGGCGCTCGAGGTCACAACACGCGGTCGATCCACGCCCGCGGGGTCTCGATCTCGGCGGGCAGCGGCATCGTCTCCGGCCCGGTCCAGATCGCGTTGAAGCGCGTCATGCCAACCGTCCCGACCACCTCGTCGACAAACGCCTTGCCCCGGGTGTACTGGGCGATCTTCGCGTCCATGCCCATCAGCGTGCGCAGCAGTCGCTGAACGGGGTTGGTGGGCTTGGCCCGCCGCTTGTCGAATGCCGCGCGAATACGGTCGACGGTCGGCACTTTCGCCGGTCCCACCGCATCCATCACATGGTCGGCGTGCCCTTCGAGCAGCGTGCCGAGCATCATCATCCGGGTGAATGCCTCGTATTGCTCAGGGGACTGAAGGAGCTGCATCGCGCCCACGATGCCCTTCTCCCGCGGCAGGTCGCTGCGCAGCGCGGCGGTGATCCGACCGACCATCTCACCTGTGGACTCGGCGTCCTCAGACGTGAGCTCCTCGACATTCGACTGCATGTAGTCACGTAGCCACGGGTTCGCCGAGAACTGCACCCGGTGGGTCACCTCGTGCAGGCAGACCCAGAGCCGGAAGTCCGCCGGAACCACCCGCAACCCACGCTCGACCGCGATGATGTTGGGGGTGACGAGCATGAGCACTCCGTCATTGCCACTGATCGGGTCCGGTGTGAACGGGTCGTACTGACCCAGGATCGCGCCTGACAACAGTGCCAGCAGTCCACCGGCCTGCACACCCGCGATCCGGCCCATCAGCCCGTGGTCTTCGTCGGGTTCGTCGGAATCGAGCATCGCCGACAACGACAGCGCCGCGGCTTCGATCCATTCACCGCGGTCGAGGACCCGGGCCGCGGGCACCGGAAGTCCATCGGCCAGACCGGTGATCTCCCGTACCGGCGCCTCCGAGGCCATCGCCGACGCCGCGAGCTCATTGCGGGCGGCCTCTGCGGTGTACGCGGTGGTCAACGGACCCGGCCGGGCGATCTTCTTACCCACCGTCGCGGCCAGGCTCCAGTCGATGCTCATCGACAACCGCATTCCCGCAGGGCCACAGCAACGGCGTCAAGCGCGGGCCTGGCCTCCGTCGGACCTGTTCCGTTGGACATCAAGGCAAAACTCAGCACGCGACCTTCTCTCGTCTGCACAACACCGGCCAACGCGCTGGCGACCGTCAGTGTTCCGGTCTTGGCACGAATCCATCCGGCGCCGCTGGAGTTCTCGAGAACAAAACGCTCCGAGAGGGTTCCGGTGGCACCCGCCACGGGCAGCATGTCCAGGAGTGGCCGCAGTTTCGGCTGCGCCGTCCCGGCTCCTGCCACGAGCACCTTGTCGAGCAATCCGGCCGAGACCCGATTGCCCTCGGACAGACCGCTGACATCCTCGAACACCGCGCCATTCAGGTTGAACCCGTTGTCGCTCAGGGTCTTTCGGACCGCATCGATGCCTCCGGCCAGTGAGGGCCGGCCGCCGATGGCCTTGGCGATCTCGATGGACACGGTCTCGGCGAGCACGTTGTCGCTGGCGCGCATCATGTCTCCGAGTCTGGTCAGCAGCGGCGTCGATGTCACGGAGGCGATCACCGGGGCGCCGGCCGGTGCGGTTCCCGAGCTCACCGGGTTGTCGACGCCGAGTGCAGCGGCCAGGGCCGATCCGGCAGCCAACGCCGGTGTCGCGGTCCGTGGCGAATCGATCTCCAATGGCTCCACGCGCCCGGAATCGGCGATGAGTGCTTCGATCGGCGTGATGTTGCCTCCGGCGATGTCGACCGGGTCCCAGCTCGCCGCCATCGTCGGGCCGGTGAAGGCGCTGGTGTCGACTGCCACCGAGGTGACATCGATTCCCGCTTTCTTGATCTGATCGGCCAGCGCGGCGATCCGCGGAGCGTCGGTGAAGAACGTCTCCTCGCCTTCCGGCTGCACGGACAGCGTCGGGTCGCCGGCGCCCACCAGGATCACCTGCCCGCCGCTACCGGCGACCACGGTGGTGGTGATTCGCTGATCATGCGGCAGCGCAAGCAATGCGGCCGAAGCGGTGAGGATCTTGATCGTCGACGCCGGCACCATCTGCTGGTTCGGGGTCTGCGACCACAGCGTCTGCCCGGTGATCGCATCGGAGACCTCGCCCGACAGGTCTCCCAGCCCCGGGTTCGCCAGCGCCTCGGCCAGACCCACGCTGATCCCGGCCGTCGTCGGCATCGGCGCATCGGCGGCCACCGGGTTGACCCGCGGGACCAGCGAGACCGGAGACGGCTGCGCCGAGGCACCCGCGGGGACACTGTCGGCCCGCTCGTCGACACGAAATGCGATGACCAGCACGATCGCTGCCACGATGATCAGCACAACAACGGGAAGTAGCGTCCACAAAAGCCCTTTACGTCTTCGCGAACTGCCTGGCACCAAATACCTCCGGTCGAAGTTCTTGCCGCTCGCGGCGGGCCCAGGTCTCCACAGTATCGTTGAGTCGATTTGCTGACCGGCTAGCCAGCACACATTCAGTGGGCAAGAACATACGAGGAGTACAACGTGGACTTCGACGTCACGATTGAGATCCCCAAGGGACAACGCAACAAGTACGAAGTGGACCACGAGACGGGCAAGATCTATCTCGACCGGTACCTGTACACATCGATGGGTTACCCCGCCGACTACGGCTACATCGACAACACCCTCGGCGAGGACGGCGACCCCTTGGACGCCATGGTCCTGCTCCCCGAGTCGGTGTACCCCGGCGTGATCGTCCGGGCCCGCATCATCGGCATGTTCCGCATGACCGATGAGGCCGGTGGCGACGACAAGCTGCTCGCGGTGCCCGCCGGCGACGTCCGCTGGGATCACATCCAGGACATCGGCGACGTCTCCGACTTCGAACTCGGTGCGATTGCTCACTTCTTCGAGCATTACAAGGACCTCGAGCCCGGCAAAGAGGTCCAGGCCGGCGGCTGGACCGGCAAGGCCGACGCCGAGAAGGTCGCACAGGAGGCCATCGACCGCCTCGCTGCACAGCCGCACTGACGCGGACGGAATCGGGGCTGATCAGCCTCGCGAGAAAGGCCCGGCCCGCATCTGCGAGGCCGGGCCTTTTCGTTCCAGGGACTCAGCCGTTCGGAGAGCTCAGCCCTTGCCGCTGCCGGCGGGCATGGCGTTGTACTCGATCAGGCTGCGCTCCGCGGCATCGACGTATCGCCCGAGCAGCCTGGTCAACGTGTCCAAGTCGCCGTCGTCCCAGTCCGACAGCATCTTCTGCAACTCCTCCGAGCGGCGGATCTTGAGTTCGGCGACCCGCTTCGCACCGGATTCGGTCACCACGAGGATCGTCGCCCGGCCGTCATTCGGGTCGGCTTCGCGCCGGACATATCCGAGCTTGACCAGTTGCGCGACATGCCGGCTGATCGTCGAAGGGTCGCTGAACAATGCCTCGGCGAGCTCGCCGGAGCGCGCCGGAGCCTCATTCAGGCGGAACAAGCAGTGATACGCTGCCGTTTCGACGACTTTGTCGGCGGTACGCCACCGGGTGGTCGCCAACCGCTCACGGATCCGCAACTGCCTCGCAAGGACCTCCATGAAGTCCACAATCTGATCGTCTCGCGACATAATCCTTCTCAAATTCAACGAGTTTCTGTGTGCAACTAGTTGTCACGTGAAAGTATGGCCCGCGCCACAGTGCTTATGCAACATCGGTGCCGGGAAGATCGGTTCAGCCGAGTCGCACCCAGCCTGCCGGACCACTAGCCTAGGAAGTCGTGACTCCATCGCCGCCGAACTCGCGCCCCCATTTCACTTCGATGCCCGACCTTGCTCTACGCGCTCTCGGCGGAGCGGTCCTCTGGACCAACGACGACCTCTTCGCAGAGTCCCAGAACCTCATCAAGACGCCCGACGCCGAGTATCAACCGGCGACGTTCGGACACAAGGGCCAGATCTACGACGGTTGGGAAACCCGGCGTCGACGGGAAGCCGGTGTCGACCAGGCGATCATCCGCCTCGGGGTTCCCGGCGTCATCTACGGCGTGGTGGTCGACACCTCCTGGTTCGTCGGTAACTATCCGCCGTACATCTCGGTGGAAGCCGCTGCAGTCGAAGGCATTCCGACCACGGACGAGCTTCTCGAGGACACCAAGTGGCAGACGATCGTCGACCGCGTCGCGGTGAACGGTGATACCCGCAACCCGTTCCGGGTGGATTCCAAGGAACGTTTCACCCACGTACGGCTGTCGATCCATCCCGATGGTGGCGTGGCCCGGTTCCGGGTGCACGGTCGTGGCGTCCCCGATCCGAAGTTCTTGTCGTACGGCCACTTCGACCTCGCCGCGCTCGAGAACGGCGGCATGATCACCGCTTGCTCCAACATGTTCTACGGCTCGCCGAACAATCTGCTGATGCCCGGTCGGGCCCGCACGATGGGCGAAGGCTGGGAGACCTCCCGCCGCCGCGATGACGGAAATGACTGGGTCCAGGTGAAATTGGCCGGCGAGTCGACGATCGGCCTGGCCGAACTCGACACCAGCTACTTCCTCGGCAATGCGCCGGGGTCAGCGATGATTCGTGGCCGCGACGGCGACGACGGTGAATGGTTCGAGGTCTTGGGGCGCTCGCCACTGCAGCCCGACACCCGCCACCGGTTCCTGGTCGAGACCGATCGGCCGATGACCGAGGCGCGCCTCGACATCTTCCCGGACGGAGGCATGGCCCGGCTACGGCTCTACGGTTCATTGACCGAGAGCGCCCGGGCCGAGATCATCGATCGCTGGGAGAACGGCGAGAGCTGATGCGCCCACCCCTGCCACGCCCCGGATGCGGCGTGGCGGGGGGAATCAGGCTGCGGCGGCCCGTTCGAGCAGTCCGGGCAGCACCTTCTCGGCGATGAGCTGGGCCGAGCCTGCGCCCTGTCCCTGATCCAGGGGACGCAGGATGACCGCGTCTGCGACCTCTGCGGCGTAGATGTCGAGGATCAGCGTGAGCAGGCCATTGGCAGTGCCCACATAGCGAACGGTGTCACCGAACCGCGACTCCCCCAGACGCAGGAGCTCGGCGCGAGCGGTGGCCGCATCGTCGGCGATCACCACGTCGATCTCCAACGCCACCACCAGGTCGGCGGGATCGTCGCCCAGTTCCTGCCAGCCGGCACGCAGCGCAGCGCGTTCCTTGATGCCACCCCTCAGTTCCGGCTGGCGGATCCGGCGGACCACCGAACTCGGTGCCTCGGTCGGACGGGGCCCACTCCAGGCGAGCGGATGGTCGTCGCCGTCAATGGCAACCAGCAGCTCCGGACGCGTTCGGGGAGCTTGGGCGCGTCGGTTTTCGGTCATGACTTCTCCTGCTCAAAAACGTTCTCTGCGAGTGAGTTCAGTTGCCTGGCGAGCTCGTCGATGCCGGTTCCGGCATCCCAGCGGAGGACGACGGGCCGGCGATGGCCCGACACGGCCAGCGAGGCGATGCCCACTCGGTCGCGGGCATCTGTCCACAGGTGCAACCGGCGGATTCCGGGAAGCCGATCGATCTCGGCATCGAGCCAGTCGGAGCAGGCCTGCTCATGGAGCCCGACCCATTCGTAGCCGAGGTCGGAGACCAGCTGCCGGGGTGGAAGGACGATGTTGATCTCGGGCGCGG
The DNA here is from genome assembly GCF_000383535.1 of Nocardia sp. 348MFTsu5.1. Classification (NCBI taxonomy): domain Bacteria; kingdom Bacillati; phylum Actinomycetota; class Actinomycetes; order Mycobacteriales; family Nocardiaceae; genus Nocardia; species Nocardia sp. 348MFTsu5.1. The sequence goes on from NZ_KB911511.1 coordinate 78,828, forward strand.
CGTCGTCACTTTCCGCGAGCCAGTCGGAACGACCGACGACAACGGCCGGTCCGGCCGCGGACGGTCCGGACAACACCAGGTAGTCGATGCCGTGGCTGGTGAGATTGACTGCGCGCCGGGAGACGATGTCACTGCCGTCGACCAGGAGGCGCGCACCGCGACGATGAGCGATCGCGGCCAACGCAGGCAGCGGCAATACCTCACCGGTGGCCGGTGCCACCGCAGGCACGATCACGAGGGCCGCCGGCCGGCGTGCGAGTTCGCTGTCCACGGCGGCCAGGGTGGTCGTCAGATCGATCTGCGCGGGCACCACGCGGCGAGAAGGGGCTGCAGTGGTGGCGAGGTCGGCAGTCAGATCGAGGGTCAGGATTTCGCCGGGCGCCGCGGCGGCGACCAGTGCGACGGCCTCGGGGTAATCGGCCGCGAAAAGAACCCGGTCGGTCGGGCGGGCCTTCACAAATCGCGCGATTTCTTCCCTGAAATCACTGGTGGAGGTGCTTGTCACCCGCCATCCCTTCGGAACAGGACTCTGGGGAGTCCGCGCTTGCCGCCGTCCGAACAGACCGCGGCCAGGTTGTCACCCGGAGCACCCCGCCGCGAAAGGAGGGTTGCCGGTCAGCAAGCCGGGGCTTGTCGCTGACACTCATCACCTACAACCACATTGCCGGGCCGCTGATTTCCATGTCAACTATCAAGCCTTTTAAACGCGGCATGAATGTTAATCCGTGCTGGCAGCGGTGTTTTGTGATCTGTTCCGGTTCCTCCACCACCGAAAGCCGAAGTAGCCGGCCAGCGAGACACCGGCGGCGAGCGCCAGATAGAACAGCAGATTCGCACCGACCGTCTCACCGAGTGCATAACCGGTCACACACACGACGATCACCCAGAAAACGCCGCCGACGACGTTTGCGAAGAGATATTGGCGGGTGGGCATCTGGCTCATCCCGGCCACGAACGGGGTGACCGTGCGGACGTATCCGATCCAGCGCGCTCCGACGACCGTGGCGACCCCACCGTCGCGGATGAGTGCCTCGGCGCGTGCCCAGCGTTCCTCCCCGACCCAGCCACCGAATCGGGACCCGGTGATGCGGCTACCGGATCGGCGCCCGAACCAGTAGCCCGTCGAGTCCCCCATGACCGCCGCAACGCAGGCACCGACGATCAGCCAGCCGATGTTGGTGTCGCCGATGGCCGCTGCCACCGAACCGGCCAGCATGACGGTCTCACCGGGCAACACCAGCCCGAGGAGCAGCGCGGCCTCCCCGTAGACCACCCCGAACACGACGAGATACACCGCCCAGGGCGGTGTCGACTGCACGATCGAGATGACCCAATCAGCGAGAGAGTGAAGCATGTGCGCTCCAATCTCTCCTGCCCGGCCAGCGTTCGGCGGGCATTTCTATGCCCGGTTAGAGGGCCTGATCCAAATCCTTCAACAGATCGTCGACACCTTCTAGTCCCACCGACAGACGCACCAGCGAATCGGACAAACCGATCGCCGCCCGGCCTTCGGGCCCCATCGCGCGATGGGTCGTCGTGGCCGGGTGGGTGATCAACGACTTCGAGTCCCCGAGATTGTTCGAGATGTCGACGATCTTCAGTCCGTCGAGCAATTCGAATGCGCGGGCCTTGCCGGATACCGGACCGTTGTCGGCGAGTTCGAACGTCACCACGGTGCCGGCGCCCGACATCTGCTTCTTTGCAAGTTCGTGCTGTGGATGTGATTCCAGGAACGAATACCTCACCGAGGCAACCCGAGAATCGGCTTCCAGGAACTCGGCGATGCGCAGAGCCGAGGCGGTCGAATGGTCCACCCGCAGCCGCATCGTCTCGAGGCCCTTGAGCAGCGTCCAGGCGTTGAACGGACTCAACGCCGGCCCGGTGTGCCGCATCAGCGTCTGCACCGGTCCGTCGATGTACTCCTTGGTACCGAGTACCGCTCCGCCCATCACACGGCCCTGTCCATCGATGTGCTTGGTGCCCGAGTACACGATCACATCGGCACCGAGTTCGAGTCCACTCTGGAGCAGCGGGGTGGCAAAGACGTTGTCCAGCACCACTTTCGCACCGGCCGCGTGTGCGAGTTCGCAGACGCGCTCCACGTCGACCAGGGTCTGCATCGGGTTGGACGGGGTCTCGAAGAACACCGCGTCGGTCGGCTTCGACAGTGCCTGTTCCCACTGCTCGAGGTCTTCGCCGTCGACGAAGACGGTCTCGACGCCCCAGCGCGGAAGGATCTCGTTGCACACCACAAAGCACGAACCGAACAGGCTGCGTGCGGCGACGAGCCGGTCACCGGCCTTGAGCAGGGCCCCGAGTGCCACGAATACCGCTGCCATACCGCTGGCCGTGGCAAAGCATGCCTCCGCGCCCTCGAGCTGACGGAGTCGCTCCTGGAACATGGCGACGGTCGGGTTGCCGTACCGGGAGTAGACGAATCGTTCATCTTCGCCGGTGAACGCGCGCTCCGCGGCGGCCGCGGACGAGTACACGTACCCCGAGGTCAGGTACATGGCTTCCGAGGTCTCCTCGAAGCCGGACCGCATGAGTCCCCCACGCACGGCGAGGGTGTCGGGCGAAAGCCCCTCGGGCAGGTTGGCGTTCAACTGATCCTCCATAGCGCGGTGTTGATCCTGATTGTGAATGTGATTGTGGTCACGATTGGCGCCATGGCAGGCCGGTTGCCTTCCATCCGACCGCACCGCGATGTCCGGCGGGGTCGATGGCACCCTCGAATCCGTCGAGAACGTTGTATGCCTTGGCGACCCCGTCTGCGGTCGCGGCCTCGGCGGCACCGATCGAGCGCTGGCCCGAGCGACACAGAAAAACCACCTGCTGATCGTCGGAGACCCCCGCTTCGCGCAGCTGCCCGACGAAGTCAGTATTGCGGGCACCGTCAGGGAAGCTGACCCACTCGATGAAGACCGTCTTCTTGGAGACTCCGGACAGGTCCGGCACGCCCACGTAGCTCCACTCGGCCTGGGTTCGACAGTCCACCAGCACCGACGTCGGATCCTCGGTCAGGATCTTCCAGGCCTCTTGCGGGGTCAGGTCGCCTGCGTAGCTCATGCGCACACCTTCCAATTGCCGTTCTCGTTGACCAGAACGATAGGGGTGATCTTGGTTTCGCTCTTGTGTTCCCGGTACCAGTGAACGTTGGCAGTGGCCCGATCGCCGTTGACGACGGTCTCCGAGATGTTGCTCACCTCGATCTTGCCGTCGGCATCACGCGCGTCGCGGTTCTCGGAGGTGAACTCCTCCTGGGTCGGGAAGTCGGCGGAATCGAGTTCGGCGGAACAGAAAACGGCGCGGTAGCTCGCGTAGTTGATCGCGTTCTGCGCCGTGTAATAGTCGTTGACGGCGTGGGTCACCCGCGCCTGGTCCGTCAGACGGTCCTCCGCCGGCCGCAATACCTGCATGAGAACGATCGCGACCAGGACAAGGACCATGATCGCGACCGCCACGAGAAACGGCCAGAGGGTGCGTCGCTCATCGTCGAAAACTTCTGCTTCTGCCTTCTTGCCCCCAGCCGACCGCTCGCGCCCGGCTCCGGAGTCACTACCTACCATGGCCGCGAGCTTATCGCCCGTATTTGCCCGACCTGCCACCAGCGTGAGACGGTGGACTCGATATTTGGGCAGGCAATCCTTACTTGACCGCCCACCAAACAGCCATTTTTGGTTCCGGCCAGGTCCAGCGCCTACCGTGGGGTGAAAGTAGCCACACCAGGTCGCGTCAGTGACGCCCGCCTGAACTATCCGCACGAGAAAGCAACTGCGACTCATGAGCGATCAGAACCGCCCGCTTCGCGTGGCCATCATCGGTGCCGGCCCCGCCGGCATCTATGCCGCCGACGCCTTGATGAAGTCGGACAAAGCCAAAGACCGTGGTGTCTCGATCGACCTGTTCGAGCGGATGCCTGCCCCATTCGGCCTGATCCGGTACGGCGTGGCCCCCGATCATCCGCGGATCAAGGGCATCATCACCGCTCTGCACAAGGTCCTCGACAAGCCCCAGATCCGGTTGATCGGCAACGTCAACTACGGCAGCGACATCGCTCTCGAGGATCTGCAGTCGATGTACGACGCCGTGATCTTCTCCACCGGCGCCACCGACGACCGGGCGATGAACCTGCCCGGCATCGAACTCGACGGCTCCTACGGTGCCGCACAGTTCGTCGCCTGGTACGACGGACATCCCGACTTCCCGCGCACCTGGCCGCTGGAAGCGGAGAAGGTCGCCGTCATCGGCGTCGGCAACGTCGCCCTCGACGTCGCACGCGTACTCGCCAAGACCGGCGACGAACTGCTGCCCACCGAGATCCCCGCCAACGTCTACGACGGCCTCAAAGCCAACAAGGCCGTCGAAGTCCACGTCTTCGGACGCCGCGGACCTGCCCAGGCCAAGTTCACCCCGCTCGAACTCAAGGAACTCGATCACTCCCCGACGATCGACGTGATCGTCAACCCCGAAGACATCGACTACGACGAGGGCTCCACCGTCGCGCGCCGGTCCTCGAAGATCACCGACCAGGTCGCCACGATCATCGAGCAGTACGCGATCCGCGACCCCAAGGGCCGCCCGCACAAGCTGTACCTGCACTTCTTCGAATCCCCCACCGAAATCCTCGGCGAAGACGGCAAGGTCGTCGGTCTGCGGACCGAGCGGACCGAACTCGACGGCACCGGCAACGTCAGGGGCACCGGCAACTTCACCGACTGGGACCTGGGCGCGGTCTACCGGGCCGTGGGTTACCTGTCCGACAACGTGCCGCAGGTCCCGTTCGACGATCAGGCCGGTGTCATCCCCAACGAGTCCGGTCGCATCTTCGACCAGGGCTCACACATGACCGGTATGTACACCACCGGCTGGATCAAGCGCGGCCCCGTCGGGCTCATCGGTCACACCAAGGGCGATGCCAACGAAACCGTCGACTGCCTGCTCGATGACATGCACGCCGGCAAACTCCTCGAACCCGCCCAGGCGGGCGAGGACGCCATCATCAAGTACCTCGACGCCAAGAACATCGCCTACACCACCTGGGACGGCTGGTACCGCCTCGACGAGCACGAACGCGCACTCGGTGCCGCCGAAGGCCGCGAGCGCGTCAAGGTCGTCGAACGCGACGAGATGCTCGCCGCCTCCGAACCCCACAAGGTAGAAAAGGGCTGAGGCCCCCACCAACCAAAATCCGCTCCACGTACTCGCGAACGCTCCTGGCGCAACAGGAGCACATGCGAGTACGTGGAGCGGATTTCGTTTTAGGGTTTGGCGATAGAACCAAAAAATCCGCTCCACCTGTGCAGGTGGAGCGGATCTTTGTGCTGACGGACTATTCAGCTGGTGCGGACGGAACGGTCAGCGGGTTGTCGCGACGCTCCACGTTGGCCCAGAAGCCGATGTTGTTCTGCAGCGGATCGATGTTGCTGGAGATGGCGTAGCCCGAGATCGAGCTCGGGAAGCAACCGAACCACTTGGACTCGATGCGAAGGGTCTTATCCTTCTTGAGAACGGGAGCGAACTGCTCAGGAGCTCCGTTGAACTCGTGCAGGGTCACGTTGGGGAAGTCAGCACCATGAGCCCTGACCTCCATCCAGCGGACCATGTACCAGGAGTTGACCCACGGGTCGCCCGGCTTGCCGAACGAGCAGTACACGCCGCCGGTCAGTTCGAGATCGACCGGTCCCGCGGGGGCAGCCTGCACCGGTGCGACGGCGACGGCACTGCCGGCGGCAATACCAACTGCCGCTGCTGCGGCGACGGCAGCGCGGATCAACTTCTGCTTCATCTTCACTCCTTTGGGTAGACCACGTACAGGTGGCTTTCGATGTTCATCGTTGGCAACCGCCTGAGCGTTAGCCAAGAACTTTCTGAGAACAACGTTATACGACTCTCGTTATCGTTTCGTTATCGGGCCACCTGAAGATGCTAGAACACGAACGCGGCACCGAGCCACAGCGACGCTGCGAGCAGAGCGCCGGCGAGTTCGATGATCATCGCCAATCCGGCCGCTTTGGTGGCCGCGACCGCGCCGTTCCAGCCGCCGCGGACATCCTTGAGTCGCCACCATTCGGCCAGGAATGCGCCCAGGACGAACCCGATGATGAGTCCGACAACCGGGATGACAAAGAAGCCGACGATGCCGAGGAGACCACCAGCGATCACCGCTGCGCCGGGCACACCGGAATCCTTCATCGACTTGTTGGCGACCAGGTACTTGACGATCGCGGCCGTACCGAGGAAGCCCGCGGCGATCGCGAACACCAGCCAGGCCCAGCCACCGACCACAAACGCCCACACCGCGATGGCACCGAGGATCAGGATCAGTCCGGGGAGTACCGGCAGCACCACACCGCAGAGCCCGATGAAGATGATCGCGGCAACGACGAGCTCACCAGCAAACGGCACCTGTGATTACCCGCTACCGGTTGTTGTCGGACGCGGATGACGGCTTGCTCAGGCCGACCTGCGCACGCTGTGGTGGAGCCGCGGGCGCTTGGGGCGGAGCCGGCTGCGCCTGGGGCGGCGGTGACTGCGGCCGGGCCGCAGCCGATGGACGCGGGGTCACACGCGTCTCGGCCGGATCATTCGGGGCCGAGGCCTCGGACGCCGGCGGCAGCTGCACCGGAGGTTTCGGTGCCGGAACCGCGGGCGCGGTACTGACCGTGCGCACCATGCGCGCAGCCGCCGTGGCCCGCTGCCGGGCGGTCGCGACATCGTCGGCGGTGGCGATCACCACGCCCATCCGGCGCCGCGCGAAACTCTCGGGCTTGCCGAACAATCGGATATCGGTTTCGGGAACGGCAAGTGCGGCAGCAACATTCTCGAAGGCGATGGCAGGTTCGTCGAGACCGCCGTAGATCACCGCGGACGCTCCGGGCGAGGCCAGCGTGACATCGACCGGCAGTCCCAGGATGGCCCGGGCATGCATCTCGAACTCCGAAAGCCGCTGTGTACCAATGGTTACCAGGCCGGTGTCGTGCGGACGCGGGCTGACCTCGGAGAAGTAGACGTCGTCGTCCTTGACGAACATCTCGACACCGAAGATGCCGCGGCCACCGAGGTGGCCGTCGCCCAGTGCCGCCGCGATCCGGGCGGCGACGGACGTGGCGCCGCCGAGCGCGGCCTCGCTCATCGGATGCGGCTGCCACGATTCGACGTAATCGCCCTGAAGCTGCCGGTGCCCGATCGGGGCGCAGAAGTAGGTGCCCAACTTGCCCGTGGCCGGATCGACGGAACGGACGGTGAGCAGGGTGATCTCGTAGTCGAAGTCGACAAAACCCTCGACGATGACCCGGCCGCCCTTCACCCGGCCGCCGGCGACGGCGTGGTCCCAGGCCCGATCGATCTCGTCGGGGCCACGAACCACGCTCTGGCCCTTGCCCGACGACGACATCACCGGCTTCACCACACACGGGAATCCGACGCGGGCGGTGGCGGCCCGGATCTCGTCGGCAGAGTCGGCGAACACATATGGCGAGGTGGGCAGGCCCAGTCGTTCGTCGGCGAGTCGGCGAATGCCTTCCCGGTTCATCGTCAGTGCGGTCGCCCGCGCTGTCGGGATGACCTCGGTGAAACCCTCTTCGTGGATCTCGACGAGGACCTCCGTCGCGATCGCCTCGATCTCGGGGACGACGAAGTCGGGGCGCTCTGCCTCGATCACCGCACGCAGGGCGACCGGGTCGGTCATGTCGATGACATGGGAGCGATGCGCGACCTGGTGACCGGGCGCATCGGGGTAACGATCGACCGCAATCACTTCGACACCGAGGCGCTGGAACGCGATGACAACTTCCTTGCCCAACTCGCCTGCGCCCAGGAGCATCACCTTGGTGGCGCCGGGCGTCAGCGGCGTGCCGATGCGCTGCGGCACGGAATTGATCACGACGCCGGATTCCGGATTGCTGCTAGTCACGCGTTCAAGGCTAACCCCTGCAAGTGCGCCGATCGCACACGAAACCCTGGTCCGGACCTATCTGGATCGTTGCCCAGGGTGGATTCATCCCATTCGCGCATGTAGATAACACCAGCGCCAGCTCTCACCGGGCTCCGCCGAACGCATCACAGGATGCCCTGACGCCTCGAAATGCCTGGTCGCGTGGCGGCGTGGGCTCGAGTCACAGCAGGCGACGTGCCCGCAGGTCAGGCACCTACGCAGCGCCGCCGGGTGGTGCACCCCCTCGTCGGCGCAGTCCTCGCAGCCGGCGACACCTTCGTCACGTGCGGCCTCGGACACCGGATCCTGCGCCGGATCGGTGGGTGCCTGGGTCAGTTCCGGGCACAGATCCGGTTCCATCACGTCCGCAGGTTTGATGAGCCGGTGCATCACCGACCTGCGGATGGGTTTCATCGCGCGCTCCCCTGGTTCACCTCGTCGCCGGTCTCCCGGGAGGTGAGGTGATCGGTGTCGGCCACCGCTGCATAGATTTCGGTTTCTTCCGAACGACCGCGCAGCAGAGCCGATTCGAAACGAACCCATTGCGCGGCCTCGTCGTCGGTGGCCGAAGCGATCGCCCGCCCGGAGGCCACCGGCCGGCTCGGATCCTGCTTGGCGTACTCGCTGAGGCGAGCCGCCTCGTTGACCGCGTCGCCGATCACCGTGTACTCGAATCGTTGTATGGCGCCGACATTTCCGGCGACCACCGATCCGTACGCCACGCCGATCCCGGCTGCTAGTTCGGGGATTTCGCCGGCCAGGCGTACCGAGATCTCCCGGGCCGTGGACAGGGCCGCGGTCGCCGGGTCGTCCAATTCGAGTGGGGCACCGAAGGCGGCGAGCACCGCATCACCCTGAAACTTGTTGACCAGACCGGAATGCGATTCGACCGCCGAGACGACCACCGCAAAGAACTTGTTCAGCAACGTCACAACCTCATTCGGTGGTCGCGATGCCGCGATCGCGGTAGATCCGATGACGTCGATGAACACGATGGCCACAAACCGCTCGGTGCCACCGAGTTCGGGATTCTGGGCCAACGCGGCTTCGGCCACGTCCCGACCGACATGCCTGCCGAACAGGTCTCGCATCCGTTCGCGTTCCCCGAGTCCGGTGACCATGAGGTTGAAACCCCGTTGCAGGTCGCCCAATTCGGTTCCGTCGTAGACCACCACCCGGACGTCGTTGTCGCCGCCGCTGACCTTGGTCATCGCCCGACGGACCGATCCGACGGGCGCCTTGATCGCACTGATGCTGAGGTAGTTGAGCAAGAGTCCGGTGAACAGGCCGATGACGCCGAGCACCATAACGGCCACGAACACATCGGTTTTGGTGGTGGTATCGCGCAGCACCGAGAAGAAGGCGACGAGCATCGTCCCGACAATCGGGATACCCGACCCGAGAACCCAACTCAGCGTTGCCCGGGTCCGTAATCGGCTGCGCCGCTTGGTGCCCGGATAGCCCGCTTCCAAGGCCTGCGCGGCGACCGGACGTAGTGCGAACTCGACCAGCAGGTACGAGATGGCGCAGACCACCGCTCCGGAAAGTCCGACCACAAGGGCGATTTTCGGGATGAGTCCGGGGTCCAGGATGCCGTAGCAGAGCGTGAAGAACACTCCGGCGATGAACCACAGCAGCATCTGCATCCGGGTCAGCACCCACGGCGCCCGCAGGGCCCACCGCGCCTGCTCCGGAGTGGGCTGCTCATCACGAAGCGCCCACTGCAGATGCCCGAGTACCCGAGACGTACCGAATGCCCAGCCGAAACCGAACGCGGCGGCCACATAGACCGGGACGGCTATGTAGTTGACCCACCACAGCTCTGGCCCGAGCACACTGGGTTCGGGTATCCCGACCACGACCAGCAGGATCGCGATGCCGGCACCGATCGCGTTGGCGGTCAGAACCGACACGGTGATCAGCAATTGGATCCGGATGCGTCGACGTCGGGGGGTGTCGGTAGCCGAGCCCAGCAACGCCGAACCGAAATCCGACTCCTGCCCGGGAAATTTCACCCGCCACCCCCTACCGATTCGTCGACACCCGCAATCTACCTGCGCGAGCGGCGCGCGACTCCCCCACCATCAACTCCGGCCCGCTCCTGGTCCGGGGGACCGGCGGTACTCCTGCTTCGGCCGCCCGGTGGCCCCATATCGCAGGCGCATCGCCAGTTTCCCGGAAGCGACGAGGTTGGCGAGGTGTCGTCGGGCAGTGGGTGGTGAGATGCCCACCGCGGCCGACACCTCGTCGGCGAACATCGACGTGTCCCGGTCTGCGAAGGTGCGCAGGATCAGTTCCTCTGTCCGAGAGCCGGTTTCGATGATCTCCCGGGACGCCCGACCGAACCGAAGCGCTCCCAGCGCAGCGTCGACGGCCTGTTGCTCGAGGGTCGGCTCGGCGAGAATCCGGCGGTACTGGAGATACGCGGACAGCCGGCGCGCCAGTTCGGTGTTCTCGAAGGGCTTGATCAGATAGGTGAGCGCACCCGACCGCAGCGCCCGGCGAACCGCGCCGCCGTCGGTTTCCGCGCTGAGAACAAAGGCATCGCAACCGATCCGGGCCAGCAGATCGAGGCCTGATCCGTCCGGGAGATGAACATCGATCAGGGCCAGGGAGATGTTCGGATGGTCCGAGATCGCGGTCAGAGCCTGCGCGATACCCCCGACCTGCGCCACCACGACGAATCCACCGACCGCATCGACAACACCGGCGTGCAGGGCCGCGACCCGGAAGTCGTCGTCGACGATCAGCACCTCGAGCGGCGAGGAGCTCACGGCGTCCGTCCTTCGAGCATGTGCGGGAGCCGGGCGAGGAAGACGGCACCGCCGAGACGGTTGTCGGTGGAGACACCGCCGCCCCGGTCGACCAGCGCGAGATCTCCACCTGACTGCCAGGCGAGCAGCCGGGACAACGCCAGGCCCATACCCCGGCCACCGGGAACTGTGCTGTCGACGTGGGTGGTCACCCCTTCGATGAACACCTGCTCCGGATCGTCGAACGCAATCCCACCGCCGGAATCGGCGACGGTCACCAGGAGCGTCTCGTCCTCGCTGATCAACTCCACGCACACCTCCGCGTCCGGGGTCCCGGCAACCGCTTCGATCGCGTTGTCGATGAGATTGCCGACGATGGTCGTGACCACCACCGGTTCGGCCAGGATGCCGTCGAGGTAGGTCTGCTCGCTCAATGTCAGCAGCACTCCACGTTCGCGCGCGACGGCGGCTTTGGCATCGACGAAAGCACGTAGGTGGGGTTCGTCGATGTTCTCGATTCCGGGGACCTCGGTGCCGTACGGCCCGGTGCCCATCACCTCGTCGAGGTAGTCGAGTGCGTTCGCGCTGTCGCCTTGGCGCAGCAGTCCCGCGATCAGATGCATCTGATTGGCCGACTCGTGCCGCGAAGCCCGGAGTGCATCGCTCATCGCCTTGATCGAGTCGACCTGGCGGGTCAGCGATTCGACGTCGGTGCGGTCGACCACCGACAGCACCATTCCGAGGTCCCGGTTCTCCCGGCGGACCGGATGCGAGCTCACCAACACGATGCGGTCGCCGACGGTGGCCGACCGCGGGTCGGCGACCGGTGTTCGAGCGACTTCCAAAACCCTTGCGGTCAAGCCGATTTCATCTACCCGACTGCCTACGTCAGCGGTGATGGCGAGCAGTTCACGGGCCCTGTCATTGATCACCCGGACCACCCCGTCGCCGTCGATCGCAACCACACCTTCGGAGATCGAATGCAGCACCGCGCCCTGCTCCCGAACCAGTTCGGCCAGCTGATCGGGTTCCAGACCCAACGTCAGGCGACGCCAGCGCCGGGCCAGCAACATCGAACCGATCGCGCCGACGAACAGGGCGCCGGTGGCAATACCCGCCAGCGCCAGCAGATCGCGTCTGACGTCCTTGCGAACCTGCTCGGTCGAGATCCCGACGCTGACGAGGCCGACCACCCGATCACCGTCGAGCGAATACACCGGCACCTTCGCGCGGACCGACTCGCCCAGGGTGCCACGGTCGGTGGCGAGGTCCTCGTCACCGCTCAGCGCCGACGAGGGGTCGGTGCTGAGCGGTTTGGCCAGTTCAGCCGGATCGGGATGGGCCAAACGCAGGCCCTTGTCGTTGGCTATGACAACAAACAGTGCACCGGTGCGTTCGGCGACCTCGGCTGCCTGTTGTTGCAGGGCTCCGGATTCCAGCTCGGACGGGACCAGCGCGCCTCCCTGGCTTTCGACCTCGGCCTGTACCTGATCGTCGGTGGCGACCGATCGGGCGATCGCGAGGGCGCGTTGGGCGTATTCGTCCCGAAGCCGGCTGGTGCTGCCGGAGATCACCAATCCGAATCCCAGGCCCAGGCTGACGGCGAGGACCACCATCTGCAGGAGGAGTACCTGGCTGCGTAGCCGCATCCCGCCAGCCTAGTGTCGCGGCGTCAGAATGGAATCGATCCCACGGCGACACCGACCACCAACATCGCCACCGACACCGCCACTGCGCGCCAGAGCACCTTTTTGTGGTGGTCTGCCAGCGACACCCCGGCCAGGGACACGAGCAGCAGGATTGCCGGCACCAGCGGACTCTGCATGTGCACCGTCTGCCCGGTGATCGAGGCCCGCGCCATCTCCGCCGAATCGATGCCGTAGGCCGAAGCGGTCTCCGAGAGAACCGGCAGGACACCGAAGTAGAACGCGTCGTTGCTCATCAGGAAGGTCAACGGCATCGACAACAGTCCGGCGATCACCGCGAGATGAGGCCCCATCGAATCCGGGAGTGCCGAGGTGAGCCACTGCGCGATCGCCTCGACCATTCCGGTGCCGGCGAACACCCCGGTCAGTACGGCCGCGGCGAGAACCATCGCGACCACCGAGACAATGCTGGAGGAATGTCGTGTGATGGCCTCCTGCTGCGCCTTGACGTGGGGGAAGTTGATGACCAGCGCGATCGCGGCGGCCACCATGAACAGCACCGGGATCGCGATGACGTCCATGCCCAGCACCGCGAGCAAGCCCACCGTCAGCGCGGCATTGACCCAGAAGAGTCGTGGCCGCAAGGTCGTCCGGTTCGGATCGAGTGCACCCCCGAATCCTGTTCCATCACTTGACTTGTCGGCGTCGAAACCATCGCCGCCGCCGGTACCACCGGTGCCTCCACTGCCACCGTTGCCGGCACCGCCACCGACGCGGACCGACCCCGGGCCACCACTGCCGACGAGGACCGATTCGCGAATGGTGATGGTCCCGATCCGGCGCCGCTCCAGAACTCCGAGGTGGTAGGAGAACAAGAGCACGATCACCAGGCCCGCCACGAGCGACGGGATCATCGGGACGAACACCTCTGACGGCGAAATCCCCAGGGCCGCAGCAGCGCGAGCGGTCGGGCCACCCCAGGGCAGGATGTTGAGGGTGCCGTTGGCCAGGCCCGCTGTCACCGTCAGGACCACCGGACTCACACCGAGTTTGAGGTAGAGGGGCAGCAGCGCAGACGTCACGATGATGAAGGTCGTCGACCCATCGCCATCCAGCGAGACCACCATCGCTAGCAGTGCGGTGCCGACAACAAGCCGGGCCGGATCGCCGCGCACCGCGCGCACCACGGCGCGCACCACGGGATCGAACAATCCGACGTCGATCATGATCCCGAAGTAGATGATCGCGAAGAACAGCATCGCGGCGGTCGGCGCGAGGTCCTCGATACCGTCGGTGATCATGTCGCTGATCCCGAGGCCGGCACCGGCGAACAACCCGAATGCCACTGGCACCAGGATCAACGCCACCACCGGGGTTGCCCGTTTGGTGATGATCAGGACCATGAACGTGGCCACCATCAGGAGGCCCAAGATTACTAACATGACGACACTGCTCTCGGTTGCGGACGGTGAACCCGGAGTGATCTCCGTTACATCGAGAGTCTTGGCCGGTTCGGCATCACAGTCACGCTTGAGTGCGTAAGACGCGTTTTGCGCATTTTTGTAAGTCGGACGACTACCGCGTTCATGGAAGGTCATGAGGCACAAAACCGCCGGTCAGCAGCGGTTGCTGACCGGCGGTCTGGAAGATCGGGGCCCGATATCCGGGCCTGATATCAGAGAATCTCGCGACGAACGATGGTCTGTTCGCGGCCGGGACCGACACCGATGCACGAGATGTGGGCACCGGAGAGTTCCTCGAGACGCAGGACGTAATCCTGGGCGGTCTTCGGCAGCTCCTCGAACTTCTTGCAGTTCGAGATGTCTTCCCACCAGCCGGGCATCTCCTCGTAGATCGGCTTGGCGTGGTGAAAACCGGTCTGGCTCATCGGCATCTCGTCGACCCGCTGTCCGTCGACCTCATAGGCGACACAGATCGGAATGGTGTCGAGGCTGGAAAGGACGTCGAGTTTGGTCAGGAAGAAGTCGGTGATGCCGTTGACACGGGTGGCGTACCGCGCGATCACCGCGTCGAACCAGCCACAACGACGTGCGCGTCCGGTGGTCACACCGACCTCGCCGCCGGTCTTGGCCAGGTATGCGCCCGACTCGTCGAACAGTTCGGTGGGGAACGGTCCCGATCCCACGCGGGTGGTGTACGCCTTGAGGATTCCGAGCACCGTGGTGATGCGGGTGGGGCCGATACCCGAACCGACCGATGCGCCACCAGATGTCGGGTTCGACGACGTCACGTACGGGTACGTGCCGTGGTCGACGTCGAGCAGGGTGCCCTGCGAGCCTTCCAACAGCACGGTCTCGCCGGACTCGAGCGCCTGGTTCAGCAGCAGCCGGGTGTCGGAGATGCGGTGCTTGAAGCCTTCGGCCTGGCCCAGCACCTCTTCGACCACCTTCGCCGGATCGAGCGCACGACGGTTGTAGATCTTGGTGAGGATCTGGTTCTTGATCTCGAGTGCGGCCTCGACCTTCTGGGTCAGGATGCTCTCGTCGAGCACGTCGGCGACACGCACACCGACCCGGGCGATCTTGTCCTGGTAGCAGGGCCCGATGCCACGCCCGGTGGTACCGATCTTCTTGTTGCCCAGGAACCGTTCGGTCACCTTGTCGATGGCCACGTGATACGGCATCAGCAGGTGAGCGTCGGCCGAGATCAGCAGACCGCTGGTGTCGACGTCCCGGTCTTCGAGTCCACTGAGTTCCGACAGCAGCACACCGGGGTCGACGACGACACCGTTGCCGATGACGTTTTTGACGCCGGGAGTCAGGATCCCGGACGGGATCAGGTGCAGGGCGAAGGTTTCACCGTTGGGTAGGACGACGGTGTGTCCGGCGTTGTTACCGCCCTGGTACCGCACCACCCACTGCAGACGACCACCCAAGAGGTCGGTGGCCTTGCCTTTACCTTCATCGCCCCACTGGGCGCCGATCAGCACGATCGCAGGCATTTACGCGCTCCTTCCGGCCGGCGCACGTCAGATGTGACACCGAACCGTGGGTCAACCCTACTTGGTCGTTGCCGGATATCTGGGACCGGTACTCCCGGCACGTCGATGGCTCACGAAATTCACCGCCTGCCTCCGATCAGTAGGATCGCGCAGAGGAACGCATGTGAGAGCCTGCGTGGGACAACGGACGTGGGACAGGGTTGGTCCACCGAGTGTGAGCGAGGACCGAGTGCGACCTGCAGAAGTACGGGTGATCGCAGAAACATCTGCGTCCGGCGAGCTGATCCCGGCGGGCCTGGAGATCATGCGCACGGTCCGCGAGCGCGGCCCGATCATCGCCGCCCTGAACTCGGCACTGTCCGATCCCGAAGTCACCCGCCTGATCGTGGTCGCGGGACCCGAATTGCCGGACGCGTTCTGCGCCGCGGTGATCAGCCGGTTGATGCTGCTCGAGCGGCTCGATGTCGAGGTCGCCCTCGTCCTGCCGTTCCCGACTCCGGCCTCCGGCGTCTACGGGCTGCCGACCGGATCCGCCGCCGTCGCTTTGGCAACCGACGGATCCGCCGTCGAGGTACCGCTGATCCGCGACGACATGGCCATCGTGTTGATCGGTACGGCCCGCCAGCGTGGCATCGACGGCGACCTGGACGGCGAGAGCTACGTGGACAGCACTCTGCTGCTCCGCGGCAAGGCGAAGGCCGTGGTCGTCGAACCGACCGCCGAGATGCCGGGCGTACGCGCACGTCTGGACAAACGCTTCCGCTCGCGCTGGCATGTCGGCCGGGCCGCCCAGACCGGCGCCCGGCAACTGATCGTCGAGCGCGATGGCATCACCTCGCCCCGGCCGACCAAGCGGTCGACGTTCTACCGCCATCAACAGAACTGGCATCTGGTGCGGCCGTGACCCCGGGAACAATCGGGGCCGTCGCCCGCGCAGTCCGGCCCGGACCGGTGTTTCTCGCCGTGGTCGCGGCCACGGCCATCGGCGGTGTGATCCTGTGGAACGCCGGCGGTGAACGGACGCCGACGGCGATCTTCGGCACGCTGCTCATGGTGATGGGCGGTTGGGTCATCTCGTTGTGCCTGCACGAGTTCGCCCATGCCGTAACCGCATTCAGGTTCGGTGACCACGGAGCCGAACTGCGTGGCTACCTGACGCTCAATCCCCTCAAGTACGCCCACCCGGGACTGTCACTTGTCCTGCCACTGTTGTTCATCATCTTGGGCGGCATCGGATTTCCCGGTGGCGCGGTGTACATCAACCAGTCGGGATTCACGAAAGCCCAGCGCAGCCTTGTCTCGGCTGCAGGACCACTGACGAATATCGTGCTGGGCGGGGTGCTGCTGGTGGTGATCGGCAACCAGGATCTGTTCGCGCTGCTGCCGGAACTCAACTTCTGGTCGGCGCTGTCGATGCTGGCGATCCTCCAGATCACCGCGGCACTGCTGAATCTGCTCCCGATCCCCGGCCTCGACGGCTACGGGATCATCGAGCCGTACCTCTCGGCGCAGACCCGGCGATCGATCGAACCGATTGCGCAGTACGGCTTTCTACTGATTTTTGTCCTGCTGTTCATCCCCGCCCTGAACCGGATCTTCTTCGACATCGTCTACGGACTCTTCGAATTGGGCGGAGCCGACCGGGCTTTGGCCTCCTGGGGCTGGCACCTCTTCGTCTTCTGGCGCTAGCCCCCGCCCCCCCACACCGATGATGTGGCCTTATGGCGAGCAAAACCCCAGGTGGGCACCGCCATAACACCACATCCTCGGGCGTCGGGGAGGAGTGGTTACCAGGTGATCTTCTTGTGGCAGTTCTCCTGCATCCCGGCGGGATCGACCTGGATGGTGGCGTGATCGAGTCCGTGGGCTTCGAGTATCTCCCGGGCCGCGAGCAGGACGGTCGCGTTGTCGGCGGTGGCGGTCACGTGCACTGTCGCCACATCCATGCCGGTCGTGAGGGTCCAGACGTGCAGGTCGTGGACGTCGGTGACACCGTCGATGTCGACGAGTTCTCCCCGGATCTTGTCCACGTCAACGTGTTGCGGGGCCTGCTGCGCGAGGATGCGCATGGCATCGAGGGCCAACCGGATGGCCCTGGGCGCCACCCACAGGGCGATCAGAACCGCGACCACGAGGTCGGCGTATGGCCAGTTGGTGGTCATGGTGACAATGCCGGCAATCAGGACGCCGACCGAACCCACCGCGTCTGCGAGGACTTCCGTGTACGCCCCACGCACTGCGATGCTCCCCTTGGAGTCGCTGCGCAGCAGCATCATCACGACGACGTTGGCGGCCAGTCCGATCAGGGCGACGATCACCAGCGTCAGCCCCGGGACGTCGGGGTCGGTGCCGATGCGCTCGATTGCCTCGTAGATGACGTAGACCGCGACACCCATCAGCAGGATCGCGTTGGCGACGGCGGTGAAGACCTCGGCGCGATGCCAGCCGAACGTCTTCACGTCGTCAGCTGTGCTGTGGCGGGCCAGCAGCAGCGCTCCGAGCCCCATCAGCATCGCCACGACGTCGGTGGCCATGTGCCCCGAGTCGGCGATCAGTGCCAGCGAGTTCACCATCACGCCGACGGTGATCTCGAGGACGAAGAAGACCGAGATGATGACGGCCCCGACGACCATGGGCCAGATTCTGCGATGCTCCCCCGTCACGCCGGGTACGTGGCCATGGCCGGAATGGCTGTGCGAATGGCCCACCGGCGTCCCCCTCAATCGACGAATACGGCTAGAGCAGCCGGATCCCAATATATGCACGCTTACGCATGTGTTGCAAGAGTGCGGATCATCGCAAGGTGGCCATCGCCGAAACCCTGGTCAGGCCACAGACCATCAACAGGTCAACCAGTGTCGACCGGACCTGCGCCAGGATCACGGTCTCGGTGAGTCCGCTGTCGGCGACCAGACTCTTACCCGACCGGCGGGCGATGCTCCGAAGTACCCGCGCCCCGTCAGCCTGATCCGGCGACTGTCCCGGGTCGGCGAGCATCATGTCGTTGAGCACATATGAGGCATGCCCGAGGTCGGCGACCAATTCGATGATCTCGGGCTGGATCGGTTCCCCGTTCTCGACGGCCCCGGCCGCACGACGGGCGAGCACCCGGACATTGCGAACGGCGTTGTCGAGCGGGTCCGCCACCGCCGCCAACCGGTCGAACCGTGAGTGATTCGCCCAGTGCAGCGGGGATATCTTGCTGATCTCCTTGCCGCCGGAGAGGTCCGTCCGCATCTCGTCGATGCCGGACTGGGTCCCGCGCGCATGTTCCAGTGCCGAACGCACCCGATCCTGGTCCATCTGTCGCAGGCCACCGGCCACGTCCGACAGAACGTCGGCGATCGTGGCGAGCACGTCCGCGGCGTCGCGTCGCGCTCGCAGCACTGGATGCGTCGGCATGAGCGCGATGACAACGATCGCCACCACACCGCCGGTGAATGCGTCGATCATCCGGTTGAAGCCTTCGACGCCGCCGGGCGGCAGCAGAGTGGCCACCAGCACCGCCGAACTCGCCGCCTGAATCGGAACCAGCTGCCCCTTGTCGACGAGGACTGCCGCGGACATCGCGATGGCGACCACGACCATGATCTGCCAGGTTCCGGATCCGATCACCGAGATGATCAGGTCACCGACGGCCACACCGACGGTGACACCGGCGGCCACCTCGAGCGCACGGCGCCATCGCCGGCCCGCCGACAGGCCGAGGGAGATCACCGCGGCGATCGGCGCGAAGAACGGGTGCGTGTGCCCGAAGATCTCGGTGGCGATCCACCACGCCAGACCCGCGCCCAGCGCACACTGCAGCACCGGCACGATGGACACCCGCAAGCGATGCAACGGCGCGCGCAGGCGTGCGGGGACCCGACTCCGGTCGATCCGGATCCGGCCGATCAGTCGACGCCCCCGCTTGGCGTCATGTTCAGGCGAGCCCGAGCTCGCCGGCGGCTGCGGGGTCACTTTCGTTGAGCAGGTCGAGACAACGGAGGTACTCGTCTTCCTCACCGATCGACTGCGCCGCCCGCGCCAGGACTCCGACGCACCGCAGGAATCCCTGGTTCGGCTCGTGGCGCCACGGCACCGGGCCGAATCCCTTCCACCCGTGGCGACGGAGCTGGTCGAGTCCGCGGTGGTAGCCGGTGCGCGCGTAGGCGTACGCGGTGATGGTTGCGCCCTCGTTGATGGATGCCTCGGCCAGATAGGCCCAGGCGATCGAAGCAGTGGGATGTGCTGCGGCGACGGCAGCCGGATCGGCCCCGTTCAGCAGGTCCGATTCTGCCTCGTCATCTCCGGTCAACAGGGTGGGTTGGGGGCCGAGAAGATCTCCGAACGACGTCATCGGTTCATTGTCGCAGCTCTGCCTCCGAACCGGTCGACCCGTCCACCTGCCCGCCGGTTCGATAGGGTGATCGCAGCGCTGCGCGGGGGAATTCGTGATCGAGTTGTCGACCGGTCCTGCGCGCTGAAATCAGTTGTCGGTCTAGGGACAGGGCTGGGTGGATGTCACATCCTGACGATGAAGGTAGTTCTTTCGTGAACCGGACGTTCTCGTCGTTCCGTAAGCGTCGCGAGGAAAAGTACGAACCGGCAGCTCCGGCGCCGACCGAGCCACCCAACCGCCTCGAGCGACGCCCGGAGGGCGCGGACGAGCGACCGGCCGCGCAGGCAGACGAGTCGACTGACGTGCCTTCGGACGACACCACCGCAGCCGCCGGGGTGACCAAGCCGATCACCACGGCAGAAGCCCCGGAGGTCGCAGTTGAGAATGCCGAGGCTGAAGACACCGAGCCTGGGGACGCGGCTCCCCACACGCAGGAACCCGACACCGAGACGCCGGCTGCCGAGGCTCAGGATGCCGAGGAGACCGACCCGGTGGCCACCGATGCCGACACCACCGACGATCCGGCTGATGCCGACGCGGCTGACGTCGAGGCGGAAGACGTCGAAGCCGCAGAGGTAGACGAAGCCGCCGAAGCTGCCGAAACTGAAGCTGCCGAAGTTGAAGCCCCAGAGGTTGAAGCTGCCGAAGTCGATGAGAGCGAAGTCGACGAGAGCGAAGTGCCCGAGGCCGAAGCTCCTGAGACCGAGAGCGCCGATACCGCGGACAACACCGACGACGCCGAACCGGTCGAAGAGGAGCCGGTCACAACCCCGGCGCCCACCGCGGACTTCGACGACGAAGTAACCACCCGCTTCGCTGCGGTGACCCCCACCCCGGCACCTGCGGTCCTCACGCCCGCCGGATCCCCGGCCGACGACAAGGCCACCGAGCGAATCGATACCGGATCGGAAGCGGCCACCGAGAAGATCGACATCAGCAAGGCCGCGCCGGTGGCGGTGGCGGCATCGCAGGCTCCGACAGCCGCCCGCGCCGGAAATTGGAAGGCCGAAGCTGCTGCGCCGCAATATATTCCAGCCGGCGGCGGGAACCCGCAAACTCGACCGCCGGAAAGCGCACCGAAGAAGTCCCGGAAAGGCCTGTGGATTTCACTTGCTGCACTGATCGCGATCATCGCGGCAGTTGTCGTGGTGGTGGTCCTGGTGGCCGGTGGCGACGAAGAAGCCGAGGTTCCACCTGCAGATGTCGCAGCCGACCGCGCACTCGAATACGTGACCGCGTTGCAGGACGGCAACATCGTTGTCCTCCGCGCGATCACCTGCGGTGAGGCCCAGCAGCGATTCACCACGATGTCCGACCAGGAGTTCGCCGCAGATCATCAGGTCCAGAAAGCCAACAACGAGCTCGTGGGTGTTGACGGGGTCAAGGCGTCCAAGATCATCGACGACGGCAACGGCGCAGTGGTCGAAGTCATCGCATACAAGACCGCAACGCCCAACGACAAACTCGATGTCGCGTTGACGCTCAGCAAGATCGACGGTGAATGGAAAGTCTGCAAGGCCTGATGTCCGGCGAACGCCCGTATACCTGCCACCCTTCGACGCTAGGCTTTCTCAGGTGCCCTCATCGCAAGATCGGCCATCGGTGCAGACGCCCGCCGAACACCGCTTGGTGAACACCCCGACCACGGCCATGCCGTCGACTCCTCCACAGCCGGGGCACCCGGAACGAACTGACGTGGACACTTCACGCGCTACCACTGCGCCGGTGCCCGCGGCCAGGCACGCCGCCCCACCGGTGCCGGAGCGTCGGCTCCATACGCCACCGGTGCCGGAGCGTCGACTCCAGGCGCCGCCGGCACCGAACCCAGCACAGACGGCCCAGTTCCACCGGCCACCGGCGGCGTCACCGCGGCCCGGCACCTACGCGCCACCTGCCGCCTACTCAGCGACGCCGTACCCCGCCCAGCCCAATCACGCCCAGCCCAATCACGCCCAGCCCAATCACGCCCAGCCATATCACCCGGGGTATCCCAACCAGCCGTATCCGGCGGTCCGACACAACCCGCAGCCTGCTTACCGGCCCGCGGACGTCGAGCCCAGTGCGGTTCGGATGACCACAACAACACAGCGGCCGCACAACCGGGTTGATACCTCGGTCGTCTGTGCAGCCGCTGCGTTGATCTTGCTGGCGCTCGCAGTCCTCGTCGGACTGATGCTCTGAATGTCGGACTGATGTGGGGCGTTATCAGCCCAGGATCGACTTGCCGGTCGACTTGAGGTCGTTGCAGGCCTCGACGACGCGCTCGCTCATCGACGCTTCGGCCTTCTTCAGGTAGTTGCGCGGGTCGTAGAACTTCTTGTTGCCGACCTCGCCGTCGATCTTCAGGACGCCGTCGTAGTTCTCCAGCATGTGGCCGGCGATCGGGCGGGTGAAGGCGTACTGGGTGTCGGTGTCGACGTTCATCTTGATGACGCCGTAGCCCAGCGACTCTTCGATCTCGCTCTTGAGCGAGCCCGATCCACCGTGGAAGACGAAGTCGAACGGCTTGGCGTCATCGGACAGACCCAGCTTCTTGACGGCGACTTCCTGACCGATCTTGAGAACCTCGGGGCGCAGCTTCACGTTGCCGGGCTTGTAGACGCCGTGGACGTTGCCGAACGTCGCGGCCAGCAGGTAGCGGTTGCCCGTGTCACCGGCACCGAGTGCCTCGATGGTGGCTTCGAAGTCTTCGGCCGTGGTGAACAGCTTGTCGTTGATCTCGTTCTCGACACCGTCCTCTTCACCACCGACAACGCCGATCTCGATCTCGAGGACGATCTTGGCGGCCGCGGCCTTGGCGAGCAGCTCCTTGGCGATTTCGAGGTTCTCCTCGAGCGGCACGGCGCTGCCGTCCCACATGTGCGACTGGAACAGCGGGTTCTTACCGGCGTCGACGCGTGCCTGCGAGATCTCGATCAGCGGGCGGACGTAGGTGTCGAGCTTGTCCTTGGGGCAGTGGTCGGTGTGCAGCGCGACCACAACGTTGTATTTCTCGGCGACAACGTGCGCGAACTCGGCGAGCGCGACGGCGCCGGTGACCATGTCCTTGATACCCAGGCCCGAACCGAACTCGGCACCACCGGTCGAGAACTGGATGATTCCGTCACTGCCGGCGTCGGCGAATCCCTTGATCGCGGCGTTGATGCTGTTCGACGAGGTGCAGTTGATCGCGGGGAACGCGAAACCGCCTTCCTTCGCCGCATTGAGCATCTGTGCATATTGTTCGGGGGTTGCGATGGGCATAGGTCCTCCAGCTGCAAGTGTCAGGGTCGTCTCGGATACAAGTATTGCAAGGACCTCATCACACTGCCGGAGGCCGGTTCCCGGATCGGGAATCGGACACCCGGTACCCTTGGGTCCTGTGATCGAGACTGCGTTGGCCCAGACCACGACAAATGTTGCTTTGATGCCCGGATTCCTGGACCCCGTCACCCTGTTGGGATGGTTCGGGGGCTGGGCTTTGGCGGGCCTTCTGGCGGTCATCCTAATCGAGTCGGGCGTCCTGTTCCCGGTGCTTCCCGGTGATTCCCTGCTGTTCACGGCGGGCATGGTCGTTGCCGCCGGCGGCAAGGAAGGCGTCGACGACTTCGCCACCCTGTGGCAGCTGATGATCCTCATCCCGCTCTTCGCGATCATCGGCGGACAGATCGGTTACTGGATCGGCCGCTACGCCGGCACCGCGATGTTCAAGCCCGACGCCCGGTTCCTCAAGAAGCGCTACATCGACGAGGCCCACGAGTTCTTCGAGAAGCACGGCCCGATCACGATCTTCCTGGCCCGGTTCGTTCCGATCGTCCGGACCCTGGCACCGATCGTCGCCGGAGCTGCCGCGATGAAGTTCCGCGTGTTCTTCATCTACAACGTGGTCGGAGCGATCGTCTGGGGCTGCGGCATCACCCTGCTCGGCTACTGGCTCGGCGGGTTCGAGATCGTCCAGAAGCTGATCGAACCGATCTTCATCGCCATCGTCCTGTTGTCGATCCTGCCGATGGTGTGGGAGGCCTACCGTCGCCGCAAGCGTGCCTCGGAAGCCCCGGCCGAGACCGAACCGGCACCCAAGGCCTCCGACACAGCCAGCTAGTCCCGCCCCTGCGCCCGCGCCGCCGCAGGCTTTCCAACCGGATACCGGTGTTGCAGTACCGGTGTCCGCTCGGTAAACCTGCACGGAACTGGCTTTGGCGATCTATCCACAGTCTCGTACCGATCCCACAGTTGCCCTGATTCCGCCACTCGCGAGGCGTTCGCCGGGCGCCAGGGCTCGAGTATCAGGGCATGGACCCCTTCGATGAACTCGAACTCATCCATCGTGCGCGGCTGGTGGAAACGAACACCGGCACGGACGCCGATCTTCGACGCGCGGTCCGTGGTGGTGACCTTGAACGTGTGGTCCGCGGTGTCTACATGCCGCCTGCCCACGACCTCACCCCCGAACAGCGCTATCTACGCCGAGTGATCGGGACGTGTCGGCGCACCAGGTCGCCGTGTCCTGAGCCATCAATCCGCAGCACTCCTCCACGGAATCGATATGCCGGGCCGGCAGTACCGGCACGTCCACTACATCGTCGACCGCGGTGCCGAGATGACCACCGGCGTCTACAAACATCACGGCAGACTCGAACGTGACGATATCGTCGAGTTCGGACCGATTCGGGTCACGTCGATGGCGCGAACCGTCGCCGATCTGGCCTGCGCCGGCGACTTCGCCGAAGCGCTTGTGGTGCTCGATTGCGGTCTACGTCTCGGCCTCAACCGCGGCGACCTGCTCGTGCAGGTCGATCGCCTCTCCGGCAGTCCGGGTGTCACCACGTTCCGCAATGCACTCGGATACGCGGACGGAAAATCAGAGAGCGTCGGCGAATCGATCAGCCGGGCCCGGATGATCGAGATGGGCGACATACCGCTGCCGCGTCTGCAGCATGAGTTCTGGTCGTCCGGCGGCGTGTTCCTGGCCCGCGCCGACTTCGACTGGAAGGGCAGGGTGATCGGCGAGTTCGACGGAAAAGGCAAATACACCGCGACGGCGGCATCATCTGATCCCGCCCGTGCAGGCTTTCCGTCCGAACACCGGCACTACAACCCCGGCATCCGGTCGAAAAGCCTGCAGCGGTAGCGGCTGCGGGAGTCAGCCCTCTCCGCCCTCTTCGAGGGCCACGTAGATCCGATCCGAGAGTGCCTGGTCGTTCAGATCGAGTATCTGATTCCACATGTACACCGCTTCGGGACCATAAGAATGCCCGTGCCCGTTCGGGACATTCGTAGAAAATACCTGGTCGAGGGTGACCTGCCAGAACGTGACGAACGGGATCCACGTCATGCCTTTGTCGACATCCTCGCCGCGTGGTTCGTCGAGCCAATCGGGTTTGTGCAGCAACAGATCCGGCGACCACCACACGATGGGGTCACTCGGGTGCTGCCAGTAGACGATCCGCGGCTCCTCCCACTCCCCCAACCCTTCGGCCGTGAGGTCTTCAGGCGATGAGGCGAACCGGACGTTCTCTCCGTCGTAGATGACGGGCAGGATCTCGGGGCTGCCGGGATCACGCGAATCGGTGATCTGCCGCCACTGCTCGGTGAAGTTGGGCGTTCCGACGAACAACGCCCCATCGGTGCGGGCGATCATGTCCTGGGCGCCGGAGAACGCATCCTGCGCACCGTAGGAACCCAGCGATTCTCCGAATACCAGGAGTTTGGGCCGATCATTCTCCGGAAAGCTACTCCAGCGCTTGTACACCGCTTCGAACAATGCTCGGCCCGCCAACCGGGGCGTTTCCCGGTCCGCGATGAACGCCAGCGGGCTGGGCAGGAAGGAATACTGCATGGCGGCGATCGCCGAGTTGCCACCGGCGAGGTATTCCAGAGATGACGCGACATCCTGGTTGACCCATCCCCGACCGGTGGTGGTGACCACAGCCAGGTAGTCGCGGCTGAATGCGCCGGTTCGATCGAGCTCGGCCACGACACCTTCAGCGAGCGCATCCACCGTCGCCTGACCCTCTTCGAATCCGCTGTCATCAACCGATGCACGACCGGCGTACACCCGGATCGGCTCCTGCGCGGGCTTCCCGGTCACTTCGGCGATCTGCTGCCGACGCGGCCCACCGTCAACGAAAGTTCGCCCCTCGCGGCCGAGCGAGTCCCAGCTCTCCAACGACGCCGCGGAACCCGAACGCTCCGTTTCGGTCGGCTGCACCACGCCTTCCGCTGTTCCTTCGTCATCCACCTTGGCCGTACCGTTGGCGACCTTGGCGACCCCCGTGGTGACCAGCCCATCGACCGTGAGCGCGAGCAACACCACGACCACCAGAGCGCTGATGCCGATCGAAACCGGGGGCGGAAGGAATCGGCTGATCAACTTGTAGAGAAGGTGCCCCAGCGCGCGAAGACCACGGCCGAGGTACAGGCACAGCAGAAAGACCACCAAACCGACTACGAACACTCCGAGGTAGTCCCAGTTGCTGCCCGGTTCGACCCCGACCAGCTCGCGGGTGATGTCCTGCCACCACGAGCCGAGGAAAAGGAACAGGGGCAACACGATCAACGCGGCCAGCGCAATCAAGTACCACCCGATGCGTTTCCAGGTATCCGACCACTCGCGGGTCAGCCCGCACTTGCGGAAGATCCAGACAAACAGGACGCCGATGCCGTAGCCGGTCGCAACACTGATGCCGGTCGCGACCGCCTGCAGATTCCACTGCCGCGGTAGCAACGACGGGGACATCGAAAACGCGTAGAAGAAGAGCCCGAACACCAGTCCGACGGGCTCGAACCTGCTGAGCCACCCCCGGATTCGATGGAACCTTTCCTTCTCTGGTTCCTCGCCGCCGGCCTTGTCCTCGACCGGTGTGTCATCCGAATGCTTTCCGGCGTGGTCTCGGTCAGCCGCCTCGGCGTCGGTCGAAGACTCCACGGGAGGCTTGACGTCGGCCGGATCGTCGCCGGACGGTTTGCCGTCGGACGGCGGTCGGGTTGACGACTGCTCGGGGAACTCGTTCATCTCCGTCTTTCTCAGGTACGCCCCTGATTTGAAAAAGTCCCTTGCCGAACTGCAGGTGCGGCGCACACCCACAACCGGGATCGACGTGGGCCCGGCATCGGGCCGCGACGATCCGAAGTCATTCAAACAGGATCAAAGGATCCGCGGGAGGTAAGTGTATGCATCACGCGATCACCAGGCCTGACCCAGATCGGCATGCCGGCTGATCCACGCGTGCATCGCGATGCCTGCCGCGACACCGGCGTTGATGGAGCGTGTCGACCCGAACTGTGCGATCGACACGGTCAGGTCGGCCTGCTCCTGGGCGTCGGCACTGACACCGGGGCCTTCTTGGCCGAACAGCAGTACACATTCACGAGGCAGGTCAGCGGTTTCGATCGGTACGGAGCCCGGAGTGTTGTCGACGGCCACCACCGACAACTGGTTCTCCCGAGCCCAGACCATCAGATCGTGCACCGACTCATGGTGCAGCACATGCTGATAGCGGTCGGTCACCATCGCACCGCGTCGATTCCAGCGGCGACGACCGACGATGTGGACGGACTGCGCCATGAACGCGTTGGCAGTACGGACGACGGTGCCGATGTTGCCGTCGTGACCGAAGTTCTCGATGGCCACATGAAACGGATGCCGGCGGGTGTCGAGATCGGCGATAATCGCCTCACGGGTC
Organism: Nocardia sp. 348MFTsu5.1; assembly: GCF_000383535.1. Lineage (NCBI taxonomy): Bacteria > Bacillati > Actinomycetota > Actinomycetes > Mycobacteriales > Nocardiaceae > Nocardia > Nocardia sp. 348MFTsu5.1. Next base: position 106,170 of record NZ_KB911511.1, read on the forward strand.
CAATAGCGGTACGCGTCAACCACATTGCGCCGATCACCGGCAGCGAGCAACTCCGGGTCGTACCGCGGATCGGTGGGTGGTTCGGTGCCGTGTTCGTCGGTCCAGGGACCGACTCCGACTGCCGGTTCGCCCCACTCTGTCGGGCCGGCTTCCTCGGCCACTCAGGCCAGGCCGATGTCGCTCAGACCCAGCAGCGACCGGTACTCCACGCCCTCGGCCGCGATGATCGCGTCGGCGCCGGTGTTGCGGTCGACCACTGTCGCCACGCCCACCACGATCGCGCCCGCATCACGCAGTGCGCGCACGGCGGTCAGCGGTGAGTTACCGGTTGTAGTCGTGTCCTCGACAACGAGCACCCGCTGACCGACGATGTCCGGGCCTTCGATCTGCCGTTGCATGCCATGCGCTTTGGCCGCTTTGCGGACCACAAATGAATTGATCGGGCGACCCGAGGCATGCATGATCGCGGTTGCCACCGGGTCTGCACCCAGGGTGAGTCCGCCGGCCGCAACATAATCCCAGTCTGCGGTCAGCTCCCGCAGGAGTGCCCCGATGAGCGCGGAGGCCTCGTGGTGCAGCGTGGCACGGCGCAGATCGACGTAGTAGTTGGCTTCGGCGCCGGATGACAAGGTGACCTTGCCGTGCACCACCGCAAGCTCTTTCACCAATTCGGCCAACCGCAGGCGCCCGCCGGCGGGAACGATCTCGGGGGCGGCAGGGTCAGTCAACGGGTCCTCCAGGTCGGCGGGGTGGTGCGCTTCCGGGTGGACCCGGCTGGCGAGGAATCTGGCCCGACGAGCGGACCGGTGGGACCGCGCTGCGCCCGGCGTGGTCGCTGCCGACCGGAGGTACCGGCGACCGGCGGACCGGGCCGGAGTCGCGGGCGTGAGATCCACCTTCTGGTCCGGCCGGCCGGACCGGTGCCCGCTGCGGAAGGTCTTCGCGACGGATGCTCTCGGTGCGGGGCTCGGCAAGTCCGCGGCGGGAGCGCCCGGTCGGGCTGGACGGATCGCGCGGGTCGGGTGCGCCCTGCGGATCGACGGCCGGCGGGAGGACCCGCAGCAGATCGGTGAAGCGGCGCACGGTTTCCAGGGCGATGTCGAGACGCTCGGGATCGTTGGTGATCGGCATCGATCCCAGCGACCAGGCGCCTTCGTTCCACAGGATCTGGATGTAGTCGGGTGCGTTGGTGGCCAGTGCCACCATGCGCCGATCGCAGACCCGACGGGCCACATCGAGGTGGCTCGAGAACATCACCCGGCTACCCATCGCGCCGAGCAACTCGACATCGGGTTCGGCCGGGGCGAGGGTCTTTTCGTGCCGCACATCGATGATCACGTTGGACGCCGTGGTCCGGCGGATCGCAACGATGGTGGCCGTCTCGGCGAGGTCGAAGACAAGGGTCTCCTCGCCGTAGTAGGTGCCGTACGCGACATCCTGGACCTCGATGTGGTCGGGGACATCCATTCCGGCCCGGACGAACTCGGTCTTGAGGTCGGGATCGGTTGCACGGTACGTGAACCCGTGCTGGTCGCCCCAGATCGCGCGTTCCTGACGGACACCGGTGGTGCGCTTACGATCGAGCCACAGCAGGGTTACGGCACCGGCCAGCGCCACGGCGGCGATCAAGAAGTAGACGGCAGTCATCACGGCTCAGCTTACCGTGGGGTCTGCGATTGACCTGCGAACGGATCATCCATCGACGTGGGTGTCCGACCGGCGGCATTGCGCCTGATCCGTCAGTTGTCGGGGATCGACGCCGATACGCGGCCGTCGACGATGAGGTCGACGGTGGAAGTGGTGTCGCTCTCGACCACTCTGACCACCACCAGGTCACCCTTCGCGAGGTCCGTGACCTCGCTCCCCTTGGCGGATTCGACATGGGTGTCCGGGCTCAGGGTCAGTTGGTGTTTGCGCCCGTCCGGGGTGTGAACGGACAGGACATCGGCGCCGATCTTGTCGATCGTGCACAGCATGATCTTCGACCGCACGGTGTTCAGCTGCTCGGGCACCTCGTCGGATGCCGGCGTGATGTCGTCGGCTGCCAGTCCCGCCTGATTCGGTGGAACAAAGGTGAACTCGGCTGCGGATTGCCCGGTGTCGTCGCGCTGCGCGCCCAAATGGACGCAATAGGCCAACGCCACGCCGGCGATGGCCAGCCCGGCGATACACAACAACGTCACGACGATCGTCGAACGTGGTCGGATTTCAGGCACGTGTCCGAAGATAGAAGCCCAGCCTGAGATACATCTGTGAATAGGCACAGGTTGGGCAAAACATCTCAGCCCACCCGGACATATCCCAGGGCCTTGTCGACCTGATTCGCCGGCGCCTCACCCACTGAGTACTTGCGCAGATTCTCCAGGAACAGGTCGGCCAGCTCATCGCGCCAGCCGACGACGTCCCCGCTCATGTGGGCCGAGACGTGCACGTTCTCCATCTCCCACAGGGGGTTCACCTCGGGTAGCGGCTCGGTGTCGAACACGTCCAGCGACGCCGCCGCGATGCTGCCGGCCCGCATGGCCGCGATGAGCGCGAGTTCGTCGACGAGTTGCCCCCGGCCGACGTTGATCAGGTGCGACGTCGGTTTCATCGCAGCCAGCACCTCGGCGCTGATGAGTCCGGTCGTCTTCTCGGTCAGGGGCGCAATCGTGATCACGTTGTCGAACCGGCTCACATATCCGGCCAGGTCATCGGTGGCCAGGACCGTCCCGAAGTCCGGATCACCGGTTCGTTCGGTTCGGCCGGCACCGGTCACCTGCAGGCCGGCGGCGCGGAGCAACCGGGCCACCGCCCGGCCGATCCCACCGGTACCGATCACCAGTGCGCTGCGGCCGGCGGTCCGGATGGTGTCGCGCCGTTCCCAGCGCTTCTCGTGCTGTAGACGCTTTGACCGGTGGAACTGCTTGTCCTGCGCGATGATCGACCCCAGGACGAATTCGGCGATCGGCCCGTCGAACACTCCATGGGCGTTGGTGACGGTGATCTCGGACGACCGGAGTTCGTCGAACAGCATCGCGTCGACGCCGGCGGCGCACACATGTACCCACCGCAAGGCCTTCGCCTGCGCCCAGTTGTCCCGCAGTGCGGCCGAAAAGTAGTCCCACAACATCAGGACATCGGCCCCCTGCCCGTCCGAGAGCGCAGCTCCCAGGCCGGCGGTGGTGCACAGACGCACCTCGGCGACCTCGCGGATCTTCGCCAGGTTCGCGGGTTCGTCCAGTCCCTCGCGGCCCAGGATCGCGACAACCGGCTGCCCGGAGACGAAGCCGGAGGCGGAGCTCGACCAGTTATCGGTGGTGTTCTGCCCAGTTCCCATGTGGCCACGGTAGGGCAGCGACGCGACAACCACGACCCAACTGTCTAATTGTTGACAATCCTTCAATCCAGCGTCACGGTGTACCCATGAGCCCCACCAAGCTGAGCCCCGCGCTGAAGCAAGCGACGCCGGTCGTCGTCGACCACGCCCAGGGATCGTGGATTCACGGCACCGACGGCATCGACTACCTCGACTTCACCACCGGAATCGGTGTCACCAGCACCGGTCACTGCCACCCCAAAGTGGTTGCGGCAGCGCAGGAACAATGCGGCAAGATCATCCACGCGCAGTACACGACCGTGATGCACAAGCCACTTCTCGAGCTCACCGAAAAACTCGGCGAGCACCTCCCCACCGGCCTGGATTCGGTGTTCTACGCGAACTCGGGGTCCGAGGCCGTCGAAGCCGCCGTGCGTCTGGCGCGGATGGCCACCGGTCGCCCCAACATCGTGGTCTTCCAGGGCGGTTTCCACGGACGCACCGTGGCCGCAGCCACGCTGACCACCGCCGGGACCCGGTTCTCCGCCGGTTTCTCGCCCCTGATGGGCGGAGTTCACATGGCTCCGTTCCCGTACGCCTACCGCTACGGCTGGGACGAGCAGACCGCCGTCGAATTCGCACTGCGTGAACTCGACTACCTGTTCGCCTCCCGGGTCGCCCCCAACGACACCGCCGCGTTCCTGATCGAGCCGGTCCTCGGCGACGGCGGATACCTGCCCACCCCGCCGGCATTTCTCGCCGGTTTGCGCGAGCGCGCCGACAAGCACGGCATCACCCTCATCCTCGACGAGGTGCAGGCCGGCGTCGGACGGACCGGGAAGTTCTGGGGCCACCAGCACACCAACGGTCTGACCCCCGACATCCTGATCACCGCCAAGGGACTCGCTTCGGGTTTCCCGATCTCGGCGATCGCCGCCCCGGAGTCGATGATGGCCAAAGCCTGGCCCGGATCGCAGGGCGGCACGTACGGGGGCAACGCGGTCGCCGCCGCGGCCGGTGTCGCGACCCTCGAGGTGATCGCCGAAGAAAACCTGGTCGACAACGCCCGGATCCGCGGCAATCAGATGCTGCAAGGGCTGACCGAGCTCGCCCCGAAGTTCCGCCAGATCGGCAACGTCCGCGGACTCGGCCTGATGGCGGGCATCGAATTCGTCGACGCTGCCGGTGCGCCGGACGCCGCTGCGGCCGCGGCCGTCCAGCAGGCGTGCATCCCAGAGCGCCTGCTCACCCTGACCTGCGGCCCGATGGGCAATGTCGTGCGACTGATCCCCGCACTCGTGGTCACCGAAGACGAGATCGCCACCGGATTGAACCGGTTCGAATACGCGCTCACCGCGGCCCTTGGATAGTAGGGTCATGGACCTGGCCCCATCGCCCGACCACATCTGCGATGAACTCACCGCCCTCGGCCTGAGCGCCGATGCCTCATCACGCCGCCGTACCGAGTACGCGTATGACGCGTCGAACTACCGCCTGCCCCCACTTGTCGTGGTCTTCCCGCGCAGTGACGACGAGGTCGCAGCGGTAGCCGCCTACTGTCACCGCAATCGCCTCACGCTGACCGCCCGTGGTGGCGGAACGGGCATGGGCGGCAACGCCATCGGCGCCGGCGTGATCCTCGACTTCTCCCGCTACATGAACCAGGTCCTGACGGTCGATGCCGAAGCGCACACGGCCGTCGCCCAGGCCGGCATCGTCCTGACCGCGTTGCAGGGCGAGGTCCGCGGCGCCACGGGCGGCTCGCTCACCTTCGCCCCCGACCCTTCGAGCCAGTCACGGGCCACCCTCGGCGGCGCCATCGCCAACGATGCCTGCGGCAATCACTCTGTCCGCCACGGCCGGACCACCGATCACGTCGAATCCCTGAACCTGGTCACGGCTGAAGGGCTGCTCCTGACAGCAACCCGCACCGGCCTGATCGCCACCGATCCGACCGACGTCGCCGCGGCCCGGCGAGCCGCCGAAATTTCCCGCGGCCTAAATGAACTGACGGCGGCGCATCTGGGTGCCATCCGCACCGAGATGGAACGCATCCCGCGCCAGGTCTCCGGCTACCACCTCGGTAAACTCTTGCCGGAGAACGGTTTCGACGTCGCCCGCGCCCTCGTCGGCACCGAGGGAACCTGCGCGATCGTGGTATCGGCAACCGTCCGGCTGGTCCCGTCGGCCACGCGCCCGCTGTTGCTCTGCCTGGGCTATCGCAATGTGGTCGACGCCGCTCGCGATGTCCCGACCCTCCTCGAGTTCGCCCCATCGGCGATCGAAGGGATCGACGAACGGATCGTCGCGACCATGCGGGCCCGCCGCGGCGACGACTCGATCGCCGGACTACCGGCCGGAAATGCCTGGCTCTACGTCGATCTCGACGAAGAAAGTGTAGGCACACCGGAGACAGCCGCGCTCGAACTGCTCGACAAACTCCGCGCCAACGGACGACTGGTCGACGGACGCACCGTTCCTGATCCGGAACAACGGGTCTCACTCTGGCGGATTCGTGAGGACGGCGCCGGTCTGTCGTCGCGGCTCGTCGACCCGGACGACGTCGCGCCTGAGGAAGGCGGACACGGCGGGTCGTACGAATCCTGGCCCGGTTGGGAGGATTCCGCCGTTGCACCGGAGAATCTGGCCGAATACCTCGAGAGCTTCGAGCAACTTCTCGACCAGCACGGATTGACCGGTGTGATGTACGGCCACTTCGGTGCCGGCTGCATGCACGTACGCATCACCTTTGATCTCCGCAGCGACGAAGGCCGGGCAACCATGCGGCGCTTCTGCACCGAAGCCGCAAAACTTGTTGTCGCGCATGGTGGCTCACTCTCGGGCGAGCACGGTGACGGCCGGTCGCGTTCGGAGTTTCTGCCGATCATGTATTCCCCCGAAATCATCGGGGCGTTTGGCGATTTCAAGAAGATCTGGGATCCGACCGGCATCCTCAATCCCGGCAGCATCGTCGACCCCGATCGGATCGACGACAACCTCGCCCTCGCCGATGTACCGGCCCGGCTCTGGAAGACCACCTTCGACCTCGGGACACCCGGACTCGCCGATGGCGGCAAACCCGGCCTCGACCCCTTTGTGCATGCGGTACAAGGATGTATCGGTGTCGGGAGGTGCCGGTCCGCGTCGGGCGGCGTGATGTGTCCGAGCTACCGGGCGACCGGAGACGAAAAGGATTCCACGCGCGGCCGGGCCAGGGTTCTGCAGGAAATGGTCCGCACCGCACCGGACATCAAGGCGGGCTGGCGCGACACCGATTCCCGCGAAGCCCTCGACCTGTGCCTGTCGTGCAAGGCCTGTTCCACCGACTGCCCGGTCGGCGTCGACATGGCCACGTACAAGTCCGAGTTCTTCTCCAACTACTACCAGGGGCGCCTTCGGCCGCTGTCGCACTACTCACTGGGATGGATGCCGGCCTGGCTCAAGGCCGCTGCGCCCCTGGCACCGCTGATCAACAGATCCCTGTCCGGACCACTGGCCCGGGTCGCCGCCAGGGCCGGCGGTCTCGACCCTCGACGCACGATGCCGGCGTTTTCCACCCGGAAGCAGGTGCGGGCGTCGATGTCCGGGCTCCGGACCGACCCGTCCGCCGACACCGTCCTGTTTGTCGATTCGTTCACCAAGGCATTCCGCCCGCAGGTCGCGGCTGCGACTGCAGGCGTGCTGGGCAGTGCCGGCCGGACGATCAGCTGCGAGTCGGACAACTGCTGCGGACTGACCTGGATTTCCACCGGTCAACTCGGTCGGGCGAAGAAGGTGCTGGAACGCACCGCAACCGCGCTCGACGACGGCACCGACCGACCTATTGTCGTTCCGGAGCCGAGTTGCGCTGCCGCCCTGCGTAAAGACCTACCCGAGCTCGTCCACACCGACGCCGCCAAGCGGGTCGCCGCCCGCGTCCGCAGCTTTGCCACCGAGGTCGGCCATCTCCTCGACAGTGGATGGCGGCCCCCGGTTCCGCTCCCCGCCGAGGTGACCGTCCAGACCCATTGCCATGAATACGCGACCTTCGGGCCGAACACACAAGCGGCGGTGCTGCGCAGGCTCGGCGCAACCACCGTCCACCAGGCCGACGGCTGTTGCGGCGTCGCAGGCAATTTCGGTTTCGAGAAGGGTCACTACGACGTCAGCATGGGTGTTTCCGAGCAGGCCCTGGCCCCGGCCCTGCGGTCCCACGCCGACCACACACCCGTGCTGACCGACGGATTCAGTTGCGCGATGGCGGTCCAGCATCTGGCCGCCACCGATGCGACCGTGCCCGATGTGCAATCGGTACATCTGGCCGAATTGCTCGACCCCGCATCGACCGCAGCCATCGAGTCAGTGACAGAGCACGATTGAAGACAGAGCACGACTGACGACACCGCACGATTGAAGGAGGTAGAGCAATGACAGCATCTCCGGTATTGAGCACGGACCGAAAGGCAATGGCGGCCGGGCTGATCGGATCGATTCCCACCGGTCTGTACATCGACGGCCAGTGGGTGCCGGCAGCGTCCGGTGCCACCTTCGATGTGGAGAACCCGGCCACCGGCCAGGTCATCGCCACGGTCGCCAAGGGTGGCGCCGCCGATGCCACGGCAGCGATCAACAGCGCGGCCCGTCATCAGAAGGCCTGGGCCGCCACATCGCCCCGCGAACGCAGCGAGATACTGCGCCGCGCATATGAACTCATCCTCGACCGCCAGGACGACCTCGCCCTGATCATGACCACCGAGATGGGCAAGCCGCTGGCCGAGGCCAAGGGTGAAGTCGTCTATGCCGCCGAGTTCTTCCGCTGGTTCTCCGAAGAGGCCGTGCGGATCAACGGCGACCACACCACCACCGGTGACGGCAAGAACCGGATCATCGTCACGAAAGAGCCGGTGGGCCCCTGCATCCTGATCACGCCGTGGAACTTTCCGCTGGCGATGGGTACCCGCAAGATCGGTCCGGCGATCGCCGCGGGTTGCACGATGGTGTTCAAACCCGCCGAGCTGACACCCTTGACCGCCCTGGCCCTGACCGAGATCCTCACCATCGCGGGCCTGCCCGCGGGGGTACTCAACATCGTGACCACCGACGAGCCCGGCTCTGTGGTCGAGACGTGGATGGACAGCGGACTGGCCCGCAAGATCAGCTTCACCGGGTCGACTCAGGTCGGAAAGCTCTTGCTGGCGCAGGCATCTCGCACCGTCATGCGCACCTCGATGGAACTCGGCGGCAACGCACCGTTCATCGTCTGCGAAGACGCCGATCTCGACAAGGCCGTGGACGGCGCGATGGTCGCGAAGATGCGCAACATGGGCGAGGCCTGCACCGCGGCCAACCGACTGTTCGTGCACCGCAGCATTGCCGGCGAGTTCGCGAACCGGCTGGCCGAGCGGATGGGTTCGCTGCGGGTCGGCGACGGCACCGAGGACAGGACCGATGTCGGACCGCTGGTGGAACGCAAAGCAGTCGACAAGGTCCGGGATCTCGTCGCCGATGCCGTCGATCGCGGCGCCACGGTCGTCTGTGGCCAAGGGCCGGGCACCGCCGATGGCAATGCCGATGCCAGGGACACCGCCGGGTACTTCTATCTGCCGACGGTGCTGTCGGATGTCGACGCCAAGTCCGACCTGATGGGCACCGAGATCTTCGGCCCGGTCGCACCGGTGATCCCCTACGACACCGAAGACGAGGTGCTCGACCTCGCCAACGACACCTCCTGGGGTCTGGTCGGATATCTGTTCACCCAGGACATCGACCGTGGTCTGCGGATGTCGGCGGCTCTGGAGGTCGGCATGGTCGGTCTCAACACCGGCCTGGTGTCCAATCCGGCGGCACCGTTCGGCGGTGTCAAGCAGTCGGGACTCGGCCGTGAGGGCGGACGGGTCGGTATCGATGAGTTCCTCGAGATCAAGTATCTGGCGATTCCACGAACCTGAGCATCGCAGTGCCGCAAGCAGTATCACGACGAGCAATGTCGAAGGAGGTGTGAGTGGATGTATCTCGGATCCCAGTTGTTCAGTGACACCGAGTATCAGACCCGGCTCGCCGGAGTCCGGACCCTGATGGACCGTCAGGGGCTGTCGGCGATCATCGTGACCGACCCCGCGAACATCTTCTACCTCATCGGGTACAACGCCTGGTCGTTCTACACACCCCAGATGCTGTTCGTGCCGATGGACGGCGACATGGTGTTCTTCGCGCGAGAGATGGACGCTCACGGCGCGCACCGCACCACCTGGTTGCCGCCCGAGCAGATCGTCGGATACCCGGAAAGCTACGTGCACCGGCCGCATGTCCACCCTTTCGACTGGGTGGCCTTTGCATTGCGCCAGCGTCATCTCATCGCGCCGGCGTCGCGGGGCGGATCGGTGGGCCTGGAGATGGATTCGCACTTCTTCTCCCCCAAGGCCTATCGTGCCCTGGTCAATGCGATACCGGAGTGGAAGCTCGTCGATTGCTTCGAACTCGTCAACTGGGTGCGGTCGGTCAAGTCCGTCGCGGAGATCCAGTTGATGCGGCAGGCGGGGATGGTTTGTTCGGAGGCGATGCGGGCGGCCATCGACACCATCGACATCGGGGTGCGCCAATGTGATGCGGCAGCGGCAATCTCGCAGGCACAGATCACCGGTACCGACCAGTTCGGTGGTGACTATCCGGCGATCGTCCCGATGATGCCCACCGGCGAAGCCGCCGACACCCCGCACCTGACCTGGAACCAGGGCACATTCGTCAGTGGGGAGGCGGTGGTCGTCGAACTGACCGGCGCCCACAACCGCTATCACTGCCCCTTGGCCCGCACGGTGGCGCTGGGCCCGGTCAACAAGGATGTCGACTACGTCGCAGGTGCCACCGCCGAGGGTCTGAACAACGTCCTCGAGGCCATCGCGCCGGGGGTGGCCACCCGAGAACTCGCCTCGACGTGGAACTGGACGCTGGCCAAGTACGGCCTCGAAAAGCATTCGCGGCTCGGCTATTCCATCGGCATCGGCTATCCGCCGGACTGGGGTGAGCGGACCATCAGCATCCGCACCGAGGACGAATCGGTTCTCGAGGAGAACATGACCTTCCACATCGTCTGTGGCATGTGGATGGACGGTTACGGATTCGAACTGTCCGAATCGGTACGCGTCAGCGCCACCGGTGTCGAAACATTCACCAGCTTCCCCCGAGAGCTCATCCGGAAGGCGAGCTGACCGGATAACGGAACCGATCGAACAAGTGAGAGGAAAACGCATGACCGCAACCGAACTCTCCCACGGACGAACTGAACTGCCGCTCGCGGGCGGACCGACGTTCCCCCTCGCCGGCCGGGCCAAGGACCTGGTCGGATCGATGATCGATTCGTCGACGTCACTGCTCGCTGCGCAGAAGCACGACATCGTCCGGTTTGCCATGGGTTCTCCCGCCGACGAGGCGGTTCCGGCCGACGAGTTCCGCGAGATCGCCGGCAGCATCCTCGATCAGTCGTCGTTCACCTACGGGGCCTCCGAAGGTGAACCGCGCCTGCTGGATCTGCTGGTGAAATACCTTGCCGGTACCCCGGATCCGGCCAGTGAGGATCGGCTGGTCATCACCACCGGTGGCATGCAGGGTCTAGATCTGGCCTCCAAGCTGTTCGTCGATCCGGGTGATCTGGTGATCACCGAATCCCCCACCTACACCAACGGCAGCGCCACCGCGTTGTCTTACGGTGCACAGCTTCTCGAAGTTCCGGTCGACGATGAGGGCATGCTGGTCGATCTGCTCCCCGACCTCGTCGCCCGAACCCATCGCACACCCAAGGCGATCTACACGATCCCCAACTTCCAGAATCCGTCCGGTGTCACGTTGTCCCTGGAACGCCGGAAGGCCTTGCTCGAACTGGCCCACAAGTGGGGTGCGGTGATCATCGACGACGATCCCTATGCGCTGCTCCGCTTTTCCGGCGAGGAGATCCCCTCCTTCCGGACCCTGAGCCCGGACGACCCGCTGATCTTCTCGGTCCGGACGTTCTCGAAGATCCTGGCGCCCGGGTGGCGGGTGGGCTGGGTCGACGCCGATCCGGCGCTGCGGCAGCTGCTGATCAACGGCAAGCAGGCGATGGACACCTGCACCAATGTCCCGAACCAGCACATCGTCGCCGAGTACATCTCACGTGGTGGCCTCGATGATCACCTCGTCTCCCTGCGTAGCCTCTACCGCATCCGGCGCGATGCCATGCTCACATCGTTGAAAAGGCATCTCGGCGAGAACTTCTCGACCACCCACCCCGATGGCGGCTTCTTCCTGTGGGTCACGTTGGACGGCAGGTACGCCGAACTCGACACCCGCGAACTCTTCGAGATCGCACTGGCACAGGGGGTGGCCTTCATCCCCGGCCCCGCACTATCCCCCGGTGGTCATTTCCGCAACGCATTGCGGCTGTGCTTCGCCTCGAGCACACCCGAACGGATCGACGAGGGCGTCCGCCGCCTGAAGAGCGCACTGGACCTGGCGGTGGCCGCCGCGTGACCGAGGCCGACGTACTGGCACTGATCGACGAGGCGGAACTTGTCGCGCTGACCCGGGCCCTGATCGATGCCGGTGGCGAAAACCCCGGCGGCACCGAAGCGTTGACGGTCGAGGTTCTCGAAAAGTATGCTCGCGCCTTCGGCTTTGCCGTCGAGACCTGGGATGTCGCGCCCGGTCGGCCGAACCTGACGGCCACCACCGCCGGGACCGGCGACGGACCCGGATTAATGATCCTCGGCCATTCGGATGTGGTCCCGGCGGGCGACGGGTGGACACGTTCACCGTTTCGATCGCAGGTCGACGACGGTCGCATCTACGGGCGGGGCTCCACCGACATGAAAGGTGGTCTGGCAGCGGCGCTGATCGCCATGGCGGCGCTGACCCGGTCGGGACATCGGCTGGGCGGGCCGGTGCAATTGGCCTGCACGGTCGACGAAGAAGATCTGGGGATCGGGATCCGCGATTTCGTCACCCGCGATCCACGGCACACCTTCGCCGGTTGTGTGGTCGCCGAACCGACCGACCTCGCAACCGTCATCGCCTGCCGCGGGGCGTCGTACATCGAGGTTCGGATCACCGGCCGCGCAGCGCACTCGGGCCGTCCGAGCGACGGCCGCAACGCCATCGACGCCGCCGCGGCGATCATCGACCTGGTCCGGGCCAACCAGCGGTATCTATCCCAGAACCCAGATCCGCTCCTGGGTGCGGGCAGCTGGAACACCGGGCTGATCACTGGCGGACAGGGTATTTCGGTGGTCGCACCGACCGCCACCGTCAGCTTCGATCGTCGGCTGATGCCAACCGAAGACGCACACCAGGTCGCCACCTGGCTACGCAAGGCGATCGACGAAGCCGGCATCGACCACGACGGCATCAGTGTGGACGTCGAGGTCACCATGGCCATGCCGGGCTTCGAGACAGACCCCGCCTCTGCCCTGGTGTCCCACGCATCCGCTGCCGTGGTCGATGCCGGTGGCAGCACCACCATCGCCGGATGGACTGCCGCCTGCGACGGCGGATTCATCAACCGCGACCTCGGCATCCCCGCCATCGTCTTGGGGCCCGGTGGCCTGGGCGATCAGGCCCACCGTCCCGACGAGTCGGTGTCGATCGCCGAACTGGTGACAGCCGCAAAAGCCTACGCACTCCTGGCATTTCGCATGCTCTGACCAAGCATCTTCGGCACGGTCAACGGCATTATCGGCACGCTCAACGGATCCCACCGCCGTCCGAGCGGGCAACTTCGGCACGGTCAACGGCACTTTCGGCACGGTCAACGGACCCCCCCGCCGAGCGTGCCGAAAACACCGCCAAGCGTGCCGAAAATGCCGCCGAGTGTGCCTTTGTTGCTGTGGCTCAGACCGTTTCGACGGCCCGATTTCGCTCGACTTCGGCTTCCTCACCGGGAACACCGGTTCCGCGGATCGAACAGCCGGCCGTCTCCTTCAGGAACGGCAACGCGATCATTCCGACGACACAGGCCAACATCATGTAGGCGGCAGGGAAGAGTTCCCAACCCTTGTTGGCCGTCACGGCATCGTTGATGAGCGGCGCGGTACCACCGAAGGCCGCGGTCGCCACGTTGTATGAGATCGCGAATCCGGCATAGCGAACCTGGGTCGGGAACATCGCCGGGAAGGTGGCCGAGATCGTCGACAGCTGTGGGATGTACAGCAGCCCCAGCACCAGGAAACCGATGATGGCCCAGGCGAATCCCTGACCCATCAGCCAGTACATCGGCAACGCAAACACGAACAGACCGATCAGGGAACCCCACCACATGGGCTTTCGCCCGATCTTGTCCGACCAGGCCCCGAAGAACGGAATGCAGACCATCATGGCCAGCTCACCGATCAGAATGACCATGGTGCCGGACGTCTCGGACAGACCGATCGTGGTCTTCAGGTAGGTCGGCTGGTACGCGAGCAAGGTGTAGTTGGCCACGTTGAGCGCGATCACCAGACCGAACATCACCAGGATCGGATGCCAATAGTTCGTCAGCAGGTCCTTGAATGCCTGCCAGGCCGAACCTTCGATCTCTTTCTTCTGTTCCATCTCGGTGAACACCGGGGTGTCGTTCAACTGATTTCGCAAATACAGACCGATCAGGCCCAGCGGCATGGCACACAGGAACGGGATGCGCCAGCCCCACGACTGCATCTGATCGTCGGTGAGGAACAGCTCCAGAACCAGCACAAACGCAGTACCCATGACGAAGCCGGCGAGCGTGCCGAACTCCAGGAAGCTGCCGTACTTACCACGCTTCTTGTCCGGCGCATACTCGGCCATAAAGGTTGCGGCACCGCCATATTCACCACCCGTCGAGAATCCCTGGACCACGCGCAGCGAGATCAGCATGATCGGAGCCCATACACCTACCGCGGCGTGCGACGGCAGCAGACCGATCATGGCCGTGGCGCCCGAGATGAGCAGAATGGTCATGGCCAGCACAGCTTTTCGGCCGATTCGATCACCGATCGGACCCCAGACCATGCCGCCCAGGGGACGCAGCACAAACGAGATGGCAAAACCGAGCATCGTGCCGATCGTGCCGAGGTCCCCAGGGAAGAACGTCTGGGTCAGATAGGTGGTGGTCGCGGCGTAGACGCCGTAGTCGTACCACTCGGTCGCATTGCCGATGGCCGATGCCCCGATTGCCTTGCGTAGGAGCTTCTTACCTTCAGGCGAATCCGGATCCGGAAAACCGGGCGGCACTTGGGAAGATGATTTCTTGATATCCTGGCTCATCGATACCTCCTCAAAACTGAAGACATTCAATCGATCTCGGTGTCTTCGAGGCCCACAAACATCCACTTCCAGTTACTTGAAAGCAGGTATGACGTTGGTTTCGTCGGTGATGGCCTCCTCAGGTGGTATCGCCAGCGCCAGTCGCTGGATCGATCAGGTTGGTGACCCGGGTAGCGGGTTGACGGGCACGTCCGGACTCGGGTCGATGTCCGTGCCCGGAAAATGCGACGCCACACCGGGTTCGGCGATGATCCGGCTCAGCCCGTCACGCATGTGGCTGATCATGACCTCATCGGCACGTTTCATGTCGCGGGCCTCGATCGCATCGACGATGCGCCGGTGTTCGTCGATCCGTTCTTCTGACGACACATAGGTTCCGCGCATCGCGCCGAGGCACATCCTGGTTTCGACCAGGATCGTTTCGTGGAGTCGAGACAGTCGCGGGCTGCCGGACAGCTCGACGAGTGTGTGGTGAAAGGCCATGTCCGCGTCGGCAATCTGTGGTCCGTTCGGATCGTCCGCAAATCGTTCCATGTCGGCCACACAATCGGAGAGGACTGCGGCCGCTTCATCCGGGGTTCGCAGGATCACCTGCTCGAGGGCGGCTCGTTCGACCGCTGTCCGGGCGACGTACATGTCACGGATGTCGTCATCGTCCATGGTGATCACGAACAGTCCACGGTTGCGGTGACTGACGAGCAGGCCTTCTTGTGTGAGCCGCTGCATGGCTTCGCGAAGTGGGCCGCGACTGACACCGAGTTCGGCTGCGAGTCCGGATTCGGTGAGCTGGCAACCCGGTGGAAAGTCCCCGCCGGCGATGGCGTTACGCAGCTGTCGCGCGATGATCGCCGGAGTCGATTCCTGGATCAGCGGCTCGAGGACCCTGGATCGCGCGGACCGTTTTCCGGACGACACCGCAGGTTTTGTGGGCTCCAGCATCATTCCACCCTCTGATAGGTCAGTGTTTCTCCGCGAGCGCCGCCCATCCAGACATCATTGCAGGCGGCGGCAAACTCCCCGAGGCCCTCCTCGATCGTCGCGAAGACATTGCCCGGCACCCATCCGACGTCGCCGTTGACCAGCAGGTTGTTGCGGCCGTAGAACACCGCGAGATCGATCAGCAATTTGTTCTCGCGGGCCGCGCTGTCGGATTCATATCCGTAGGCCGTATTTTCCAGCGTGCCGTCGAAGGTGAAGTAGCAGAGGTCGCCCGGTATGGGTGTGACAGTGGTGTTCTCGGGCCCCGGTTCGGTTGCGGCAAATGCCGGCACCAGTGTGTAGATCTCGTTGCGCGCGAACTTCCCGTGGTAGACGTGACCACCCTGCGGCAGAGCTTTCCAGACCGCGTCGGCGGTGCGGGGTGCCTCGTCGTCGAGCAACCGCGCGACAGCGCTGACACCGCGGCTTTCCAGGGTGATCCGCAGGTATCTACTCACGTTCGGACCCACCTCCCCAGTTCTTCTCAAATGCACTGGCAACCTGCAGGACTCGCTGATCACCATGCCGCGGTCCGACGATCTGCACACCGATGGGCAGGCCGTCGACGAAGCCGCAGGGCACGGTGATCGCGGGCTGTTGGGTCAGGTTGAACGGGTAGGTGTACGGCGTCCAACTCGTCCAATCCGGATCTCGACTACCCGGCGGCACATCCAACCCCGCCGCGAAGGCGACATCGGGCATGGCCGGGGTGATCAGGACGTCGTAGTCCTGATGCAGCAGTCCCATCTTGCGACCGAGATCCATCCGTACGGTGGTGGCGTCGATATAGTCGCCCGCCGAATAGTTCGAGTGTCGCGACAACGCCTGCACCAGTGAGGGATCCACCTTCGCCTCGGCCCCGTCGCCATATGCGGCGACCACCACGGCGGCGCCACTGAACCACAGGACGTGGTACGCCCAGACCGGATCCTCGAGCGACAGGTCGATCTCCTCGACCGTGGCACCGAGACCCGAGAACACGTCGAGGGTGCTGCGGACTCCTCGTTCGACGTCGGGATTGTTGGTCCCGAAGCCCAGGTTCGGACTGAACGCGATGCGCAGGCCGTCGAGCGATTCACTGCTGAGGTCGATGGGTTCGGTCGCGTCGAGCGCCGACCAGTCCCGGACATCGAAGCCGCTGATCACGTCGAGCATCGCCGCGACATCGGCAACACTGCGGCCCAGCGGGCCCACATGCGCGAGGGTTCCGAACGGGCTCGCCGGATAGATCGGCACCCGGCCATAGGTGGGTTTGAAACCGACGATGCCGCAGAACGCTGCCGGGATCCGGATGGAGCCGCCCCCGTCGGTCCCCACCGACAACACGCTCAGACCGGCTGCGACGGCGGCCGCGCTGCCGCCGCTCGATCCGCCGGATGTGCGTTCGAGGTTCCAGGGATTGCGGGTGATGCCACACGAGGGGCTGTCCGTGACGCCCTTCCATCCGAATTCGGGCGTCGTGACCTTGCCGAGGATGACCGCACCGGCCTCCCGCAGTCGGGCGACAGCGGGCGAATCCTCGGGCCAGGGTTGATCCGGGTTGATCAATTCCGATCCACGCAACGTGGGTCTCCCCGCGGTCAGGAGCAGATCCTTGATCGTGACCGGCACCCCGTCGAGCGGCCCCAGCGGCGTTCGGCGTCGGTGGCGCTGTGCGGAAAGCTCAGCGTCTCGCCCGGCCGAATCAGCCCAGACCTGCGTGAACGCGTTGATCGACGGGTTGAGACCTTCGATCGCGTCGAGCGTTTCCGCGGTCACGTCGATCGGCGACAGGTCACCGGAGGAATAGCGAACCTGCAGGTCAGTGGCGCCGAGCCCGCGAAGTGTCGAGTTCTGCCGCATGTCCACGATGTTCGGTTCACCTCCGTCAGCTACAGTCCGTTCATCTTGGTAGATTGTTGACAATTTACCGTAAGGTACCGGTCAGGCAAGGCCCACGCAATGGCATACCCCGATTTGCCCAGGTACAACCGGCGAGAGGAACTGCGCATCAATGGTCACCACCGTTGGCATGCTGTACCCCGGCCACGCCGCCGAGGACGACTACGCGCTGCTGCAGCGCATCCTTGGCGACGACATCGCGCTCCCCGTGGTGATCACCAGCGTTGGTGTCGACGCCCACGAGGTGGACGCCCTCCTCGACCTCGGCCGTAGCGAACGCCTCCTCGAAGGTGCCCGGCAGGTCGCGCAGTACCGGCCCGATTCAGTCATGTGGGCATGTACATCGGGCAGCTTTGTCTTCGGCTGGGATGGCGCTCACCAACAGGCCGGCGAGATCAGCGAAAACCTGAGTCTGCCAACGGGTTCAACGTCCATCGCATTTGCCGCCGCCTGCCGGGCGCTGCAACTCCATCGAGTTGCGGTCGCTGCCACCTATCCCGACGACGTCTCGCGGCACTTCTCGAAGTTCCTTGCCGCAGCGGGTGTCACCGTGACCGAGCTGGTCTCACACGACATCCCCACCGCCGCATTGGCCGGCGAACTCGGTCATGACGAGGTGCTGGAATTGGCGCACAGCAACGACTCCGACGACGCCGAGGCCATCCTGATCCCCGACACCGCGCTGCACACCGTCGCCTGGATCGAAGAACTGGAGCAGGCCCTGGGTAAACCTGTACTGACGGCCAACCAGGTGACCGCCTGGTACGGGCTGCGCCTGGCCGGCAAGCAGGTCACCAGCGATCGCCTCGGAACATTGTTTCGGCTGTAGGTGAGCTCAGGCGTCGGCCACGACTTTCAGGCCGATCGTCCCGTTCTTGCCGCGCCGCAGCAAGCTGCCTTTCACGGTCAGCCAGCCCATGATCCCGTACTTCTTGATGATCACCTCGCGTGCGTGATCGGTCCCCTCGGAGTCCAGCACGGTTGCGGTTCCTTTGACTGGTGGGCCGAACGTCTGCTTACCTCGCATGTCGCAGGCCTGCACGATCACGGCCGTGTTCCGGCGCAGCCGTTTGACCTTCCACGAATCGGAAACTGTCCACATCAGCAACGCCTCACCATCGAGGGCTGCCCAGATCGGCGTTGCCACCGGGGTGCCGTCCTTGCGAAAAGTCGTCAGCCGCACGTACTTTGCGGTACCTGCTTGTCCAAACGGCGCGGTCATCGAAAACCCTCTCATCGTGGACTCGTGGCCTCGATGCTACGCATTCAACAGGCGACATGACGCACGCCGATAGGATTTCCCAGTGGTCAGACCGATAGAGGGACAGCCGAACGCTCGAGAACCAGACGCTACGGCCCGCACGAACGCAGGAGCGTTCGGCGGCGGTATCGCCATTCCGATGTTCCTGGCCCTGGTCCTGTTGTCCGCAACCGCCCCGCTCGCGACCGATTTGTACCTGCCGGGTCTGCCCACCGTCGCCGATTCTCTCGGCACCACCAACGTGGCCACCCAGCTGACCTTGACCACGTTCATGTTCGGTATGGGAGTCGGCCAGCTGTTGACCGGCGCCCTCTCCGACGGTTGGGGCAGGCGGCGACTTCTGATCGGCGGGACGATCGCCTTCGTCGTCGCGAGCGTTCTGTGCGCGCTCGCTCCCTCGATCGCCGTACTGATTGCTGCCCGACTCTTGCAGGGATTCGCCGGCGGGATGGGAATCGTGTTGTCCCGGGCGGTCATCTCCGATCGTGCCCGCGGCGACAACGCGGCGCGACTGTTCAGCCTGATGATGCTCGTGGGCGCCACCGCACCTGTCGTCGCGCCCATCCTGGGTGGCGTCCTCCTGAGCCCGATCGGATGGCGAGGCATCTTCTGGGTGCTGGCCGGCATCGGCGCCGTCATGCTCCTCGGTGTTCTGACCGTGATTCCAGAGACACTGCCGAAAGAAAAACGACACGGCATCAGTCTCACAAAGCTCGCCGCCAATTTCGGAAAAGTCCTGCGCAACCGCAGATTTGTGGCCTACACGGCCACCCTGGCTCTCTCTTTCGGTGTGATGTTCTCGTACATTTCGGCATCACCCTTCGTGGTGCAGGAGATCTTCGGCTTCTCTGCCTCCCAATTCTCGATCGTGTTCGCGGTCAACTCTGTCGGACTGGTGCTGGCCAGCGCGATAAATGCGCGTCTGATCGGCCGGGTGCAAGTCCGCAGTCTCCTGAGATTCGGCCTGATCCTGATCAGCAGCTCGAGTGTCGTCCTACTCGTCCTGGCCGTGAGCACGCCGGATTCGACATGGCTGTTCTTGCCGTTCCTGTTCGTCACAGTGCTCGGAATGGGTTTCACCATGGGCAATTCGGTCGCGCTGGCAATCGACCAGGCTCACGAGGTCGCCGGCACCGGCTCGGCCTTGATCGGCGCGTCGCAGTTCACCCTCGCGGCCATCGTGTCACCCCTCGTCGGGATCGGCGGCGAGAGCACATCGGTACCGATGGCCCTCACGATGACGATCTGCGCGGTACTTGCCGCTGCCGCGTTCTTACGATCCAGGTAGGCGCGAGTCAGGCGACGCGACCGAACAGCGACTGCGCAGAGCAGGGTTCGGCCGTGTAGTCCGCCACTCCGGCGTCCTGCAAGGTCGCCCAGGCGGTCACCTGGTTTGCCGACAGAACCGGCTTGCCGAGTTCCTTCTCGAGAACCGAAAGAATGTCGTAGGTAGGCAGATTCGTGCACGACACGAAAATCGCGTCGGCATCGGGAGAGTCCGCTGCCCGGATCAGATCGGCGGTGGCGCTGTACGGAATGGTCCAGATGTCGTGGTCGTAACCCAATCCGGCCTGCGAGACCACGGCCCGGCCGGCCTCGGCCAGGAAATCGCAGAGCAAGTCGGTCAGTGATGCCACATACGGGGTGGCAACCGCGATCCGGCGCAGGTCCATCGCGTCCAGCGCCCGCAGTAGCGCTTCCGACGTGGTGATCGCGGCCGGGGCGCCGGCGCCTCGCATACAGTCCGACAACGCGGTGGCACCGGCGAGACCGTGAACAAAACTGCCGGAGGCGCAGGCGTATCCGACGGCTGCGGGCCGGACGCCCAGCACACTGCGCACGGCATCGGCGATCTGGCGGTGTTCACCCAGGGCACTGACCATCTCGACATCAACGGTGCACGCCCTGGGCATCGGAGTGCGGGTGAAGTACAGCGACACCGACCACGGCATCCACCGCCAGAGTTCACGATCCAACGCCATGTCGAACGGACAGACCATACCGATCCCGACATCGGTGCCCGGCGCATCCACCTCGGGCACCGGTTGCAGGAAATGACTGTCCATCAGCCGATGATCGCACCGAGCGATCGTCAGGACAATAGGGTCAGGACCGACACATCCGGTCACTGGCGCCAACGTCACTGGCGTGACAGCCCAACGCAAGGAGTCATCCATGAGCGCAGAGATCCGAGTGCTCGAGCACCCCATGGAATCCGGGCAGGCACTTCGCGTGTTCGGGCGGGCCATGATCGGCCTGGCCGGCATCAACCAGCTCGATCCGGAGCACGTCCTCGAACCGGGACGCTTCCTCGGCGCGGTGGAGTCCGGCACAGTGGTCGCCGGGGCCGACTCGTACACC
Organism: Nocardia sp. 348MFTsu5.1; assembly: GCF_000383535.1. Lineage (NCBI taxonomy): Bacteria > Bacillati > Actinomycetota > Actinomycetes > Mycobacteriales > Nocardiaceae > Nocardia > Nocardia sp. 348MFTsu5.1. The sequence continues at coordinate 127,178 of NZ_KB911511.1, forward strand.
AGCTGGCTCGCCGTACCTGGCGGCAACCGGGTTCCCCATGCCGCGGTGACCCACGTCGGAGTGTTGCCCACGCACAGACGCCGCGGCCTCGTGCGCGCCCTGATCACCGCACAGCTGAAGGACTTCGCCCGCCGCGGCGAGGTCGTCGCCTCCCTGCGCGCGTCCGAGGCGACGATCTACGGCCGCTTCGGCTACGCCGTGGCGAGCAGTGCAGCATCCATCGAAATCCTCAGTGCACGAGCGGCTTTGCTACCGACCGTCACCGATCCCGGCCCGGTCCGCCTGATCGACGATTCAGCCGGAGGCGGTTCGCTGACCCGGACGATCTATTCCGAAGCCCGCTGGGTCGGCGCGGTGGATCGACCGGACGGCTGGTGGAACCTGCGCGATATGCAACGTGAGAAGCAAACCACACCAAGCTATCTCGTCGTCTTCGACGAGGACGGTGCCGAAACCGGCTACGCACGTTATCAACCCGCCGACCCCGCGCACTGGTTCACCAGCGATCGCCGGGAAGTCGTGGTCGGCGACTTCGTGGCAAATACAGACAACGCGTACCTGGCGCTGGTTCGGCACCTGCTGTCGCTCGACCTCGTCGACGTCATCACGTTTGCGTCCCGCCCGCTCGACGACCCACTGCCCGCGCTGATGAGTGATCCACGCGGAGCCCGGGTGCGCATGGTCGGCGACGAAACCTGGCTCCGCATAGTCGATGTGCAAGCGGCACTGAGCGCGCGGACGTATCGATCCGCGGCACCGGTGGCGATCTCGGTGACCGATGCGTTACTCCCCGCGAACAATGCGACGTTCGAGGTGGGCCCCGAGACCGTGCGCCGCGTCGACACCTCGCCCGACCTCACTGTCGACGTCGCGGGCCTCGCCGCAATCTATCTGGGCGGAACCACCTGGCAGCACCTCACTTTGGCCGGCACTGCGATCCCACACACGAACGCCGCTGTCGAGCGGGCCGACAACCTGTTCGGTACCGCACGACTCCCACATTCCGGAACTGTTTTCTGATGGACGTCGTCACGACACCAACGCTGTCGTGATCACCACATTCTTCTCACCAGGAACAGCCCGTTGACCTTGGAGGTCAGTGGTTCTCGATGACCTCGCGGAAAATCTTGTAGGTGGCCTGGAGGGTCTCCGCGGCGACGGCGGAATCGGCGATCTGACCTGTTGAGCCACATCGCCACGTATCCATCGAGAGATGCATCAGCGAAATGTACACCGACACGATGACGCGCACCTTTGGATCGTCGGTGTCGACTTCCAACCGCTCGGCGACCTTTGCGGTGATGCTTTGGAACTTCTTCTCACCGAGTTCGATACTCCGAGCACTCACCGAGGGCGCGTTCTGAATGATCCGGTTCATCGTCTCGAACCGGGCGAGGTCGACTGCGCCGATCGGGCAGCGGCCACCGAGAATCTGCACCTGTGCGTTCACCAACGCCTCGATCTCGTTGCCGGTCCGAGGCTGGTCGTCCAGCGACGCGGCCATCGAGGTGATCATGTCCTCGATCGGCGCGAGGACAACGTCCTCTTTGGTCGCGAAGTAGCGGTTGAACGTCCGGGGCGAGATGTCCGCGATGTCGGCAATTTGATCGACGGTCGTGGATTCGAAGCCCTGCCGGTCACATAGATCAAGCGCCGCAGCGATCAGCCGATCACGCGTCTGCAGCTTCTTTCGTTCCCGAAGACCGGCCTTGACCTGGCCTGTTCCGGCTTCTGCGAGGGTCACGTCCACATGGTAACCCCAGATAGAGAATTTTGCGCCTGACGCCGCCAATTGGCGATGTCCGAATATTGTCTCTTGACGACTTCTGTCTGAACCTGCCATTATTGGTCACGCGCTTCAATTACACCGATCCACCCAACCTCCAGATTTGAGGATCTCGTGGCTTCTTCTGACACAGCCATCTCCCAAGATTTGCCTGACCACGCAACCACCGAGAAGGTCACCACATCCCAGCCGGCAGGCAACTCACGCCGCTGGTACGCACTGGTGATCATCGCTCTCGCACAGTTGATGGTGGTGCTCGACGCCAGCATCATCACCATCGCAGTGCCGTACGCCCAAGCCGATCTGGATATATCGGACGCAAACCGGCAGTGGGCACTGACGGCGTACACCCTGATGTTCGGCGGCCTGCTCCTCCTCGGCGGACGAATGGCCGACTACCTGGGCCGTCGCCGAATGTTCCTGATCGGACTCGCCGGATTCGCCGCATCGTCGGCTATGGCCGGATTCGCCTGGGATGAGATGTCCTTCTTCGCCGGACGTGCACTCCAAGGCGTCTTCGCGGCAATGCTCGCACCCGCCGCGCTCTCCCTGATCACCGTCACCTTCATCGAACAACGAGAGCGCGCACGTGCTTTCGCTGTCTACGCAGCGGTTTCCGGTGGTGGAGCAGCGATCGGTCTCATCGCAGGCGGCGCACTGACCGAGTACTTCTCGTGGCGCTGGACGCTGCTGATCAACACCCCGATCGCCATCATCGCCGCAATCGGTGGCGTGCTGCTGATCGTCCGCGACCGACCCTCCAAGCGAACGGGCGGATACGATTTACCCGGCGCCATCACCGTGACCCTCGGCCTGATCAGCGTGGTCTACGGATTCACCAAGGCTGCCGAGTCCGGATGGGGTGCGTCGAGCACCGTTATATTGTTCGCCATCGGCGCGATATTGCTGGCCGCGTTTGTGGTGATCGAGGTTCGCACCCCGAATCCACTGTTGCCACTACGCATACCCGGTGACATCAATCGCGGTGGAGCATTCCTGATCGCATTCATCACCCCGACCGCCATGTTCTCGATGTTCCTGTTCCTGAGTTACTACTTCCAGAACACCCTCGGCTACAGTCCACTGAAGGCCGGAATCCTCTTCCTACCGTTCCCGATCACCGTCATCATCTCCGCGGGTATCACCAGTTCGCTTCTGCCGCGATTCGGCCCCCGGCCCCTGCTGATGCTCGGCACCGGCCTCGGCACCCTGGGCTTTCTTTATCTCGCGCAGCTGGATTCGGATGCGACGTGGGTGTCGCACGTGCTGCCCAGTGAAATCCTGATCGCGTTGGGCATGGGATTTGTGTTCGTCTCGTCGCAATCCGTGGCGCTTCATCGCATCAAGGAATCCGACGCCGGTGTCGCCAGCGCACTGCTCAATACCTCCCAGCAGGTCGGCGGATCGGTCGGCATTGCGTTGCTGAGCACCATTGTGGCGCAGGCACTCTCCGGCCAGGGTGGGTCCGAGATGACGCTGAACCCGACCACCGGGGAGCCGGTGCCGGTCAATCCGGACTCGTTCATAGACGCCACCATCCACAGCTACGACGTGGCCTTCTACTGGGGCGCGGGATTCATGATCCTCGCGTTCCTGGTCTCGACGTTCATGATCCGGCTGAACCGCCACTCGCTGGGCGACGAGTCACAGAACGCGGCCGTGGTCGCCGCCTGACAGGCTTTCCAGCCGCATGCAGGTGTTGTGGCACCTGCATTGAACAGGAACCCCTGCACCGATCCCGGTGCAGGGGTTTCTTGGCCTGCAGAGGGTCTATCGGCCCACAGTAGGTTCAGCCCTTGACCCTCACACTGTGTCAGGCTGCAATGTGGAGACTGCCATGATCACCATCGGAGATTTCGCCAAGCTGGGCCGGGTATCGGTCCGGATGTTGCGGCACTACGACTCGATCGGGCTGCTCACACCGTCACGAACCGACCCGCACAGCGGCTACCGATTCTACGCGATGAGTCAGCTCGAACGTCTCAACCGCATTGTTGCGCTGAAAGATCTGGGTCTGCGCCTCGACGAGGTGCGCCAGATCGTCGACAACGAACTGACCGGCTCGGACCTACGCGCGATGTTGCGGCTTCGACGTGCGGAGATCGAGTCCCAGATCCGCTATGACCAATACCGGCTGGCCCGAGTGGAAGCACGGCTCCGACTAATCGAAAGCGAGGACGGCATGTCCACACCATCCATCACCACCAAAACCGTTGCACCGACGAAGAATGTGGGTCTACGCGCGCTGGCCGCCAGCACCACCAACGAGGACATAGGACCCGTCATCCGTCCGCTCTATCCGCGCGTCATCGAGGCGCTCGGCGCCGCGGGAGTGACGCCGGTGGGTCCGAGTGTCGCGTACTACTCCCCTGCTCCGGAAGACTCAGAGGATGCCGTGTGGGTGCACGCGACATTCCCGGTGTTGTCCGAATCCGTCGACGGGCTCGAGACCTTCGAGATCCCGGGAGGCGAGGTCGCGTCACTGATCCACCACGGCGCCATGGATTCGATCGACTCGTCCTACCAGACCCTCAACCGATGGGTCACCGATCAGGGATTCACCCTCACCGGCCAGGGGCGGGAAACCTACCTGGAAATGGCCGACGACGAATCCGACTGGGTCACCGAAGTCCAGGTAGATTTCGTTCGCTGATCGGCGCCTTCCGAATGCAGCGCTTGGCTTTTGAGCACCGGCCGGCCTCATTCCGGCCGGCCGGGTTCGGGATCTCTCCCTGAATCTTTCGGCGGAGGCTCTTTCGGCAGATCTGAAGGTGACACCCCGAACTCACGTTTTCGTTGTTCAAGTTGCTCCAGACGGCGGGACCGCATCAACTCGCGCGCCTCGGCGAGGGCCTCATCGGGATGATGGGCACGATTGACCATCGGTTTACGTTCCGGATCGATGAAGACCGGTGGAATCCACGCACACCGACCCGCATCCGGCCCTTCGGTCAGCATCACCGTCTGCCATTGATTGACCCCCGGCCCGATCAGTTTGTGGTGCTGCGGACATGCCGGTGCCTCATTCACAATGTCAGTGAAACCGCCGAGCAACCAGGCCAGCACGTGATGCGCTTCAGCCCACATCGCCGGATTTGAACATCCCGGCGTCGAACAGCCGCGATGAGCAGCAAACATCGCCAACCGCTGTGACTCGCTCGCCAACCGACGAGCCCGCCCGAAGTACAGGACTTCGTTCGAGTGATTCTCGAAGATCGCCAACGATTTATCGCTGCGCACAGCGAGTTTCACCGCATCCCCGATAGGCAGAATCGTTCCGGTTGCCGTATACGCCACTCCTGAGCCATACGGGCGCGGCTCTGATTTGGGTGTCACCTCCGGCTCCGCATCGACTGGCGCCTCGGCCTCGGCATCGTTGTGGTCGACGTTGTCAGCGACCACATCTCCACCGGCAGGTGATGACTGCACCGCATCGTCCAGCTGGTCTTTGGTCATCGAGATGATCACCTGGACCGGCAGACCACGATGCGACTTCCCCATTTGCCCGGACTCGATCAAATACAACAGCGCGGCCTTCAGCGCATCGTGATTGCGTTGCGCCTGACTACGAATGTCGTTGTCCGCAGCGGCCTGCAGGATGTCTTTGTCCAGGGCCGGATCATCGATCGCACCGGACGGGGACAGCGGGTCTCCAGGATTGTTCATCCCCTTCGCCGCCCAGACCGACAGCATCACGTCGAGCAATGCGCGCGTCACCGGGTCGAGATGCCCCGTGATCTTCGACATCAAGTTCGTGGACTGCTTACCCAGACTCAGGCCCCGATGGCGTGCACGGTCCGAGTCGTCGGTCAACGTTCCATCGGGATCGAGATACTCCACGATGCGGTCACCGATCCGCTCCACCTCTGGCGGGGTGTACCGCTGGCACAGCTGCGCCAACGCGGCCTCGGCGTTCTCCCGCTGTTCCGCATCGACTTTCGAGGGGATCTTGGCCATCACATCCATGACGATCGCCGCATGATCCAGATCGATCACACCGTCACGCAACGCCGCGGCCGTCTCCGGGAACCGCGGTTCGATGACCTCGCCGCTGGGTGTCATCGATGACGTCAGAGCGTCCATTGCTTCCAGTCGCTTACGAGCCACCCCGGGCCGCAGCCGCAGCAGGTTCTTGAGCATCGCGACCGGGGAGCCAAAACCGGCCTTCGAAAATGCCCGTCGCACAGTAACTTCGCGAAGGACCGGCAACCCAGCCGCCTGCAACCGCCGGCTGACGCCCTCGATCCCGTCCACCAACCGGACACAATCCTCATCGGACAACACCGTCAGATTCACCGCGGCCAAATCCGCCACGGCAGCATCCAACCTCGACAACACACCCTCGGGTGTTACATCGAAACCGGTTAGCTCTGACAATTGAGGACCCCTGGGCAGATACGGACGAATACGGGAAGGAGACTTCGGAATGATTCGTCATCAGGGGAATGCGCTGTCTTCGAGTCTATCCCACAGATCTCTCGCTGTCAAACGTATGTTCGATCCACGTCGACGAGCCAATGCCCAGAAAGACAAAACTCCCTGCACCAAATGTGGTGCAGGGAGTTTGTGCCGCGGGCCTGTGGTCAGGCCCGACCGATCAGCCGACCAACAGGGTCTCACCGTCGGCGCTCGTGTTCACCGGGACGACGTCGCCGTCGGTGATGTCACCGGCCAGCAATGCCCTCGCGAGCTGGTCGCCGATGGACTGCTGAACCAGCCGGCGCAGCGGACGAGCACCGTAGAGCGGGTCGAATCCGCGTGTGGCAAGCCACTTCTTGGCGTTCTCGGAGACCTCCAGATCGAGCCGGCGTTGCGCCAGGCGCTTGCCGAGCTGACCCAACTGGATGTCGACGATCGAGACCAGTTGGTCCGGGGTGAGTGCATCGAACACCACGACATCGTCGAGGCGGTTGATGAACTCGGGCTTGAACGCCGACCGCACCGCTGCCATCACCTGATCCTTGGTTCCACCCGAACCCAGGTTGGACGTCAGGATCAGGATGGTGTTGCGGAAGTCGACCGTACGTCCCTGACCATCGGTCAGACGACCCTCGTCAAGGACCTGCAGCAAGATGTCGAACACGTCCGGATGTGCCTTCTCGACCTCGTCGAACAGCACCACCGTGTAGGGGCGACGCCGCACCGCCTCGGTCAACTGGCCGCCGGCCTCGTAGCCGACGTAGCCCGGAGGTGCACCCACCAGCCTTGCCACGCTGTGCTTTTCGCCGTACTCGCTCATGTCGATGCGGACCATGGCATGTTCGTCGTCGAACAGGAACTCGGCAAGAGCCTTCGCCAGCTCGGTTTTACCGACGCCGGTCGGGCCGAGGAACAGGAACGAACCCAGCGGCCGGTTCGGGTCGGCAACTCCGGCCCGGGCCCTGCGCACTGCGTCGGACACCGCTTCGACTGCAAGCTTCTGGCCGATCACCCGGGATCCGAGTTCCTGCTCCATCCGCAGCAGTTTGGTGGTTTCACCTTCGAGCATGCGCCCGGCGGGGATACCGGTCCAGGCCGAAACCACCTGTGCCACATCGTCCGGTCCGACCTCCTCCTGCAACATCACGTCGCCGGTAGAGTCAGCACCCGACTTCGCCACGGCGGCGTCGAGCTCCTTTTCCAAAGTCGGGATCGTGCCGTACCGGAGTTCGGCTGCCCGGCCCAGATCGCCGTCACGTTCGGCCCGCTCGGATTCGCCGCGAAGGGTTTCGAGGCGTTCCTTGAGGTCGCGCACCGAGTCGATGGCGTTCTTCTCTCCCTGCCAGCGGGCCGAGAGCTCGTTGAGCTTCTCGCGCTGGTCGGCCAGCTCCTGGCGGAGCTTGTCCAGCCGTACCTTCGATGCTGCGTCGGTCTCCTTTTCGAGAGCGACCTCTTCGACCTCGAGCCGGCGGACGACCCGCTCGACCTCATCGATTTCGACTGGGCGCGAATCGATTTCCATTCGCAGCCGGGATGCGGCCTCGTCGACCAGGTCGATTGCCTTGTCCGGCAGGAAGCGCGCGGTGATGTACCGATCACTCAGCGTCGCGGCAGCGACCAACGCGGAGTCGGTGATGCGCACGCCGTGGTGCACCTCGTAGCGCTCCTTCAGTCCGCGCAGGATGCCGATGGCGTCTTCGACCGAAGGCTCCCCGACATACACCTGCTGGAAACGACGTTCGAGGGCCGCGTCCTTCTCGATGTACTGACGGTATTCACTGAGGGTGGTGGCACCCACCATCCGCAGTTCACCGCGGGCGAGCATCGGCTTGATCATGTTGCCGGCGTCCATCGCGGAGTCGCCGGTGGCACCGGCACCCACGATGGTGTGCAGCTCGTCGATGAACGTGATGACCTGTCCTGCAGAGCCTTTGATCTCTTCCAGGACTGCCTTCAGGCGCTCCTCGAACTCACCGCGGTACTTGGCACCGGCGACCATCGAACCCATGTCCAGGGAGACGACGGTCTTGCCACGCAGGCTCTCGGGAACGTCGCCGGCGATGATGCGCTGGGCGAGACCCTCAACGATCGCCGTCTTACCGACGCCGGGTTCGCCGATGAGGACCGGGTTGTTCTTTGTCCGACGGCTCAGCACCTGCACGACGCGACGGATCTCGGTGTCGCGGCCGATGACCGGGTCGAGCTTGCCCTCACGGGCAGCGGCAGTCAGGTCGGTGGAGTACTTCTCCAACGCCTGATACGTGCTTTCGGGGTCCGCGGTGGTCACGCGAGCGCTGCCGCGGACCGCAACAAATGCGTCCTGCAGGGCCTGGGCTGTCGCGCCGGCACCGGCGAGCAGCTTGGCTACGTCAGAGTCGCCCTTGGCGAGACCGACAACCAGATGCTCGGTCGATACGTACTCGTCATCGAGTTCACCGGCGAGCTGCTGGGCCGCTGAAATCGCTGCGATGCTCTCCCGGCTCAACTGCGGGGTCGAGCTGGCGCCGGAGGCCTTCGGCAACCCGGCGACGATCTGTTGCGCGGCGCCACGGATCTGAGCAGGGTCAACGCCAACCGCCTTGAGCAGCGGCGCAGCGATTCCGTCGGACTGATCCAGCAATGCGACGAGCACATGGGCAGGCCGGACATCCGGATTACCGGCTGCCGCTGCATCCTGGATCGCGGCCGACAACGCGGCCTGCGTCTTGGTGGTGGGGTTGAAGCTGTCCACGAGTCACCTTCCTTCTAGGTCTATACAAGCAGTTACGGGTCGCCATTGCGCCCGTTCAGAAGGTGTAACGCATCAAGAGTTGAGTCTGTTCCACTCAAGTCTGAATTCTTTGGGGTTTCTCGGCGCACCGAACCGTCTGCCGCGCTCACGCGAAGACTGGACTGGCGAGCGAAAATTCTGGACTACTGGACTGGATCGCCTCAGGAGTCACAAAGTCTGGACGGCGTGTGATCCACGCCACTCTAGGAAACCGCTGATCGTGCCTCCAGCGGTAGGGTCAGTTCGACCACCCGAACGAGGAGACCGCAACACCAATGGCCAAGACGAATGCAGCCCTGATCTGGTCGATCGCGAACCTGATGCGTGGACCGTTCCAACCGAATCAATACGGGGACGTGATCCTGCCGCTGACGATCCTGCGCCGTCTCGACTGCATTCTCGAACCCACCAAGACAGCCGTGCTGGATGAGTTCGAGAAGAAGAAGCGCTCGAACATCCCACTCAAACCGTTCCTGATCGCGAAGTCGGGTTACTCGTTTTACAACACCTCGAAGTGGGACTTCACCAAGCTGGCCGCCGACCCAGAAGGGTTAGCTGACAACCTCATTGACTACATCGCAGGCTTCTCATCGAACGTCGGAGACGTCTTCGACGGCTTCGGCATGGACTCGCTGATCGCGGACCTGGACAAGAAGAACCTTCTGTTCCTGATCGTCAAAGCGTTCGCCAACGTCGACCTGCACCCGAACGCTGTCTCCGCCCACGACATGGGCTACATCTTCGAGGAACTGATCCGACGGTTCGCCGAGTCCAACAACGCGCAGGCCGGTGACCACTTCACCCCACGCGAGGTGATCCGACTGATGGTCGAACTCCTCTTCCAGAACGACGACGAAGTGCTCACCAAGGCCGGCATCGTCCGCACGATCTATGACCCCGCCGCCGGCACCGGCGGCATGCTCTCCGTCGCCGACGAGCACCTCCGCGATATGAACCCCAAGGCCCGCCTCGTGATGTACGGACAGGAGGTCAACGCCCGCTCTTACGCGATGTGCAAGTCCGACCTGATCATCAAGGGCCAGGATGTCGACAACATCTACCTTGGCAACACCCTCACCGACGACGGCTACAGCGGCAGCACATTCGACTACCTACTCTCGAACCCGCCGTTCGGCGTCGAGTGGAAGTCGGCGCAGAAGGCCGTCACCGACGAGCACACCCAGCGCGGGCACGCTGGCCGTTTCGGGCCAGGTCTACCCCGGGTCTCCGACGGGTCACTGCTTTTCCTGATGCACCTGATCTCCAAGATGCGCGCCCCCCGCGACGGCGGCAGCCGCCTCGCAATGGTTCTCAACGGCTCCCCACTGTTCGCCGGCGGAGCTGGATCGGGCGAATCGAACATCCGTCGCTGGATCATCGAGAACGACCTGCTCGACACGATCGTCGCCCTGCCGGTCGACATGTTCTACAACACCGGCATCAGCACATACATTTGGGTGCTCGACAACCACAAGCCCGCAGACCGCAAGGGCAAGGTCCAGCTCATCGATGGGTCAGCCATGTTCGGGAAGATGCGTAAGTCCCTCGGCTCCAAGCGCAAAGAGCTCCGGCCCGAAGACATCGCGACCATTGCGCAACTGTACGTCGAACAGGTCAACGACCCGGGCAGCGTCGATGAGTCGTCGCTGTCGAAGGTGTTCAACGGCGAGGACTTCGGCTACTCGGCTATCACGGTCGAGCGACCCCTGCAGCTGCTGTTCGTGCCCACCGATGAGAAGGTCGACGCGGTCCTCGCACAGAAGTCGATCGAGAGGCTGAAGGCAGGCGAGCAGGCAGCGATCCGCAAAGCCCTGACCGGGCTGATCGGTTGGGAGTGGAACGACCGCGACGGCTTCGTCGGCGAGCTGAAGGATGCGCTGCGCAAGACCGGGATCACGAAACCCGGTGCGCCGCTGGTCAAGACAATATGGTCGACTATCGGTGAGCATGGCGACGATGCGGTGATCTGCACCGATTCGAAAGGCAACCCCGAGCCCGATCCGGCGCTACGGGACACCGAAAATGTGCCGCTGACAGAGGACGTCGAGGAGTACTTCGCCCGCGAGGTCCTCCCGCACGTGCCTGACGCGTGGATCGACCACGCGAAGACCAAGATCGGCTACGAAATCCCATTCACCCGGCACTTCTACCGTTACGTGCCGCCCCGGGACCTAACTGAGATCAAGGCCGACCTGCAGATCCTAGTCAAGGACATAACTGAAATGCTCGCCGAGGTCGGCGAATGAACTGGCCCGCATACCCGGAGTATAAGGAGACTGCGGTCGAGTGGCTTGGAAAGATTCCGATCGGTTGGACTTCCCTTACCCTTCGACACCTGCTAGCGCAGCCCGTAAGTGATGGTCCTCACGAGACGCCTGAGTTTGTCGACACCGGAATCCCGTTTCTGTCGGTCGACGGAATTCAGGACGGCGAGCTCGTTTTTGAGGGTTGCCGCTACATTTCCGAATCGGACCACGCCCGTTTCTCTAAGAAGGCAAGGCCTCAACGAGGCGATGTTCTCATGGGAAAGGCGGCCTCGACCGGGAAGATCGCCCAAGTCAAAACGAGCCAGGAGTTCAACGTCTGGTCTCCTCTCGCGATACTTAGACCGAGGGTGGGCTTGTGCACCTCCGCGTTCATGGAGTACTTCCTCAAGTCTCTTGGCTCGCAGTACGAGATCGATGGACTGTGCACCAACAACACTCAGAAGAACATCAGCATGGAGGACATTCCACGCCTGAACTTCGCTTTACCTCCAGTACGCGAGCAGGAAGTCATCGCAGACTTCCTCGACCGCGAGACAGACAGAATTGATTCGCTCATTGTCAAGCAAAACCAGCTGATCGCCACCCTGCACGAAGACCGCACCGCCACCATCACTCACGCCGTCACCAAGGGGTTGAATCCCGACGCCGACATGAAAGACTCCCGCCTTGATTCCCTGGGCGAGATTCCGGCTAATTGGAGGGCCGCGCCACTTAAGCACGTGTTACGTGCAGAAACTGGGGCAATCAAAGCAGGTCCCTTTGGCAGTGACTTGACGGCATCAGAAATGACAGGAAACTACGCGAAAGTATTCAATCAGCGGGCAGTCTTGGATCGCGACCCGCTTGCGGGACCTGAGTGGGTTAGCGAATCCAAGTATCAGGCCATGAGGGTGTTTGAGGTAGTGCCCGGCGACGTCTTGGTCACCACCAGGGGGTCGATTGGGCGTGCCTTCGAAGTGCCGGTTACTGCACCGCGGGGAGTGCTTCATCCGTGCGTGATACGTATCAGGGTCGATCAGAGTCTGCTAGTGAACGACTTCCTTCTCTTACTTCTGAATGAAAGTCCGAGTCTCCGTCAGCAATTCACGTTTCTGAGTAACGCGACGACGATTGAAGTGATCTATTCAGCCACGCTCGCGTCGTGCATCGTCCCCATCCCGCCGCTAGCAGAACAGAAGGAGATCGTTGACTACCTGCAATTGCGATGCGGCAAAATGGATCTGCTGATCGCGAAGGCAACGGAAATGGTAGCGGTGCTGCGCGAGTACCGGGCGGCCTTGATAACGGCCGCAGTGACCGGCAGAATCGACGTTCGAGAGGCTGAGTAGACCGATGGCCCAGCACAATGAGATTGAGTTCGAGCGGGAAATCTGCGAACACCTGGCCGCCCACGGCTGGGAGTATTCGCAGAACGACAACGGCTATGACCGGGAGCTCGCATTGTTCCCGGAGGACGTTTTTGGTTGGCTGGCCGACACACAACCCGAGCAGCTGGCGAAGCACCTCAAACCGGGACTGACCGGACCGGCGCTGGAATCCGCCAAACACGGTGTGCTGCAGGCCCTGTCGAAGACCCTCGATGCTGATCCGGCGAAAGACGGCGGCACCCTGTCGGTGCTGCGCCGTGGGTTCAAGCACATCAACGCCAAGTTCGCGATGTGCCAGTTCGCGCCGAACACCACGCTCAATACGACCACCGCCGAGAAGTACGCGAAAGTCCGGCTGCGGGTGACGCGGCAAGTCCACTACTCCACCCGCTGCAACAACAGCATCGACTTGGTGTTCTTCGTCAACGGATTACCCGTCGCCACAGCGGAACTCAAGACCGACTTCACCCAGAACATCACCGACGCAATCCTGCAGTACAAAACCGCCCGATTACCGAAGGGCGAGCCACTACTCGCGTTCGGATCGCGTGCGCTGGTGCACTTCGCAGTCTCGAACAGCGAGGTGGAGATGACCACCAAGCTCGCCGGGCCGAGCACCGTGTTCCTGCCCTTCAACCGAGGAAACCAGCACCACAAAGGCAATCCAGCCAACCCCGAGGGCTCGCCGGCCGCCTACCTGTGGGAGACGATTCTCGCGCGCGACACATGGCTGGACATTCTCGGCCGGTTCATGCACTTGGAGATCCGCGACAGCGTCGACCCGATCACCGGGACGAAGTCCCGGAAGAAGACAATGCTGTTCCCGCGCTACCACCAGTGGGAGGTTGTCACCCGCCTGGTCGCGGCCGCCCGAACAGAGGGGCCCGGACACAAATATCTTGTCCAGCATTCGGCGGGCTCCGGCAAGACCAACTCGATTTCCTGGCTGGCACACCGGCTTTCAGGTTTGCATAACGATGCTGACGAGAAGGTGTTCGACTCAGTCATCGTTGTCACCGACCGCACGGTCCTCGACTCCCAGCTGCAGGAGGCGATCAAGCAGATCGACAAGGTGCACGGCGTCGTCGCCCACATCGACGGACTCGGTGGCTCGAAGTCCCAGCTGCTCGCCGACGCCCTCGCCGCACGGACCCCGATCATCATCGTCACCATCCAGACATTCCCGCACGCCCTCGACGCGATCGCCGACCGTGCCGAACTGGCATCGCGCTCGTTCGCGATCATCGCCGACGAGGCCCACTCCTCCCAGGCGGGCGAGGCGTCGAAGCGGCTCAAGGACGTGCTCTCGCCGGGCGAGTTGGTGGAGCTGTCCGACGGCGGCAGCATCGACACCGAGGACATCCTGGCGGCACAGATGACCGCTCGGGCATCGACACCGAACATCTCGTTCTTCGCATTCACCGCCACCCCGAAGGGTAAGACCCTCGAACTGTTCGGCCGCCCCGGCTCGGACGGATTGCCCGCGCCGTTTCACTTGTACTCGATGCAGCAGGCCATCGAAGAGGGCTTCATCCTTGACGTCCTGACCAACTACACCCCCTATAAGACGGCGTTTCGCCTCACCCACAACGGCCGCGCCTACGAGAGTGATACCGACCGGACCGGCGGCACTATCGCCGTGAAAACCGACGGTCCGGCCGGCGAAGACCTGGTGGACAAGTCGGCGGCGATCACGTCAGTGATGAACTGGGTGAAGCTGCACCCGACGAACATCTCCCAGAAGGTGCAAATCATCGTCGAGCACTTTCGGCAGAACATCGCCTGGCGGCTCGATGGCAAGGCCAAGGCGATGGTCGTCACCTCCTCCCGCAAGGCGGCCGTGCGGTACAAGGTGGCGTTCGACAAGTACGTCGCCGAGCACGGTTACACCGACGTCGCGGCGTTGGTGGCGTTCTCCGGGGAGGTGATCGACACCGATACCGGGCCGGACAAGTTCACCGAAACCTCGTTGAACCCACGGCTCAACGGTCGGGACCTACGCGATGCGTTCAATACCGACGAGTACCAGGTGATGTTGGTGGCCAACAAGTTTCAGACCGGGTTCGACCAGCCGCTGCTTGTGGCGATGTATGTCGACAAGAAGCTCTCCGGTGTCGCCGCGGTGCAGACCCTTTCCCGGTTGAACCGGACGTTGCCGCCGAAGAAGGACCAGACCTTCGTCCTCGACTTCACCAACGACCCCAAGGACATCGTCGACGCGTTCGAACCGTACTACGAGGCCACCACCCTCTCGGGGGTCACCGACCCGAACATCATCCACACCCTGGCGTCGAAGTTGGACATGGCCGCGATCTACACCGACAGCGAGGTCGCCGGCTTCGCCGAGGCGTTCGTGGCGGGCAAGGGCAACAACGCACTGACCGGGTGGATCACTCCGGCCCGGCAACGGTTCCGCGACGGCGAACACCAAGCGATCGCCAACAACGACCAGACGGCTCGGGACGAGCTGGACATGTTCCGCAAGGACGTCTCCACCTACATCAAGCTGTACGACTTCCTGTCCCAGATCGTCGACTACGAAGACCCAATGCTCGAAGCCCGGTCACGGTTCCTCAAACACCTCGCGCCAACGATCACCAGCGAGCAGATCAACCACGAAATCGATCTATCAACCGTGCAATTCGACTACATCGACCAACACAAACAAGCCACCGCCAAGAACAAGCTGACCGGGGAAGCAACCGTCGATCCAATGCGCGAGGCCGGCAGCGGCGTCGTACGAGATCCAGAGCTGGTTCGGTTCGAGGAGATCATCGCCAAGATCAACGACCTGTTCTCCGGCGAGCACACCGAGGCCAGCACCCGAGCTGTTGTCACTCACATCCGCGACAAACTCACCGAGAGCGAGACGCTGCAGGAGCAGGCGAAAGCGAACTCACTGGCCCAATTCTCGGCCAGCCCCGACATCAAGACTGTGTTCACCAGCGCGGTCATCGAATCCATGAAGGCGTCCGAAGACCTGTCCGGCCAGATCCTCTCCAGCGAAGCCATCGCCCAGACCCTCCTGGACGCACTGCTGCCCGACATCCACCGAGCCCTCAACGACGCCGAGCGCGGAGATGTGCAATCTGAGATGGCAGCAGAGGTCAGGTACACGCCCGACGAGCAGACCATCGACCACGGGCAGTCGCAGTAGGCTTCACGCCGCTCGGATCGTGGTAAGCCTTGGCACTCCGGCATTTCGGCGGTTGCCACTCGACGGTGGGTGTTTGCGTCGGTGGAGTGGACTGGCATCTCGTCGACGCGCTATCGGTAGCCACCCGAGACACACGTTTTCGCCGACATCGGCCCGCTCATGCACCCGCTGGAGTGGACTTCGGATCTTTCACCGCACGGTCGCTGGCGTGAGGTCAAGATTTGTTCCATCCCAAAAGAAGAGCCATCTCCCTGCGCGCAGGGGTTAGCCAAACGACTACCAAGCGATGCTGGGGTTCGGTTGTGCTGGCGGTAGTCCCGTTGTATCCATTGCGATCGCTAACTCTGGATACCGACGCGAGAGAGCCACGCGAGCGCTAATATCCATGACATCGGAGCCTTGAGTGCCCTACGACCGGAAAGGTTCGCAAGTAGTGGTCAGGTCCCGATCCGTGCGTTGTCATCCCCGGTCGCTGGCTTGCGTTGCTTTCGCGTCCCCCGGTAGCGCAGTCGGTTGGCGCACGGGTCCTCCTCATCTTGCAGCGCCCCAACCAGCGCTGTTCCCCGAGCGACCCGCTAGTCTTCGCCACTGCGAACGCGCTCTGCACATGGCGCGTGGACCGCCCATATCTCTTGTCCCTGTGATGATCTCGCGGCATATAGCCATGTCACTTTCGGGGCCAGATACACAGAAAGCCGGGCTGCCACCCGGCTTACTGCTTCACCACGCAAGCGCGTGGACCAACCACTATTTCGAAGGATATACCCCATGCCTAGTTTTGTGCACCCTTTTCCACCCATGCCTCTCTCAGCCCCCACTCGTACTCACCGAGGGCTGGCATGACTACTCAGCGCCCCACAGCACCTCGCGTCCCCGCGCGCGGGGGAACTCGCCGGATGGAGACTGACCTGCGCACACTGTTCGGCAACCAGATGCGCCGCGACGATGCCGAACGGGTCCTAGAAGACGACGAGGCGGTCAGCGAGTTGGCCTCTTCCGCGACGGTGCTGCTCTGGGACGGCAAGCACGTCCTCGAGAACGCGTTCACCGGTCTCGGCGACGTCGAGCTTGCGCCTTTGCATCCTGTGCGAAGAATCGGCACGCACCACAAGGCACGATCCAAATTCGCCTATCATGCAACACAATTCGGCGGCCATTCGCACTTGGTGCTAGCCGAGTCGCTACTCGAAGCCGCCTGGCTTCGTCAGTTCGACCGACGTGCACAGCACTGGGGGTACATCGGGCAGCCCGCGGTCGTGCGATGGCAGTACGGCTCAAAAACACTGATCCACATACCCGATGTGCTAGGGCAGGACATCGACCACCATCACTGGTTCGCCGACATCCGATATTCGGATGGTATGGACACCTTCACCGGTCGTGTCATGGACCGTCTGATGCGCGAGACCTGCCGTCAGACCGGCACCGACTACGAGATCTTCACGGACATGAAGCCTGAGCGCAGAGCGAACCTGTCGGTATTGGCGATGCGTCGATGGCGAAACCCAGTCACGGTAGCGGACTGGTGGCCGGATGTGGACAAATCCCGACCCGCCACCATGATGTGGCTGACCGAGGCGGCCGGCGGAGGCCCTGTCGGACTAAGCCGCGCGATTCGTGTCGTCGCGCAGTGCCACGCCGACATCAAACTCTCTGAACCGATCTCAATGCGCAGCCGCCTGACCTGGAGGTCGTCCAATGTCTGAGACCTCCCGCCTCTTTCGGGCCAGTGCCAGCTGGGTTTACAACGGCACCTCACACACCATGGTCGCCGTCAACGCGGACAAGTTCCCTTCGATGGCCATACTCAGCAATGACAAGACCGGGGAGATGTGCGAAGTTCCGCTACTGCAGGCTATTTCGGGACACTCGCACTGGGTAACTCCAGCGCGGGAGCCGGATGCTGACATGGAGACATCACTCGAGCTACTATCGCCGAAGAATCGCGCGACAGCTTTCGAACGAGCCTCGCATATCCGCGAAGTGCTGTGTGGCAACAAAACTGGAGAGCCGTTCAACCCAAGAACCTGTGACCACCGGTTCGACCCCGCACGATACGACATCGACAAGCGGATGAACGCCAAGATCGCAGACCTCAAAGGCATCCGGGGTTACAGCCGATCAACCCTCTTCGAACTTCGGCAGACCTACCTGGCGACCAAAGGCAACGTTGCCGCATTGGCACCCGGCGGCATTCCGGTACCTAGCGACCCCCGGATCGGAATCAAAGACAACATTCTCGACCTCATCTCCGCCACAGTCGCCATTCTCAACAGTGAGAAAACGTCGAGCACCAACCTAGACGCCAAGATCGTCGCAGTCCGTGTCGCGCTCGACAACGCCGATGTCATAGACCCAGCATTGACCGCGCGGCGTCTGAAGAAGCTGATCAAGTTGTACCAGAGGGGAATCCCACAGGACAGCGCAGTCCAACGCCGAAACAAGGAGTCGCGCAACATCTCCGGTCATCGGCGACCAAGGCCTTCGCGACCGCTCGAGCGGGTCGAAGTCGATGGAACACCACTGAACATCGAGGTCTTCGACCACGATAGCGGCGAATCGTTTCGCCCTCACGTCCTCGTTGCGACCTGCTGCGCGACGAAACTCTTTCATACCCGCCTGTGCGCGGACCGTCCCACCACACGTGATGTCAAGCTTCTGTTGTTCGAGATGATGCGTCCCATCGTGCTACCCGATATTGAACGCGATCACCTGATAGCACTGGGCATTCCCGAACAGCTTGTCATCCACCAAAGCGACGAAATCGGTGCCGTTGTTGTGGACAACGGTGGCGAGATGGTGGGAGTGTCCATCATCGACCTCGCACTACGGTTCGGTATCGACATCGAAGGATGCCGATCCCGCACCGGCTCCGACAAGGGGCAAGTTGAATCGGCGAACGCCTCCCTTGACCTTATGCAGCAGTGGTTCGCCGGGTACGTGGGCAATAGCTCACATAAGCGGGGCAGCGAAGTCAAGGCAGCGATGAGCTTTCGCGCCGCCTCACGCATCGTGCAGGAGTTCGCCCATACGTTCCATCCTTATCTGCCGCACACCGGGTTGCCGGCCGACCCGCACGAGACCACCCTGCTAACTCCGGCGCAAGCGTACGCACGCGCGCTCGCCCGTGGAGGTTGGGTTGAGACGCGAATCCATGCTGACGATGTGTTCGGCCTCCTCGACTCTGCGGTTGCCGCGGTAGATTCGGGCGTGGTCCGGCACGACGGCCTCAAGTACGCCAGCGCGGAACTGAACTACATCACCCGCGAAACGAACCCGTCGGGCAAATACGAGAAGACCGTCCGTATCCACTTCGACCCCGCCGACAAGTCACGGACGTTTTTCTACTCCACCGAACGTGAACGATGGTGCGAGCTTCAGGCGATTCACGATGACGGCACCGCAGTCGAGCCGTTCAGTGACATCTTAATGTCGGACTACATGTTTGAACTCCGTCAGAAGAAGTTCTCACCCGACGAAAAGCTCAACGCGCAGTCAGCCTTCGTCCACTTCTGTAATCGCATCATCGAGACAGAACCGGGCAAGTGGGCGCACGACCGGGCCAAACTGCAGACCGCGCTGCCGTCTCCGGAGGGCACTCCCAACGCCAAAAGGCCAAACGTCTCCGAGGACAAGCGAACGAAAGCGTTCCCCGTGGACGTGTCCATCTACGAGATCGATGACTTCGAGATGGCCAAAGTCTATGTCTTGGAGGATGACTGATGACCACACAACGAATCACGCGCCCGCTCAACGTCTACGACCGCTTCGACCTCGTCAAGTTCGTTCGCCGCATCGACGAAATGCCGCCTCCTCCCTGCGCCCTTTCGGACAACCCCGCGCTCGTCGCGAATTGGATCAGGAAGATCGGGCCTATTGAGACCAGCGACGTGACTGACCTCCATCAGCTCATGGTGAACCTACTCATCGAAAATGGATCGTCGGTCAACGGTGCACGACAGTGGCTGGCGATCGATGGTCCGCCACTGGTAGGCAAGACTCTCGCGGTGACAGCAGCCGCGTTGCGGATTCACGACTGGCTCTGCGACAACCAGGCGGACGACGTCGCTGCTCCCTTCGAACACATTCCAGTCGTGATCATCTCTGGCAACCTGGGTGACGGAAAACTCGCACGGACACTGCTCGACAAGATCGCGCGGTTCATCGGAGTCCCGCTACCAAGTCGCGGCGGCTTCGCCGCAGCGCTCGATTGCCTCGAAGCAGCGATGCGCAACGTCGGCACGCTGCTCATCGTCGTCGACGACGCACATTTCATCAAACGCAGCAGCGGAACCCGCGCGCTCACCGACCACCTGAAGGACATCATGACGGCACTACCTGCAAGCTTCGTGTTCGTGGGCGCAGGCCTTCAACAAAGCGCACTGCTCCACGTTCCATCCGAAACCGTCGCGCCACGTTCAGGCCGAGAGCAATCCGGCTCAAAAGTACTCACCGAAGGTGCGTTTCAGCGGTCTCAGTACTCCGCAGTCGAGCAACTTCGACTGCGCATGCAGTACTTTCCGATGCGGCCACTACCCTCCGGGGATAGGAAGCAACCCGACGATCGCTTCATCGAGCGCATGCTCTCGATGATCGACCAGCTAGACAGGGTCGAAGGGTTCGACCCGAAGCATCTCCGAACGATCACCGCGCTAAAGCAGATCAACGCACGGGCAGGAGGCCGTACCGGGCGGGGACTCAAACTCATCGCCCGAATCGCCTCCCTCGCAGCCGACATGGGCGTCTCACCCACCCGCGCACACGTCTATGCCGTGACCGGCATGAGCGATGAGGAGATCGACCGTGGTTAGGTTCCCGCTCACTGACCAGCCACTCCCGGACGAATCGCTAGATTCCTGGCTCGAATATCTGGCGAGGCTTTTTCGATGCACGGTCCGCGACGTCCTACTAACCTGCGGAATCGAACCTGGTCAACGCTCCTGGGGATTCTCTACCGGTGTCACAGACGATTTCGCAAACAAGGTTGCCACCGCCACCGGCGCACCAGCTGAGTCGATTCGCAACGCAACGCTTCACCGCTATCGAGCCGCACTAGGAGAACCCGACACCGGCCGACTTCGTCGGGTCTTGACAACCGGACACGCCAGCAAGTACTGCCCGCTCTGCCTACAAGACTCCCGTGACAGGTGGAACCTCCGGTGGTACCTGCAAACAAGCGTCATCTGCTCAACTCACCTTTGCGTTCTTCTCCACACTTGCCCCAAGTGCGGCGAGAAACCACGAATGACGAAAGCGTGGTATCCAACGCCCTTGGAACCGAAGGGAACTCGCAACGCTATCTGCGGAGCAGCCGGATGCACCGACGAACTTCGTTCCGCCGCGGTACACACCGTCAATACACGCGGCCGCGTCTCACTGGCCCAAGCATGGATAGACCTGGCGACTAGAAGCCCGAGGGTTTCACTGCCCGCGCTCAGAGGAATCGAGGAAACGACCAAGGCATTATTCAAAGACATTGTGAACATCAGCCTTTCGGCCAGTCGCCAGACAGCAAAGGACGATTCGAAATCGACAATCACGCTCTATGGAATGCAGGATCCTCACACAACGGCGATTCTCAACGAGATCACAGTCAGTCCAAACACTAGCGTTGACGGCCTCCGCCAAGTAGTTGCTCAGACGCTTCTCGTCACCGCGTTCACAGACCCGGAAAGCCATCACGCAGTGAAGCATCTCTCCTGGGTTCCGCCAGCGACGGCGCAGCGCTACGGAACATCCCGGCCAGCCAGCGACAACAAAAGAGCGATCGCCACTACGAGCACCCGTTACCTGATGGCTCGACGCGCGATGACGACACTGACCGGGCCGCAATCAATACCGGTAGGGCATGCGGAGGTCATACAGACCGCACCTGTTCCGCCTCTGCCGACCAGTTACCTTCCAGCGCGGGCGTGGCCGGAGGTGGTCAACCACCATCCGGAAGTCGGGCGCCGAGCCCACGGTCTACTGCCACTCACCTCAACTATCACACTCGCCGCTCTCGGCCATCCAACTAAGCCCAAGTCGCAACGCCGGCACTTCGGAATTGTCGTGAAGGAGTATCTCCTCGAGATTGAATTGCAAGCGTTGTGGGCATCCGGAGATTCCGCAAGAACGCTGGGGTACTACTTGACGTTGCATGATCACCTGCGGGTGCATCCACCACCAATTGACTACCAACGCCGACGCGCCGTGTTTCCATCGCCTATCATTCTGTACGACAAAGGAACCCGCCACCCGCATCCAACACGGTTCGTTTGGCAACTACTCACTGGCTCAGATCCGTTCGGCAACAGCGGAGCTCGCTCGTTCTTCGGCCCTTTCGTGAAGTCATACATCAGCTTTGTTGCGAACCTCACCAGCCGGCAAGGTGACACACTCGTAAACGAAGCGAAGCGTCTGCTGGCGTTGAACGGCTTCGGAGGCGAACCCGTCGTCTACACACCAATCTTCGAAGCTGGCCAGTTTCGACGGCCTTCACCAACCGAGTTGGAACAACGCACACTGGATTCCGTCATCCTCCCCGGAAGCTACGTTCTAGAGCTACTCGACCCGAATCGCGGCATCACAGCGGAAACGCTAATACGCCAAGCTCTTGACGGTGACGTGGCCCTCGCACGAGCCATCTACCGATTCGCACGAACCGCGAACCAGCATCAGACGAGAACAGCTGAAGCGATTGGATTCGTCCAAAAACAAATTTCGTTAGACGAGGGCCTGCTGGAGGGCTTTCTCGGCAGGAACCTGCACGTTCGCGGGCGGCGCGGTAACCCCCGGTACCTGACTAGAACCGGTGTTGAGATGTATGAGGCCGCGTCTGCCCAGCTAGCGAGACTCGCCGCGATCGCTGAAATCGAGGAGCGGAACCCGCCAAGACCAGCGGCAGACATCGACAAGAACCTCGACGACCGCAGTCGGGCCCTCGGCAGCGAGCCACCCGACGACTAGCCGCCATCACCATTACGCGCCGTCGAGGGTGATATCTGCGTATGGCGTTCCGGCAACCCCCTTGCTGACCACTGGCGCAGGTCCGTGGCAACATGCTCGACGCCCCTTTGAACGAGGTCTCGATGTTGGGTCATCAGCACTGGCATCACGCCCATAACCTCATCAATAATAGGACCAGCGTCCAGGCCGCTGAGTAACCGACGGAGGGAGATCAGCATGAACCACTCCGGTAGTCCCGAAGACCGCCAGGTCGAGTTGAACCCTGCGTTCTGGGGTCCCACACCAACCGCGGCCGAGTCCGCCGATGCCGAAGTCGAGAACCAGCGATTGAAGTCAGCGGCATACGAAGCTGCCGCAGCCAACAGTCTGACCGAACCTCAGGCCGCATCGACCCTCGGGATATCGGAAGCCGAAGTTCGTCGCCGTGCCAGCGGTGGCGGCCTGATTGCGCTACCTAGCGGTCAATGGCTCTACCCCGCATGGCAGTTCGACCCAACGACTCCTGCTGCTCTCCCAGCGCTTCGTAAACTTCTCGCACTGTTCGGTAGCGCAGTCATCCTGACTGAGTGGGCGACTTCACCCAACGCCGATCTCGATAATCGCACTCCTGCAGACCGTTTGGTCGCCGGCGACGAATCGGAGGTTCTCCGCATCGCGGCGATCGCCACAGGGGCGGCGTGGTAGCGCTGGAACCCGCAAGCCGCCAATCGACACCCTGCCAATCATGTCTCCGAAAAGGGAGCCAATCGGCCATAGTGGGCTTCGGCGCGGCCTCCACCTGCACGTATACTAAACAGTATCTCGGGAGGTGGACGCCATGAGTACCCGGCGCAACCCTCGATGGAGCACAGAACTCGTTTCTGCCGTCGCACTGGAGCAGGTGGCGCAACGACGCGTGAACCGAGCAATTCTGCGCGCATTTACACAGCTAGGAATGAGCCAAAGCGCTATCGGCGCCATCCTCGGCATCTCCCAAGCACAAGTGAATCGACGGCTTCGGCAACTCCGGCGCACCCCTGAACTCCTGGATCAAACGCCGGCGGATGTCCTCAACGAACGAGCAGTCGACCTCATCACTACCGACGAGATGATGCAACAGCTCCGAACATGGCCGTTTACCTTCGGTTCTGTGCCCGCAGTCCACGGCGACGCAACGGACACGTACGTACGAGGACCCTGGGACGATGTCGAGGCCGCTTACCATCAGAAACTGCTGAGCGACAATGAGATGCAAGAGCTCCTCGCCGTCCATCGCCTAAAGATCGGAGTGCCTGCGGTCGGCAGATGACCTGCGTCAGCTGGTCGTAGGAGAACTCATCCCATTGCGTAATCGGATCCAGCATCAAACATCGTATTCACACCAAGGAGATTCAAACAGACCGAAGCGACGACTAGCGCGGCGACTTAAAGGCTCTGAAGGATGGGCGCCCCGTCGCAGCCAGTCGTCGACCCAATCGTCCTCGGGCTGGCAGATCACCGGTTTGTAGCCCGCCGACCCAACATTCGATCAAGGTATCGATACACCTTCGAATGCGAGACTGGGGAGCCCAATCTCCGAGCGGCACCACCGGTCAGACCTGCACCCTTGGAGGCCAACGGCTGACAAGAGTGCGTGTCACAGCTTCGGAATATTCTATCGATCGATATCAACCACAAGAAAGGCACAAATGTCAGGATGGGCGAATCAGGCTGGAGTCGCATACCAGCAGGTGCGCGCAATATTGACTTGCTTGGAGGTTGTCGACGGCAAGTACGGTCCTGTCGCTGCCGTCTGCGTAGAGAGTGCAACAGATGCCTTCGACTTAGAGCTGGTGGACGATTCAAAACAGGTACTCGCCGCGCAGCAGATCAAGACCCGCCAACTTTCAGACACATGGCCGCCTTCTGAGATCGTGGCGATGCTGAACGCCTTCGGCACTTCCGATTGCGGAAGTCAGACACACTTCGAAATCGTGCTGGGAGGCCGGCTCGGTCCTTCTGGAGAGGCGCTTCGCGACACGCTACAGAAGGCCCGCACACTTGACGATCCGGGAGCCTTCGCTACCAAAGCGAGTGACAAACTCACGGCATCGGCTGCAGCTATCGCACCTCGGACTCGACTCATCGTTGACCCAACTCCTACAAGCATGCTGCTTAGCTCGGCTAAGAAGCACGTCGTAGCGCATCTGGGAGTACCCGGGTTCGACGCTGTCAACGAAGCAGACAACATTGTTCAACGCCTCTACATGTTGATCACGGACCGTGCGGGCCAGCCACGTCCAGATGACAGACTCGTACACCTCGACGAGATCCGCGCTACTTTCCACGGCGCTTTTGTCATCGCGGCCGGAAGATGGGACATAGACACGAAGGCTTCGTACGTCGATGCGATCGTCGCACGCCCAGAATCGCAAGCTGTGCGCACAGACTTGAGGCCGCTGCGAACTCCGATTGAACATGCAGCTGGGGTCGAAGTCTCACAGGTGGAGTTATCCGCCCTATTTCCCCGCGAGAATCCTAGAATTTCTCTAGTGTCCGGCCAATCCGGCTCAGGAAAGTCAACTCTGACTGACAGCGTCCGCCGACACGGCGCGGCGGCAACTTCCACCGTAGTAGTCGTCGTCGACGCACAGCGTTTTGTACCAGGACGGTTTTGGGCTCTGATATCCGATGCCGTGGCAGCCACACTTGAGCGCCCAGCATCCATGCAGCTGATACTTGGCTTCTTGGGCGACGCTGACTCCCTTTTGGTTCTCGACTCGGTGTCCGAGATTCCAGAAGGTTCTCTTACCGAGCTCGCAGCGGAGATTCGCGCAGTCGTAAGCGCGCAAGCCCACTGTCAAATCGCGCTTTTTGGGCGCGACCCAGCGGTATTGAACTCCGTTGTTCCAGCCGGGGTCGATCGATCGGCTTACCACCTGGTCGGCGTTCTTCCAGATGGTCAACGCGAACTCGTCACACGCGTACTCGCTGATGCAGGCAGCACCAACGGCGAGGATCGAGTCTTCACGGTTATTCAGAGAATTCGGTACGCGCTCGGATCGGCATCATCCGTACCATACCTACTGACCATGGCTGCCGAACTCGTCGCTCGAGGCTTCGATATCAAAGGGCGAGCACAGATGTACACCATCTTCACCGAAGAGATGGCGCGGGTAACAGGTGTAGTAAATCTTCAGGTGAGCTTATTAGGCCTCGGAATCGTCTTTTCCGAACTATTGGGGAGGGGAGCTCGACAGTGCGACCAATTTGATTGGAACGTGCTGTTGAAAGCAGCCGCTGCCCAGCTCGGAGACAGCGGCATTCCGACTTCTGCAGAACAGCTGCGCCAAGTAGCACTCCGTGGCGGATTCGTCGCGTACGAAGACTACAATCAGACTGTGCGTCCTGCGCACGACTCACTTGCCGACTTCGTATCAGCCATGGCGATGGCGAAAGGAATTGTCAGTCCTCCTACGCGTATCGCTTCGAATGATTACCTACGACTGCGATTCCTCGCTGAGATATCCGGTGTAACCGACGAAATCGCAAGCCTGATCTGCAGAGACCTCCCACTTGTGGTTGCCGAGTTTGCTGAGCATGATCGGGGCACCCTCTCAGACAAATCTCCCGCAATCGCTACCGAATTTTGCGGAGCCCTAATGCCTGAGGTCATCGATGGCGACGTTGGCGTAAAAATAGCAACCGATTCTGCGCGATCGCTCGCCACCCTTGGACATTCACCTGCCGCTTACATCCCAATTGCAGAGCTCGTCGAAGCCTCCAACGGATCGGGTGTGCGTGAGTTTCGAGGCGGTGCGTTCGCCGCAGCTGAACGGCTATGGCAGTCATATTTGTCATCAAGCCTCGCCGCCACCGGCTACCCCAGCAAGATTCCGGACACCGCCGAAAAGGCGGCCGAAGCGCTCAGGGTGCATGACAATGAAACCCGTGCGCACGTCACCAGGATCGCGAATGATCTAGTCCGAATAGATTTACGACAATCTCTGATAGATAGCGCAATGCCTGAACCAGCCACTATCAAGATTCGCGCAACAATGAGTCAATCCTCCCCATACTGGCCGACCGTTTACTTGCGTTCCACCAGCACGTCGGTGGAGTTGTGCGAACACTTTGACGACGACATCGACGAAGATTTGAAAGTTGGATGGAGCAGTGTGGACGCGATTGTCAGCAAGACTCCCCTTGATACCGCACGTGGACTTATCCGCAACGCGTTAAACGAACTGGCCAACTACCCATGGCTTTAGGAAAGAGGCAAGGGTGACAAACACCGAGACCTGGTCCGCAACAAGCAAACTTGCGAAGCGTTGGCGCACATCGCGAGTCGTACAGATGTTTCGAGCAGAATTGCCGCAGAACATCCGCAATGGCGAGCCCTTGGAATGCATGAGCAATCTGACTCGGAATGGGTACGCAGATAGTCACCCCGTGCAGGTGTACAGGGCGATCCCCGAGATGGGGATCCCGATTGATGCGCGGATCCAGACATTCCTCGCCGCGAGCAACCGAGTGGATCGCGGGGTCTCGATGTTGACGGCGTGGGTCCGCTCACGCCTACCAGGCTATCCACACTTGAAAGCGCCACAACTCGCGTCCGGTACGTATTACACCATGCAGGACAACAGCTTCGATGTTCCGTGGTTTCCGGAGATGGTGGCCGCTGGACTAGAGAACGATCCCGCACCGCGACAGATTAATACAGAACTCGGGATCAGGGGACACGCACCAGCGCGTGAACTGGCAGCAGCTATCCGAACGACGATTTCGTGGCAGGCCTTCGCCGCGGCCGCAACCAAGCTCAATTCCGACTCCACGAGCGAACTGGTTGCGGCGCAGACGCGCCTGTCCGAACGACTGACGCAAGATCGCCTCGCGGATATCGAACATGACGACCCCCGACTACTGTTGAAGCGCCGAAAGGCGTTAACAGACAGCGTAATAGATGATCTTTCCGGGTCTGCTGCAGACTACGCCCGATCGTTCAATCAAGTGAATGAAGAGATTAATCTTGTAGTGACACATATCTTCTCTCAACTACTCGCCTTCGGGTTGCCACGGCGGATGGGCGGTACGGATAGACTTGAGCTCCTTCCTGGACGACCTGCACGCGTAACATTTCACACGAGCGACCTGCTTCGAGTTGGACGTCTCTACTGGTCGGACGATCCGCTCGTGACCGATGCCATCCACGTAGACACTGTGACCTTCGGGGACTCAGCAGTACACGGGATCACGTATTCATGCTCAGGGACCATCCTGCACGGAAGTGCGTCAGCGTGGCGTTCTACAATCTGACCGAGTTACTCACAACCCGTTTCGGACTTTGCCGTGGGTCATGGCTGTCCACTCTGGCTGATCGATCCCGCGAACTGTGTAACTACAACTTCCGACGGCGCAGCGAGGTCGACTGTGCAGAAACGAATCCGATGACCCTCAGGAGAGGCACGTGTGTTACACGAACTGATCGGCGTAGCTATCTCAACCGGTGACGTCTCGGACGTGGTTTGAACACTAGGGATGACAGCTGTCCGATGGCGAGGTCGCCAACTTGGACCCGGCGGGGTGTCACGCCCCACCCCGTAGACGGCTCGTGCCTGCGCCCTAAGCTCCAACTGGATGCCCCAGGCGTACTGGCATCTTTTCAGCGGGGCGCAGAACACCTCCGGTTGACGGTCCAGAGGTCGTCCTGACCGACCTCGGAAGAGCGGGACCGGGGTGAAAGACATACTTGACGGATGACAGCCCCGGCAGACCTCACACCCGCAGAACAGAGACTCTGGGATGCCGCCATTGCCGGCGAAACATGCGATCTGCGGGCGCCGAGCGCTGCGCAACTGGCCACATCCACGCCAGCCTCGCCGCAGCCCGCCCGCACCGATCTTGAGCGGACAGTCCGCGCGGCGGTCTTGCGCCACCTACTGGTCGACGCTCAGTTGAGTGTGACTCTTGCCGGGGCCGTAATCGTCAACGCGCTCGATCTATCCGCGACCCAGCTACGTACAGTCAACTTCTACGAATGTGAGTTCCCTCAACAGCTCCGCTGCGACAGAGCGACGTTCACAGGATCCGTACGATTCACTGACTCGACACTCGCCGAAAGCAACTTCGCAGACGCTCGCTTCCACCGGGTAGTCGCCTTCAGTGGGACGACGCTCAACCGCAACGACTTCAGCGGCGCGGCCTTCGACCACGATGCGTACTTCTCGCAGACGACGTTCCAGTCCGATGCCGAGTTCCATAGCGCCCACTTCGCTGAGGGGGCATGGTTTGCGGAGACCCAGTTCGATAGAGGCGGTTTCTTTGGGAACTGCACGTTCGCCGCCAACGCAGTCTTCGCCGGAGCCAACTTCACGCGGATCGCACATTTCGACGCGCTGTTCGCGGGCCACAGCAATTTTACTGACGCCAAGTTCAACAAGGACGCCATCTTCGGACGCTCGACCTTCCTACTGGAGCCGGATTATACGGGCGCAACGTTTTTCGCCGACGCCCACTTTGATCGATGTAGGTTCCCGGCAGGTTGCCTGTTTGCCGAGACGACCTTCAACACCCTGAACCTCAGCTTCGCCACCGCACAAACGCTCCGCATCATTCGCTGCACAATCGAGAAGTCGTTGCGCACCGATAGCATGATCTGCCACACCATCGACCTCAGCCGCTCCGCGATCTCATCGACAGGGATCTCAGTTCAATTAGCCGCCCGCCACGTCACAGCCCAGTACACAAGCTTCGTCGGCTCGAACATTATTGTGCTGACTTGTGAAGGAGTTGACTTCACCGGAACAGACTTCGGCGACCATTGCCTCGTGGAGCAAGGCGACCCACGGCAAACAATGGCAGCCGACACCGACCCCCTCACACAGCGCGACCCAAACCCACCCACCACGTCCAGCGAAGTGTCTCAGGACGACAGGGCAGGAAAGTTAGTTGCGTTGGAGCAAGAGCGTATGGCTAAGCAGATGGAACGGTTCGAAGCGACGCTCCAGTGGGCCCGACATACTTTGGCTGACAGCCACACTCATATCCAGTCCCTGCAACAGTCAGACGTATCCAACCTGTCTGTCGCGCGAGTATCACTCGCGAAGTGCCGGTTGACCTCCGCCCACGGACTGGACAGGCTGAGGGTCGATAACACCACTGCCTTTGAAACCAGCAGAGACCATCTCGCCCGAGACGCAAAGTCTCACGTGCCGGCGATCCTGTGGACGCGTCGGACAGTCATCTTTGAAGAAGGTGCCGTTCGCCGGCCCCGACGTGAGCACGACCCGGACGAGCAGGTCGATGAGCACCTCGTTGCCACGGCGTACCGCGAGCTACGCAAGAGTCTCGAAGACGCCAAAGACGAACCTGGCGCCGCCGACTTTTACTACGGGGAAATGGAAATGCGACGCCGGGGCAGCCGCCGGCTGTCTGTAGAACGTTGGCTGCTCACTGCCTATTGGCTCATCAGCGGGTACGGACTGCGCGCCTGGAGGACGATCGTCGCCCTCGTCATGATGTTTGGGTTGGCGGCCTGGGTGCTTACGGGTACTGATCGCGCAACCACCGCTGCCCGGCCGCCTAGGGCCACTGCGCTTCGGGAGCAATTGGACTATTGGGACGCGCTGACGTTCGTCATCCGTGATGCAACCGTGCTGCTGCGACCGGCTGGCACTGCGACCGTCACGACGACTGGCCTTGGCACCGCCATCGACCTCATCGTGCGAATCGCGACGCCAGTGCTCTTTGCGCTTGCCGCCCTTGCCGTTCGGGCGCGAGTGAAACGCTGACTGCCTGTCTTTAGCGACGACACGACTTGGGGCGGCAGCGGTGGGAGAGCTTCTGTGTTCGATCTCCTCTGGCATCGATTGAGGCACCACGGTCAACCAATTGTTGGGTCAGCTCGCCGGCTCCGAGGTCGTGGCGACCGTCGAGTTCGCGGTGAGCGCACCGACGGTTGTCGCGCGCCTGATCGGCGGCATTTGGTTCCTTAGACTCGCATCCCCGGCATGGTTCGTAGAGATAGAGTCTCTGCGTGGCGAAGCTGTTTTTCTGCGGCTATTGCGGTGGAGCTTTGGTATCGGACGGCCAAAGCCGGGTGCCGACTATGCGTACAGCCCGTCAAAGGTTTCAGCCACGAAAGTCGATTCAGGGACTCTGCCGCCGCCCGTCATCTTGACGATCGCGAGCTGGGGCTCGGACAGTGGTACTTGGCCAACAGGCTACGGATCGAGGTCTGGCACAACCAGAAAGATGATGCCCTAAAAGCGACCGCGTTCCGCCCGGTGCTGTTTCGGGCTCAGTCACAGTTGAACCTTCATGATCCCCTCCGACCCGCTGCTACGCAGCCTTCCTCGGCGCCTGCGAGCGCACGTCAGGACATACCAACACAGGGTTTCGCTCCAACATCTCCACCACGGACCAGCGGACGACCGCTCCGCACATGGCAAGACGCCGAAGACTTCGCGGAAGACTGGATGCGCAGGAACGGGTACCCCGATGCTCACAAGACGCCGTCAGGCGGAGATGGAGGAATCGACGTGATCTCCTCAGGTGCAATCGCCCAGGTGAAGCACCATGCAGCATAAGTCCGGCTTCAGGAAATCCAACGCTTAAGCGGTATAGCTCACGCGGAAGAGAAGAAGGCAATCTTCTTCTCTCTCAGTGGATATACCAAGAAGGCCAAAGAATGGGGTGACACGCACGGCGTCACATGCCTGACATACCGAGCACGTAACTAACACTCGAACTGCACCGCGGCACCTGTGTTCGCGGGCATGAAGAACTGCCGGTAGGCAGGCACGAAAGTCCCCACCGTCGGCCATGAATCTGCCCAGACTTGTCGAACCACCTCGATATCACCCGTCGGCCGCCGATTTGTGCTCATGGCGTGGGGTCCCGGACGCGAACCTCGACAACCCGTCACGAGCGTTTCCGTCGCCCGGTCGATATTCGTGACGATTCAGGGATTCGCCATACTGAAGCAACTCGGCGCCGTGAACCGGGCCGAGGAATCAGCGCCGGGATGATCGAACCGATACCGCGGCCGTGACCCTTCCCTTGGCCGCCAGGCATAGAAAAACTTCCTGCACACGTCCGTCACAATGGCTGAACTCGTTGCTGCAGTTAATAGTTGGATGACTTCTTCGACGATCGGGGTCGATATTCCCTGATCGGGATGCTCAGTCCCGTCGAGCACGAGAAGTTCGCTGGATGCGGCCCCTACTGACCGCGTAACCACTGTCCGGTTCTCGGGGGAATCTCAGACCACCTGACGGTGATTCTCGAATTTTCTCCTACGCGGACACCGCGCGGTGCCCCGTCGCCGTTTGGAGTTCCTCCAGCCGATTCAGCCATTCCGGCCACTTCGGATCGAAATCCTCGAGGTCCTGGTCGCGGCCATCCACATCCGTCAGGCCCTTACCCAACGCCCCGTCCCAGTACCCGACGTCGCTTGCGTTCCCGGCGAACCTGATCCGCCAGTAGTCCTTCGCTTCGCCTGCGAGATAGGTTGCAACCGCGAAGCGCTCCAGCGCGCCCCGAATGTCGTCATGGTCGAGGCGGTCTAGGGCACGCGTGACCACCAAGGTCTCGACGTCATAATCGTACTTCTCACCCGTTTCCCCATCGGTGCGGAGAACGACCCCATTTCCCCAATCCACATCGTGGTAAGTGGCTCTGAGCGGTTCGAGGACAGAATTCGCAATCTCGCGTCGGCTCAGCCACATAGCAAGTTCTTCGAGGTTGAGCAGGAGTCCGTTCGCCTGGTCGGGGTCGGGCTCCGTCTCCCTGATCAGCGCTGCGTCGAGAGCAAACGTCGGATCGACGATGAGCTGAGTGACAACCCCCCGGAACTCGGCCCGCAATTCGGGTGACATGTCATACGCAACGTCGTGTGAGAGGGCCTGCAGTGTCGTTATTCGGGTTCGGGTCTCCTCAAGCACGCGGACAGCCGCTTTGAGCTCTTCTCCCTCGAGCTGGTCCAGGAGTCCGGGCTCGCCGGCGCGCCCCCACAGAAGTTGCCACACGACGATCTGAGCGTTGAGCGCCTTCTCCGGATCAACTATGTCTCGGGCCAGCAGTTGCAGAAGCACGTGGTTGAAGATCGCGGCATTCTTCACAGCTACGACTGGACCAAGTTTCTCCATGAAGGACTTGTCAGCTGTGGCGTTGGTGTACCGGGTTACCAAGCGGTTGAACGCCATTCGGGTTTTTGTGCTGATAGGGCGTCGGCGTCGCAGCGACTCGTCATCGAAGTCGTCGTCGTCGGGATCTTCTTCGGCGGTGGCGGTGCTATCTCCTGGGTCTGCGAGAGTCTCCTCAGTGTCGGGCGGCGGTGTCACTGTTGTCGAAGAGAGGGACGGGCCGAGTTCACCCAGTTTTCCGGAGATCGCCGCGAGAATTACCTCGATGTCGGTCGGGGCTGACGAGTGCCCCCGGCCGCGGAATTGGTAGGCCCCGTACCGGGGATCTCGCCGGATTCGATCCCAGTCGAGTTCTTCCCACCCGAGCGAGGGCTCGTCCGTATTATTTGAATCGTCTCGAGCTTCCGGTTTGGCCACGCGCCACGCGGAAACCGGGTCAAAGATCAGGGTCGCCTCGAGTTGTTGAAGTAGCCCAAAGAGTTCCGCATCACCGTCGGGCAGAGTTCCGATCTGTGGCAGCAGATCCCGGTTCGTCGCGCGCTCGAGGCGTCCCAATAACAAATCCAAGTGGTATGGCCAGGTGACCGCGGAATCGGACTCCTCGCCGTCCAGGGACACCCGGATGGGGCCTCCCTCGGCGAGGACTACGGCGTCGTTGGCGTGCAGCGATGCCACGAGGGCAGTGCCTTTTGCCCTGATCCTGGTCACGGTGAGAGGGCCACCGTCAGTACCGGCCAGTGCCAGAGGGACCTTGGGGCTGACGGGCCGGTCAAACATCAAGGTGAGCGTGGTGCCATCGAGCTGGCTCCACAGGAGGATAGGACCTGTTGAGTCCTGCGCCCGCTCTGGCTCGGAATTGAACTCCACTCCAAATTCGTGAAGGTTATCGATCGCAGACAGGTCCAGCGGTGCGTAGAGATGGTCGTACACTCTTCGAACCCCGAGACTGATAACACACAACTCGACATTTCCAAGTGCAGCAGGGCTGAGCAGCGCCGAACGCGACAGGTTCGCAGAGCCGGTGAGGAGGGCTTCCTGCTTCGCCCCTTCCAGATGAACCCACTTGGCGTGCAGGTAAATTCCGGGATCGTCACGAACGTTGACCTGCAAACATTCCGATTTTTGCGTTTTCGATAAAGCTGCGATCAGGCGGTCGGCGTCGACCGAAGTGTCCCGGGCGATAAGAACGCGCAGCCGCCGCGGTTTGAACCGCTCGATCAGCCCGGACAACGCCGCACAATCGGGATCGTGAAACGGCGCGTATACGGTCATCCGGTTGACCTTCCAAGGGACCTTCGCGGCGAGCTGGTCGATGAGCGAAACATCCAGGTTGTGCCGGACAGACCCTTGCATCTCAGTGGATTTGGGCAGCCACGCGGCGCCGGACCAGACCGCCTTCAGCATCTGCGATGTCGGTGGGTCGAGTGCGCTGCGCTTCGCGAGGCCGTCGATCAAGCCTCGCAGGGTCACGAACTCGGGTAGATGTTGACGGCGTTGGTCGGTGTAGGCGAAGACGTGCCAAAGCTCGCCCGATGAAGCGTATCCGTCTTGACTGAGATTGCCGGATCCGACGACGAGCAGACCTCCTGTCGCGCTGCTCAGGAGTATTGCCTTCGCGTGTGCCGCCCGGGAGTGACGGACCGGTCCGGTGAGGTATGTGCGGTTGGCCTTGCGTAGCCGTTGGCCGGTGTCGGCCGCTTCCTGAAGGCGCGCCGCCAGACGATCGTGGTCCGCCAAGACCACCCGAAGGGGAATCTGCGTGAGCTGACCCAATAGTCGCGACTCGAAAAATGACAGGTTCGCGCCATAGGTCAACACGACTACCGAGGTCCACTCGCCCTGCAGGAGATCCGGGAGAGTGATCGATCGAGGCGAATGCACATCGGCCGCCATCGTCACAGCTCCAACTGTTGTGCGAAGGGCTCCGCCGCTGCCGCCAACGCGCCCGCGGGCAGATCACCCTTCCTGAGCAGCCGACGGCCCGCGACGGTCAACCGGCGTTGCGGATCTCGCAGGCTCGACACAAGACCCAGCTCGTGGGCGGTCGTGCTCAACGCGCCGTACCTGCTGTTGTTCAGCACTGCGCCGGCCTCTTGGTGGGGAAAGAACTGCACGCTGTCACCCACGCGACGGAGTCGGAAGGTGTCGTCGGGGAGTTTCGCAGTCGCTACTCGCTCATGCTGAACGATGACGAAATCGTGGATCAGCCACCGAGCAAGATCGGACAGTGTCGCCTTGGTCATCAGTCGTTTGGTGAGCTGCTCGAAGAACCGCAACATCCCGATCCGCAGGCCGCGGCCTTCGGCAAGCAGATGTGCGTCTTCACCCAGATCCTGGATCCGGCCCAGCGTGCCGATTCTGCGGTGGATCAGCAGTACCAGCGCAAGCATCGCGACGAGTGTCTCCGCGTCGTCGGTGTCATTTGAGCACCATTGGAAGAGTGCTAGCTCGTCGAGGGTTTGGTGTGGTGGCCACACGTCGTCCACACCCGGCTCCAGGTCCACTCGTGAGGCCAACAATTCGGCAAACCGTATGGCCGGTGTGGTTGAGCGCACTCGAACATTGCCCATCCGCCTCTGTTTCGCGAAGTCGTGGTTGTCCAGTGCGTCGTCCACCAATTCCCAGATCTTGGTCAATGGCAACACCATCATTCCGTCGTCGGATTCGTGTGCACCACGCCGCACGAGCCAGCCGAGTAGTCGGTTGAACGCAAACGCGAAGTACTCACGCGCCTGATACAGCCGCCATCGTCGTGCAACGCCCGCGATGTCTGCCTGAGCCTGGTAGCTCACTCCGTCGACCTGCCGAAAATAGATCAACTCCCGAAACGCGGGCTCGCTGATGCCGTCCTCCTGCCCGGTTTGGCTCAGATCGAGCAGCAGTCGGAGTGTCTGGCGTCGGGCCGCGGATTGCGCCGGAGTTCCCGCATGGGTGAACAGGTCCTGCAGCAACGGAAGATCGTAGTTCTTCGCTGCTCGGAGCCGGCACAGGCAACCACTGCGTGCGAAGTCGACCAGGACCCCTCGGGAGACGGACTCATCGAGAGTGCCGCTGAGATGGTTTCGCCACAGCTCCGTTGAGGAAATCGCATCGCGGTAGGCGGCGGCCAGCGCGCGGCCCGTTGGGGTGAGTGCATCGAATGCGAAACCGTTGGCGGGTGTGGCGATGACAAGGATCCCCGTGGTCTCCATGGCGGATCGGTACAGCGAGTACCCGCCCAATGGTTCTTTGATGTAGTCGAAGGCGGGATCGAAGGAGTTTCCCGCGGCAAGCGGTGACACTCGCCGTGAGCCGATGACATTGCCCCCCACGGTGGCGTGTTCCTTGGTGTCACACACGTGGCATGCCATCGAGAACAGCGCTTCCCGGGGGCGGTAGAAATCTCGGAATGCCGCCCGGGTGCGCGGTAGATGTCGTGACCAGAATTCATCGAGTACAAACGAATAGAACGACCAGTACCGCGGATGGACGGTCAACACATTAATGCCGGGGGACAACGTCGGGAGGATGCGGTCGGAGCTGACTGATCCCAGACCGAGGTGGTCTTGGCCGGACATGGGCGGGTAGGCCTTGGCGCCCCACACCGGACCCGTATGTTCCCACCCCCAGACCAACCGGGGTTCGGTCTTCTTGGAATGTGATGTGGTCACGCGGCCCTCCCCATTCGAATCAGACGTCCCGGTCGCAATCATTTCCATGATCGGCGCCACGTCGGGCGATATCGACCGGAACGCCTGAACTCGAGTCGGGTCGGGGGCCTCGGAGTCGCCCGTTCGTGGGTACAGCGTGTCAATCGTCGTGCAAAGTCTTTTCGTAAAGGGCAAGGATATCGCTGGCCAACCGGTTGTTCGGATTGTTCTCAGCCATATACAGGATGTCGAATAAGACCTTCCGAAGTCGGTGATTGTCTCGCTGATAGTAGTTGAGCCACTCGCTGGGGGTTCGGTCCGAGGGGTGGCTGCTCCGAGCTTCAGTATCGGCGGGGTGCTCGACACACCAGCTGAGCCCCGCCGGGGTGATGCGGGATAGCCGCCGTCGTCCCCCAGCGAGGGATACTCGCGAGGCGCAGGCGCCGTGACCGTTCCCATAGTCGAACTGATACCACTCGATGAGCGCTCGCTCGCGCAGTTCTGAGCACCGCTTCCACCAGCACGACTGCATGTTCACCCCGGCCCTCTGTGCAGCTTCCTCGTCTGTAAGGCCTTGATCCATCTGGCTCACCGCGAACGAGACGGACACGTAGGCTCGCAATAATTGGGCTCGCTGGCTGTTGGGGTGCATGGAGACGTTCGTCGGCGTCACCATCGAGCAGGCGCCAGATATGTACCGCAACGTCGCTCATCGAAGTTCCTATCGACAGGCTGAAGGGGCACTATCAGTTCGTCACTTCTCATCGTTTCTCCTCGAATCGTGAGAGCTGTTCTGCGCGATAATGTTCCCACTACACAGGTTCGATATTAGCGGTGTCCACGCGCCTCATTATTGGGTTCGTGAATCGAAATGGATCGCACTATCCATCCCGACTACGCTTCCGTGACAGTCAATCTGGCTGTAAGCGGTTCCAGCGACGAGAGGTAGACGCTGGACAGCAACGCTGATTCTGCGGTTGTCGCGCGCATGCTGTCCGCCTTATGCAGATCGGTATTGGCGCGCACCTCGTGCTCGAAGTCGTCGATGTCGCTGACCCGGTGAAGCCAGGCCTGCTTGTCCACCATCTTTTGGATGTCGGCGACAACTTTGCGATAGTCATCGAACGCAGTCAATCGGTCCATCAACGCGTCCGCCCGGCGGTCGAGTATTCGCGCTTTCTCGACGTAAACACCCACAATGTCCGGGTCATCACGCAGCGCACCCGTTGGTTGCGGCCCGAGGACCGCCCTTTGGTCGCGCAGTTCGACTGCAGTAGTGACGATCTGCTCAGTTTCGCCTACAAGATCGACCCTGACGGCATGCTCGTCGAAGAACGAGTTCTTCCACGCAGGAAAACGGTAGATGCGCGCCGCAACGAGGCCCGCGACGAAAGCGATCCGACCTACCGGATGTAGCCGCATCACTTCCAGCGCATCTTTTTCTTCGCCGTTCAGACGGTAGTTCCGCTCAAGGCGTGAGGCCTGGGCTTCGGGAGTCTCATCATGTTCGGGCTTACCGACGAAAGGAATCCACCCCCGCCCGACGGCTCGGTTCCGCATGGTGAAATCTACTCCGCGCCAAGTGTCCAAGGCCTGCACCACATGTCCGTAGAACAGCCCGTCGTCAATCCGGTCTTCGACGCCGACGCTGGCCTCGATAACCTTTTGAATCTGACCGGCAGAGTCCCTACGACGTCGGTTACCTGCCTCGCGTTCGGATGCCAAAACCTCCAGCGGCGGCTTTGGAACCTTGGGCGCACGACTTGCTGGTCCTTCGGGAAACGTGGCGCGAACCGCGCGTCGCGACCTGCGTTTCGCCTCTTCACGAGGACCAGAAGCAGACCCAAAACAATCAGCGTCATTATCACGCCCAGCACCAGTACGACGGCATTCACAGCAGGATTACAGCACAGCGGTGCGACAGAACTGCTTCTCTGGCGGATCCGGTGCGGGTATCGACCTGGTTCCACGCAAATTCGTTCGATGGAAATCCGCTCACTCGGCCGCCTGAGAGTGTCTCGGTCTGAGAACCTGACTACATGGTTCACGCCTATGCGTCTGATCCAGCTCAAACTGCACGACGGATTGTGGCCTATGACGAGTACATGGGCGCGAATGTGCTGTCGACCAGCGGCGATTTCATGTGCAGTTCGGGCCGTGACTGCTGGCGGGCAGCGCGGGCCGCCAACTCTGGCTGCGCCTTTTACGAAGGTCAACTCGGCTACATCGGCGAACACTACGACCTCGCCGTCGACGGAGTGCCATGGCGAATGCTGTTCGTCGGTATGGAGTTGAGCGGTACCAGCATGGTCGGAAACGAACCACCACGGCGCGTCAGCCGCGAAACCCGAAGTGCCCACCACAATCTGGCGATTCCGCGCGACTCACCGACACGGAACCCACACATGAAAGGAGTGCTACTTGCACTCCGATACGCAGCTGGACTCGGACTGGACACCACCAGCGAACAGGTACCAATTGCCGGAAGCGATCCCGTCCACCTGCTTCGGTGCTACGCACTGATCAATGCCCGATTGTGCTCGGCAACTAAACGGGCCGGCGGGCGTGAATCAGCCGGAGTCGCCCGGATGACAGCCAATTGTTCGACGCATCTGCGGGCGACGATCTCGATCCTCCAGCCGACACTCGTGGTCATCCAAGGGCGACCTCTCTGGCCAGAGATCAAGGCATCGCTTCCCACCACCACCCCAGTCGTCGATGGATTGCCGCTCGAATCGGCCAGGATCGACCACACGGGTGTCCTCTTCGCGCACTTCTCACATCCGCGAGCAACAAGCTATCAGTGGACCGAACCCTCCGATACCTACCTCAATCGGGTAGTACTGCCGACGCTCAGAGCGGCGGTCGGGGTGGCTCGTTCGGGAGGGCGGTAGCGTGCCGCCCTCGATCGACGTCGCAGGTGTGCCGACCCGTGAGCTCGCAGTGCACAAGGACTTCATCAAGGACTTCGCGCGTCTGGAGAAGCCTGTACAAGACAGGGTGAAGGACACGTTTCGCAAGTTTCGCGTCGCGGAACTCAGCGGATCTCACCTCGAGAAGATCAATGGCGCTGCCAACGATCGCCTCCGCTCGGTGCGCGTCACGAAGTCCGTGCGAGCGATCGTCATTGCACCGGAACATGGCCGGCGTTACACCTTGGTCAAAGTGCTTCCCCACGATGACGCGTACGAATGGGCACGACGAACACGCATCGACATCTCCGTTCTCACCGGCAGACTGGAAATCTGGGATCCGACGTCCCTTCGCGTACTAGTCGACGGCGTATCGCTGCAAAGCGCTCCGAATGCGGTTCCGCTGTTCGACGCGCTAACCCACGACGAATATCAACAACTTGGGATCGACGAGCAAGTCGCAGAGTCTGCCCGATCGATCGGAGACCTCGCCGGACTCGACGATGTGCGAGACGCGATACCGCCCGGACAGTGGGACGTGCTCGACAGTCTGGCCGCTGGGATGACACCGGCCGAGATTATCTCGGACGCAGAGTCCCATCGCGAAGGCACTGATGCGGGCGAAGACGAACTCGATGCAGCAATCGAGCGCAGCGACGACCAAGTCCGCGTGGTCAGCAGTGACGACGAACTCGAGCGAATCCTGGACGCGCCGTTCGACCTTTGGCGCACCTACCTGCATCCATCGCAGCGGAGTGCCGTCGATGCCGACTTCCGAGGCCCCGCCCGCATCACGGGTGGCCCAGGAACGGGTAAAACCGTTGTCTGCGTGCATCGCGCGCGCCGGATGGCCGAGCGCGGCGACGGATACGTGCTGCTAACGACGTATAACAAAGCGCTCGCCGATGCGATGGAGACCAGTGTTGATCTTCTCGTCGGGGATTCCAACGTCAGGCGTCGCATCAAGGTACGGACCGTAGACAGCTTCGCACGACGTGTCTTCGTAGCAACGCACGGCGAACTGGACGGAGATCCTCACCAGCTTCTGATCCAGCACAGCAACATCTGGCGGCGCATCATCCGCGATTTGGAGCTCACCTTCTCACCGGCGTTCCTCAATGACGAGTTCACCGATGTCGTTCTCGCCCAGCAGGTGTCAACCGAGGAGCAATACCTCGCAGCGCGCCGCCTCGGCCGAGGCCAACGGCTTGGGGCGAACCAGCGTAAGCAAGTGTGGTCCGCCGTCTGCCGCTTCGAGGCGTACCTCAAGGAAAATCATTCCTGGACGTTCGACACCCTGCGTCGTGAAGCTGTTCGGCTCCTTAATGCTGACGAAAAGAAGCACTACCGCTACGTCATCATCGACGAGGCCCAAGACCTCACCCCCGATCACTGGCGTCTCTTGAAGGCCGCGGTACCCGACGTCCCAGACAACATCTTCATCGCAGGCGACGCGCACCAGCGCATTTACAATCACCGCGCGAGCCTGCGTTCCCTCGGGATCAGCATTGCCGGTCGGTCACGCCACCTCACCCTCAACCACCGAACTTCAGCAGAGATTCTGCGCTGGGCCCTGACACTCCTGGGCCACGACCCCGTCGACGACCTCGACCTCGGACGCGACACCGTGCGTGGCTACCGGTCAGCGTTCCATGGTTACCAACCGACTGTGCGCGAGTTCGACAGCACAACAGCCGAATTCGACTACATGGCCGAAACCGTTGCGCTGTGGATCGAAAGTGACATTGAGCCACGTCAGCTCGCGATCGCTGTCCGCGAGCGGGCACAGATCGTGAAGGTCATCGAAGCGATGTCTGCCCGCGACATCAAGGCCCGCAAGTTGGCCGACCTGACGACGGCAGTTGCAGTCGCGACCATGCACAGTCTCAAAGGACTCGAGTTCCGCTGTCTTGCAGTGGTTGGTGTCGATGCGACCCGAATGCCTTTGCAGGCGTCAATCACTCCGGAATCCGAGGACAAGCAGACACATGCATTCGACATGCAGCGAGAACGTCAGCTACTTTTCGTTGCCTGCACGCGTGCTCGCGAAGACCTGGTAGTGACCTGGACGGGTGAACGCAGCCCGTTCATACCGACCGAATGACCCGCAGGCACTCCGCCAACCCGACTGCTTCAGGAGGCCGAATAATGACCACCCGCATACTCACCAAGGTC
Source organism: Nocardia sp. 348MFTsu5.1 (assembly GCF_000383535.1). Classification (NCBI taxonomy): domain Bacteria; kingdom Bacillati; phylum Actinomycetota; class Actinomycetes; order Mycobacteriales; family Nocardiaceae; genus Nocardia; species Nocardia sp. 348MFTsu5.1. Next base: position 168,714 of record NZ_KB911511.1, read on the forward strand.
GAGTGGAATGCACTTTCACCCGCAGAACGATTCGACAAGCTTTCGGCAATGCCGGAATTCGACCCCGTGAACGACTTCCTGACCGACTACGGCCGCAATGCACTCACTGACGGCGCGCAAGATGTGACGCAACATTGGAGTATCAGCGTTGTTCCTCAAACCCGAATGACAGCAGATGGCAAAGAATTTCGACCATTCACCCTCAACGTCGGACCTATGGAGACGGCATACATGGTAGTACTGGATGCCGCGGACCTGAACCGACGGAAGCTGTTCGGATGCGTATACGTCGCACGAACACACTTCCTAGACGCAACCGGCCGAAGCGTCGAGGAGCTAATCGACGAAAACCCGCTACTCGACTACGACCCGGACGTCAAGTTCAATTCCGCCAAAGACGATGGACTTCGCATCTATTGGGATGCCACCAACCCAGCTTCTGTAGCGGCCCTCAACGCGATTCCTTGGAAGCAATCCGCTGTGGTGCTCGTCAATCGGCTCCGGACCCTAAAACTAGCCGGAGGCCGGGTGAGGGCGCACAGCACCGCACTCGCCGACCTTCTAATCGGATAGGCCGCAGTCGATTCGAGCGGATTCCAGCGCTCTCCCGAATTTCGCTCTGGCTCAATCGGCTTAGTCCCATACCGCAACTTGGCGGTGAACTGCAGACCGGCAGGCGACCTGGAACCAAGCACACACGATTGGGGCCCGATCAAACGCTTAGTTGTGGGGCCGGGCCCCACCAAACATTCAAAATCGATGCCGCCAAACGGTTGCTGGCCACCAACCGCCACGACCCCGAGGTCGTCTGCGCAGCTAGTCCACCCGACCACTGACCGGCCTCCCGGCAGTGCCGCATCGAGGACCGTCATGATGCAGGTCCCCGACAACGGTTCACACCGTTGTGGAGCACCGTGGTTGATTTTGTCGATCTCTCGGCAGCCCACGGGTCCTGAGCGGGCGTGGGGCGCATTGGGTCGCCATTAATACGTGTCGGCCCTCCTGCACGTCCCCGGCTGACCCGTTTGGGCACTAGCGGACTTTCTGCAAGCACGTCAGTTCGAGATTGTGTCGTAGTTGTTGCCTATCGTTGGCGTAAACCGCAGTGCCAATTTAAGGATGGAGATGACTCCAAAGCCGCAGGCGAGACCACGCCGAAACGACCTCCCGGCACCTCAAACTTGGTCGACCAAGACCATCGCACTCGCCGTCACACATGCCGGAGGCGCCACCTTCCGATATTTCGCGGCCGCCGCCACCGGCGAGACCTGGTCGGGAGCTGTGCAGGCCAGGAACAAGCCCGCTGCAATCTTTGATGCGATCGTCCGCATCCATTCAGATCGCGGAGGGGCTGAGCGCATCCGGTATGTGGTGAGGCTCGGGGCCAGCAGTCCGCTATGGCGTCACACGGTCGAGCTGTCAGCCCTTCTACCGGGCGCATCAGTCGAGCCAGTGACCACTGACGAGCTGTCGCTGATGAAAGAGGCCAACAGCGGCCTCGCACAAGACCTCGCGCCACCTCCGCCGCCGCCCGAGGGGCTGCCCGACGCGACCGTGGCCACAGACGGTTCAGTCCGCGACAAAGTAACCGGGTACGGGTGGGTGGCCTCGTGCGGCGACTACGCACTACGAGCGTTCCGCCATCACACCAGCCAAGTCGGCGCGAGCGTCGTGCTTATTGCCGAACTCAGAGCGATCAGCAAGGCCGTCAGCAAACTGCGCCATCGACAGCTCACGCTGCTTACCGACAGCAGGTTAGCTTTGCAGATGACAAAACGGTGGATGGATGGCGACACCGTCCTGCCCTCCGGTTACACCACGGAACGCGCCAATGGGTCTGCTGGTCTGGTCGTGGCCCAACGACAGATCTTCGACCAGCGCGACCGGCTCGAGATCCAGTGGGTGCCTGGACATCAGGGAAATGCACTAAACGAGGGCGCTGACGCCCTCGCCAGGTTGGCTTCGCGGTTTACCGCTGGCGGGAGCGGTCTGACGCACGATGAGTACAAGTCGCGTGCAGAAGGTATCGCTGCGGCATTTGCGGCTGAGTTCAACCGGTCGCAGCAGGCATAGCCAGGTGTCTCGCATTCGGCTGTCAAGCAGGGCTGAAACTTCCCGGGGGTGGAGACCGAGATAGCGAGAGGCCGCGATTGTGGAGCAGACAGGCCGAACAAACGTGTCCGTCTACTTGTGCTCAACATGCGATTCACCCGCACTCAAATGCGCTGCACCACAGTGCAAAAGCATGGCAACTCGAGGTTTTGGCTCCGTTCGGATTCTCGCTTCTGTGCCGAGCACCGACATGGAATACCTAGTTTCGCGCGGCCGCAGGCCCCGATAGACTGGCTCCGCCGGCAAAGACGAGGAGTGCCAGTGAAATCTAATTGGGTATCCCCTGCGCAGTCGGCGCCGCGACAGGTTCCGAAGCCGTTCGCCACAGCACCCGGATCACCGAAAACCACACCTGCCATCACTCCCTCGCCAGCCCCCATTTCACCCGGAACGCGCATTTCTCCCGTCGCGCACGGTCCAGCGGCAACGGCAGCAAACATTCCAAATCTTCAAGGCGACGCAGCTAAGGCGGTCGCACATCGCGGTAGCCACATCCAGATCATCGCTGCTGCCGGCTCGGGCAAGACCGAGGTCGTTTCGCAGAGAGTGGCATCGCTCCTCGCCGACGGCGAGACTCCGGAATCAATCGTCGCATTCACGTTCACCGAAAAGGCTGCCTCCGAACTGAAAGAGCGCATCCGCAAGCGTGTGACCGCCCGCATGGATGTCGAAGCCACTGACCAGCTCGGTCGGCTGTTTGTCGGAACAATCCACGCCTATTGCTTCCGCATGCTGCAGACCTACGTTCCGCTATACGAAACGTACACGCCGCTCGACGCAAACCAGCTGACGAACTTCCTGTACCAGCAGAGCTGGTTCATCGGCATCCCCGACCTCACACCAACTGACGGCACGTTCAAAAACATCGCAACATTTCAGCGCGGCATCGACGTGATCGAAAACGAGTTGATCGACGTCGAGACACTTCCGCTGGGAATCTTCTATACCGCAGTGCAGGCGTACTACGCGGCGCTCGATCGCTACCAGTTCATGTCGTTCGGCACGCAGATCGTGCGGGCCGTCGAAGCGCTCGCCGATCCGGTGGTCCACGCCGCGGTTACCGCTCCTTTGCGTCACCTCATTGTCGACGAGTACCAGGACGTCAACCCTGCACAAGAGAGACTTATCGGACTGCTCGCGAAGCCCCACGGCAACGCCGACATCGTGGTCGTGGGTGACGATGACCAGGCAATTTACCAGTGGCGTGGCTCGTCGGTCGAGAACATCGTGACGTTCGCCATGCGTTACCCCGGGGTCGAACAGTTCAAGCTACTCACCAACCGACGTTCGCGCCCTGACATCGTCGAGGTCGCGAACCAGTTCGCAAAGACGATTCCCGGCCGCATCCCCAAGCAGATGCTGCCTTTCCGCGAAGCCGACGGACCGAGCGTTGCACTCGCGCGCAACCCTCGCGACGAGCGCGCCGCAGCCGACGAGATCGCGCGGCAGATGCTCGAGTTCCACGCGAGGGGACTCCCCTACCGTGACATCGCAATCCTCGTGCGCGGTCGGGTTGCCTATCCCGCGATCATGGATGCGCTCGAGAGGGCCGGGGTTCCCGTCCAAGCTGGTGGCCGATCAGGTTTGTTCAAGCAGTCCGAGCCTCAAGTGTTCGGCGCGACATACGCGTGGATTGCCGGCATCGACTGGACAGCAGTGAAGTACGGTCAGCGCCAGCGGATCACGCTCAAGCGGCTGCTCGATGACTACACCACCACGTTCAACCTCCCGAGGGAGTTTCGCCAGACGCTGTCCGCGCACCTCAAGGCATGGAAAGCGAGAGCGCGCGCGAGCAAGTTCAATGAGAGCCTCGTGCGCGACTTCTACGAACTGATGGACCTTCTTGCGGTCCGCGACTGGGACCTTTCCGATGAGCTGACTCGAAACCGTCTTGGCACCATCGCGCGCTTCACCGCGGTCCTCGCCGACTATGAGAGCGTCAACTGGCGTGCCCGCAAGGATGAGGACAACCTTGGTGAGCAAGTAGGCGGCACCAGCGGTGGTCCGTGGTTCTACAAGAACCTCGCGATCCTGATGAGCAACTACGGGGTGGGGAACTATGACGATTTCGGCGGTGAGGAGGATCAGCTCGGCGACGGCGTCGCCCTTGGCACCGTTCACGGCTCGAAGGGCCTCGAGTGGCCCGTTGTGTTCCTGGCGTCCCTAGTGAGGCTACGCTTCCCCTCGAGCATGAGCGGCCGCTCACAGAACTTCCCACCCGACCTGCTCGGACGCTTCGACCGGCAACGCTACGAAGGCACCGATGCCGACGAACGCCGACTGTTCTATGTCGCGATAACCCGTGCCCGCGACGCGGCTCTGCTGTCAAGCTTCTCGCTGACAGACCGCGGCAAGAACCGCAACGCTTCCCCGTACTACACCGAGGTCATGAATGCGTATACAACGGCGGGTGGCCCGACGGCGGCAATAAGCACCGGATCGTCGTCTGATGCCGATCTCACCATCACCTACAGCGAACTCGCTGCTTACGAGTCATGCCCCCGCAATTACCTGCTCAAGAACAGGCTCGGCTTCATGCCGACAATCCAGCAAGAACTCGGTTACGGCAACGCGGTGCACCACACGCTACGCGTGCTCGCCGAACGCACTCAAGCAACGGGCACAGCGCCCACAGCGCAACAGGTCAATCAGCTTCTCGACTCGGAGTTCTTCTTGCCATACGCGAACAAGGCCAGCCACAAGACGATGCGGGAGAAGGCACGCAAGCTCGTTATGCGGTACGTGAAGAAGCATTCGTCGGATCTATTGCGCACGTGGGCGACCGAGCGACCGTTCGAGCTGTACCTAGGCGGAGCCGTGATCTCGGGGCGCGCTGACGTCATTTACGACAATCAGAATGGCCAGGTCGGGCGGCTCGCGATCGTCGACTACAAGACATCGACCGGCGGGAAAATCGACCCGCTCCAATTGCAGATTTACACCGAGGCCGGCCGCCGCGAAGGCCTCGACGTCGGGGCCGCTTACATTCACGATCTCGGCGCAGCGCAAAGGCACTACGTCGACATCGACACGGACTCCATTACGACGGCCCAGACGCACATCATCGCTACGGTCGACAGCCTCCGCCGGCGTGAGTTTGAGCCCAGGCCGGAACGCCGCAAGTGCCGCGAGTGTGACGTGCGCAAGATTTGCTCGGCTGCGCGCTAGCGCCCCAATGGGCCCGCAAGCGAAACCACCACCCTGAGCGGATCACTTGTCTTAATCAACCGCGAAGTCAGGCTTGTAGAAATCCTCCGCTGACTGGTCCTCATACAGAACATCTTCCCGCGCAGCAGGCTTCGTCAAGTCGAGCACCTTCATCGTGTTGCTAACCTGGGCCACAGCCTCGATCCGGTGGAACTCGCTCACCCGAATTGCTCCGCGAAGCCGCGAGGGCCTCAGCTTCACCACCGCGTCGTCTAGGTGAGTGCCGTGGGGATGACGATCTCCTTCACCTTGCCCCCAATCTCGTGAAAGAACACGAAGTCGGGGTGCATGGTGCGCCAGCTACCCTGGCCGTCGCGGTAGGTAACAACTCCGGCAAAACGAGACACAGGGCGGTTAAGCGGCGTTGCGGTGCAAACCCTTTAGATCAACTCATCGATGTCTGGTGGCCAACACCAGATCATCTTTCCTTGTTCGGTGATGGTGGTGAACTCGTTCACACGGATCAGAAGGTCATCGTCCTCCACGGTCCGCTCACGGTAGGCAAAACCTCCCGTTGAGCTCACTCCTGGCATCGGAGGTATGTTCGGGTCGAACTCGACAACAAGGTTCTCGTCGCGCAGTCGCTTCCACCACGACTTCAGTCGCTTCATCTTGTCCAAGCTCATGTCCTTACTTCCGGTACGCATGAACTCTCCGTGATCGCGAAGTCGCCTGAACGCCACAGCTTTTCCGTGAAAATCCTTGGTTTCCCACGGCCACGACTCGTTCACGATCTGACGGGTCGACAGTTGACCTCCATAGGTCTTAAGATGCCACGACACTGCCTGCCTAGTCACGCCGTACATATCCGCAATGGCGGTCTGGGTATAACCCTTGGCTTTGAGTGATTCGATCACCTCTTTTGACAGTTCGGGGACAGTCAAGTTCGGGTTACGGCTCATGATGTCCTCCATGAGAAGGCTCTCCTCCTTGGTCTCGATACAACACACAGTAAGTGGCCGTACAGACTCGTCGCAGTCCGAGTCGACATTCCTCCCGACGAGGACCTTAAGTCCCTAGTTATGTGCCGTGAACTCACACAATGAGGCACAAACGTTTCACGAACTGATCGGCTTAGCTATCGCGACCGGTGATGTCTCGGACTTGGGTCGAGCACTAGAGATTACCGCTCTCCACCTGCGGGTTCGCCGAAACGACATTCGTTGCGGCGCAGGTTGACTCGCACTCCGGCAATCGTGGTGTGTGCCGGCGAGGCACCAGGGTTGGAATCCAGACAAGGCCTTGCCCAGATGCCCAGATGCCCAGATCGAGTCACATCTGGCTGTGTGCGGCCCAAACTTGGGTCATACCGGTCGTGTGTCGGGCTACCTTGCGGGCCTCGGCAGCGCATCTCTCGAGCAGTATGCGCCACCGCGTGGATCCGAATACCACATCCCAGTCTTGATGGTCCCCGACAAGCGCGCGCAGCTGCCGGACCTCGACCGCGCTACGGAGACCGTCTGCACTCACGGAGGCGAAAGACTTGGCTTCTATTCGCGCAGGTCAAACCAATTTCGCGTGCGAGTCCAGACTTTGCAACCAAATCTCAATCCAGACTTTCACCGTTTTCCCAGGCCACCAGTCCAGACTTCGCGCGAGCGCGGCACCGTCGACCTGGCCGTCGGACTCACCGAATCGTGTAGACCAGACCCAACCCATCGCGGGCCAATTCGGTCATGAATGTCTGGGCCCGGCGCAGGAACTCGTTGACATACTTCGCGTCCGACCAGGGAAACGGTTCCTTGATCGCCGCGTCATCGACGGGCTCGAACAACACGATGTCCCGTGCCACCTCGTCCACCACATCCGGCGGCAACACATGCACGAAACCGACGTGTTCACCGTATGGGCTTACCGGCGTCACGTTGCCCTTCACCAGTTCCAGCGAGATGCGTGGACGCAGGAATCCGTCCTGTACCGCGAACACATGCTGGAGTTCACGCCATGCCTTGTCCAGATACAGCATTCGCGGCCGGTCGGCCTCTGATCCCCAGGCGTCCATCAGTGGATCGTCGGAGATGAATGGATACGGGTCGTGGCGCGCAGCGACGACGTCGTGGGGTTGCAGCGGATAGGCAAAGTATCGAATTCCCATGTGCCAGAGGTTGACACATCAGACGAGCGCAAGACCGGCACCAGTGACCACCTGTGCACAACCAAGACAGTTATCCACAGACACCAGACTCGGCGCAATATTCGCGGACCACGCGGCGTCCCGGAGCGCGGGCAACCGGGTGCATTGGAATTAAACGGACCGCGGTTTCATTTAGCATGGTATGAAGAACATCGGATTCCTCTCGTTCGGGCATTGGTCGGACTCGCCCGGCTCGCAGACGCGGTCGGCCGCCGACACGCTCCTGCAGTCCATCGATCTCGCTGTTGCGGCCGAGGACCTCGGGGCGGACGGCGCGTACTTCCGCGTCCACCACTTCGCCCGCCAACTCGGTTCGCCGTTTCCGCTGCTCGCAGCGGTGGGTGCAAAGACGAGTCGCATCGAGATCGGCACCGGCGTGATCGACATGCGATACGAGAACCCGATGTACATGGCAGAAGATGCCGGCGCCGCCGACCTCATCTCGGAAGGACGGCTGCAGCTGGGAATCAGCCGCGGATCCCCCGAACAGGTGATCAACGGCTACCACTACTTCGGGTACGTGCCCGGCGACGACTCAAACGACGCCGACATGGCGCGTCATCACACCGACGTCTTCCTCAAGGTCATCGATGGTGCGAAGTTCGCCCAGCCCAACCCGGCTCCGATGTTCCCCAACCCGCCCGGCGCGCTCGGCATCGAACCGCAGTCACCGGGTCTGCGCGACCGGATCTGGTGGGGTGCCGGCAGCCGCGCGACCGCCGAGTGGACCGCGCAGCAAGGCATGAACCTGATGAGTTCGACGTTGCTGACCGAGGACACCGGCGTCCCCTTCCACCAGCTGCAAGCCGAGCAGATCGAGCGATTCCGTGATGCCTGGAAAGTGGCCGGTCACGAGCGAGAGCCACGAGTATCTGTGAGCCGCAGCATCTTTGCACTCGTCGACGACCGGGACCGCGCCTACTTCGGTCGCGGTGGCGACAACACGGATCAAGTAGGTGTCATCGATGGAGGCGTCGCCAGATTCGGTCGCAGCTACGCCGATGAACCGGACCGACTGATCGAGCAACTCCGCGAGGACGAGGCGATCGCCGCGGCCGACACCCTGCTGCTCACCGTGCCGAATCAGCTTGGCGTCGAGTACAACACCCACGTCATCGAATCGATCCTGAAACACGTCGCACCCGAACTCGGCTGGCGCTGACACACCGCGTCGATAGACGCGCCTGCACACGTCCTGCCAGACGTACCATCGCCTTATGACCGAGCCGGGCCGACAACCGCCGCGCCCGCGCATCGCCGATGCCGCTGCGATCGTCTGGCTGATCGCGTTGGCGGCGTTGTTGACAACCGCCCTGTTGACAGCCTTCGACTACGTGGACGTGCGCGATGCAGTGACTGACTCATTCGCCGCCGACCACCCGGCGACCGACCGCAGTGACGTCGCCGCGACAGTGGACGCCATCATGATCGGCAACGCCGTCGTCGCACTGTTGATCTTGGCGGTCGCGGTCGTCGGGGTCATCCGGGTCCGCGACCGGCTCCACTCCGGACGGACGATGCTGGCCGTCGACGCCGCGCTCGCGGTGGTTGTCGGGGTCCAATTCTGTCTCGTGGCCGAGCCGGTAACTGAGGTTGTCGGTGAGGTGATCTCCTTTCTGCCACTCGCGATGGCCGGTTGTGCGGTGATCGGTAGCGCGCTGTTGTACGCACCCGCCGTGGGCACGTGGCTCGAGGCCGCACCACCTCACCACCGCTAGCCTCTGCCCGACTCAGCACCAACCTGATTTCTACTACAGGACCCTTGTATTGAATATATGGAGCTTGTAGGATCGAAGCATGTCGACGGTCGAAAATGACGCAGAGGCAGCGGGTACGTCACCCACGCGTACCTACAAATCCCCACGGCGCCGGATGCAGGCAGCACAGACCCGGGCGGCCATCGTGCAGGCGGCCCATGAATTGTTTGCCGCACGCGGTTGGGTCGGCACCAGCATGCCGCTCATCGCGCGGGCAGCGGGGGTGTCCGTCGAAACCGTCTATGCCACCATCGGATCCAAGGTTGCGGTATTGAAGGTCGCCGTGGATGTGGCGGTCGCCGGCGACGACGAACCGGTTGCGCTGGCCGACCGCCCCGAATACGCCGCACTCGGACTCGCGCCCACTCTGCGGGAACGAGCACGAGCTGCGGCACAGTTGATCGGCGTGATCAACCAACGCGCCCGCGCACTCGATGCCGCCCTGCGCCAGGGTGCGGCAGTCGATGACGAACTCGCCGAACTCCTTGCCACACTTGAGCAAAATCGTCGGCAGGAGATTGCCGCCGGCGGCGCACTGGTCGCGGGCCGCGACCTCCGCGACACCGAACCCGACGAAATCTGGATGCTCACGAGCATCGCGGTTTACGACCTGCTCGTCCGCGACTCCGATTGGGGCCGCGACCAATACGAGAACTGGCTCACCGACCGCATCGAAGAACTGCTCACCCGCCCGACGTGACGAGCCGGGCACCGCCGGAAGGCCTCAGCCATGAACACCGATTCGGCCGCGCCGGCCGACACCCGCATCAACAACATCGTGCACGACGCCTTGCGTCGCGACCTAAATCGTGCGAAAACGGCTCTACAAGAACCATATTCGCCGAATCAGCGAGTGGCGATCGCCGACCACCTCGTGTGGATGACCAAGTTCCTGCACATGCACCACCGCGCGGAGGACACCCTGTGGGCGCTGGTACTGCCACGCAGCCCCGAGGCCGGCCCGCTACTCGATCAGATGGCCGCCGATCATGCCCGTGTCTCGCCGGCCATAGACCGAGTGGCCGCGGCCGCCGAGGACTTTCGGGTGGACGGCTCAGCTCTGCAAGAGCTGGCCTCGTCAGTCGAGGCACTCGAGTCGGAGCTGCTCCCCCACCTGCGCCGCGAGGAAGACGAGGCGATGCCGATCGTCTCGCGCACGCTCACCCAAGCCGAGTTCGCGGAGTGGGACCGGACGACCAACATCGCGCCGAAATCCAAGCGGGAACTGGGAATCGAAGGGCACTGGCTCATCGACAGCGTCGACCAGGAGCGGTACGACCTGGTGGTCCACCTGGTGCCACCAGCGATGCGCTTCTTCGTGCTACATACCTTCGCCCGTCCGTATCGGCGGGCCTGCGCGCTGCGGTGGGGACCCGATGTCGATGTCACACCGAATCTGAATCCCGAGCAGGCAACTACCGAAACAACATTTCGCACAGGGGGATCCGTGAGCCTGCACATCGAGGCCCCGCCCCAGGTCCTGTACGACATCGTCGCCGATGTCACCCACACCGGCGAGCGCAGCCCCGAATGCCGAAGCTGCACATGGCTTCCCGGACCACCGCCGGGAACACTCGGCGCCCGGTTCCGCGGTCACAACCGGTCACGTCACTTCCGCTGGTCCCGCGTCTGCGAAGTCGTCGCGGCGAAGCCCGGCGCCGAGTTCGCGTTCCGCACGATTCCCGAACGCATCGACCGCACCCGACACGACTCCACGATCTGGTCATACACGTTCACACCGGACGAGCAGGGAACGCTGGTCACGCACTCCTACCGGATCACCGTCCTGCCCGCGCGTCCGCTCGTGTGGCTCTATTCGCGAGTCTTCCCTCAGCACACCGACATGCGCCCACAGATGTTGCAGAATCTGAAGGCACTTCGGCGGCAGGTCACCACGTCGGTGGTCACAACGGCCAGAACCGGAATCCCGCATCGCTCTGGTTCGTTTCCGCATCCAGAATGACCGTTCGTTCCGCCGGTCCGTCGAGGCTGTAGCCGGCCGGGGTCCGCGTCAGGGTCACCACCCAACAACCGACACTGACCGGGACGTCGATATACGCCTGCTCTGCCATGTCCACCGGGCCGATGTCTTCAGCGTCACCGCAAGATGAAACGTAGAACGCCGCGCCATTCAACGGATCGCCATTGGAGACCGTCCAGATTGCGATGTTGCCCAAGAGGTCATGTGGCCCGCCGTCGGCCGGGGTTGTGGTTGGCGGCGGTGCGATGGTGGGCGGGGGCGCGATGGTGGTGCCGGGTTGATCGACGTCGACCGGGCTCGGGGTGGGTGCCGCGGTGTCACCGACCACGGGTTCGGATCCTGGTGTGGGCGACGATGTTGCGGGAGAGGATGTTGCGGGGGCGCGACTGCTCGTCGGGCTCGAGTGCTTCGATGAACTGACCGTTGCCGAACTGGTCTCCTGACCGGTGGATGACGTGTCGTCACCGCAAGCGGTCAGAACTCCCATCGCCAGACCGATTCCGAGGATGCCGGCTCCGATGCCGCGTAGGTTCATGGATTCTCCTTGTGTGTGCCCGACTTATCCGGATTGTCTCCGCGAGCGAAAACTGCGTTAGCCGTTGTCGTTCAACGGGTCGACGCATCGCTAGTCTGATCTGGTGGCCATTTCACCTGACGGCACCCGTCGCTGCCCCTGCACGAGCGGACTCACCTGGGATGAGTGCTGTGGACCTGCACTGTCCGGAACTCGCCCGGCCCCGACAGCCGAGGCGCTTATGCGCTCACGATTCACCGCCTTCGCGGTCGGTGACAGCGACTACCTCCTACACAGCTGGCATCCCCGGACCCGGCCCGAGTCGCTTGATCTCGACGAGTCGATGCGCTGGTATCGCCTCGACATCGAATCCGCAAGCAAGGGTTCGCTTTTCGACTCCGATGGCGAAGTCACCTTCACGGCTTTCTATCGGGCCAAGGGCAGCGGCGCCGGAACCCTGCAGGAGCACAGCCGGTTCGAGCGGCTCGACGGGCGATGGGTCTATGTGGATGGCGTTGTCAAGGACTGAACGGCCCTGACTTCAGTCCCGTGAGCACCCCCAAAGGGCGTATTGCCCTCGGCGACCTCTGGCGGGGACGATCTCAGGGGCTGATTGGCCCTGAACCGTTCAGTGCGTAGGTTCGGCGTCCGGATCCGGTGCGACATGGCGCGTGGCGAGGTCGTGAAGTGCCCGGAACACCCGCTTGGAGGATTCGGCCCACGGCATGAGGATCGGGAACACGTGGAACATCCCGCGTTCTTCCATCGCCTGCACGCGCACCCCGGCGGCTTCGAGGTTGCCGACGAATTTCCGGATCCCGTCGCGGAACATCTCGTCGGCGCCCCAGCACACAAACGTGGGCGGGAACCACTCCGGATCGGCAGTCGCGTAGACCGCGGAGACCCGATCGTCGTTCGGCTGGATTCCTTGCAGGTACGGCGCGACCGGCACATTCCAGGGCAGGATGTCGAACTGCGCGTTCTCGGTGATCGACGGGTGGTTGAGGTCGAGGTCGATCTCGGGTGAGAACAACGCGACCGCGGCCGGCGCCGGCAGATCGTGCCGATGCAAGTACGTGATGAGCGATGTCGCCAGCCCGCCGCCACCGGAATCACCGGCGACCACCAGATGCTCCGGATCGACACCACGTTCGAGGAGTCCCTTGTAGACGTCCGCGGCATCGAGCACCCCGGCCGGGAACGGGAACTCCGGGGCCATCCGGTAGTCGGCGATGAAGACCTCATAGCCGGTCATCCGCACCAACGATGCTGCGAACGCCGAGTACATGATCGGTGACGTACCGATGTACCCGCCGCCGTGCAGGTAGAGCATCGTGGCGCCGATCGTCTGCTTGTCGTCGGCTTCCTCCACGTAGGCGTCGGAACTCGCCTTCGCCCGGCACCAGATGCCTTCGATGCCGCCGATCGAGTCCTCGGTGATCTCCACCCGGTCGACGACCTCGATGAACGGCGGCATCACCAGACAGCAGATGTCGTCGAGGATCTTCTCCATCGACCGGAACTCCTCAATGGGCAATCCCATCGAATAACCCATGAACGAACGGACGGCCTGCCGGGTGACGGACTGCCCGACGTTGTCCAGCAACCCTCCGGGACCCTTCCACGGCTGATGGAACGGCACCCGCGCCAGCCCGTTCAACATGCTCTCCGCCAGGCCCAATACGGCGAGTGCGGTGACCGGTGTCGACGCAGTCTTCACCTCGGGACGATCTGCCATCACCATGGCGCCCATCCTAAAGGCGAATGGGCGGCGCAGCCGAGTTCAGCAGCTCGCCCGAAGTAAGCTGGCTTGTGTTTTCCATAGTCAGACTCTACGCTTCGATGATGGTCATCAGTGAGCCGATGAAGGCACCCGTCCACACAGGCAACTCCCGCTGGTATTCGCTGGCTGCGGTCTGCGTCGGCGCGATGCTGACCTTCCTCAACATCACCGCCACGATCTCCTCGGTCCCTGCCATTCAGGAAGACCTGCACGCGGACAGCGCGACGATGGTCTGGATTCCCAGCATCTTCGCGCTTGTGGTCGCCAGCCTCGTACTGTCCGCGGGCACCCTCGGCGACGTCATCGGCCGCCGGACAGCATTCCTGATCGGGTCGGCCGTCATGTCCATCGGCAGCCTGTCGTCGTACCTCGCGCACACCAGCAGCTGGCTGCTGGTCGCTCAGGCCATCACCGGAGTGGGCGCAGCACTGGTACTTCCCAACAGCCTCGCCATCATCAGCAACAGTTTCACCAATCCAAAAGAACGTACCGAGGCAATCAGCATCTGGGCCGCGTGTTCCGGTCTCGGACTCGCCATCGGACCCCTGTCGGCGGGCGCAATTCTCGGTGAGTTCTCTTGGAACACAGTCTTTTTGGTGAACTCGATCGCCGCGCTCGGAGTCACGCTCATCGCACCGCTCGTGGTTCCACAGAGCAGGATTGCCGGCGCCCACCTCGATCTCCCGGGACTCGTGACCGCCACACTCGCGATCGGCTCACTGACGTTCTGGGTCATCGACGGATCTCACAATGGATTCTCCTCGACGCGAGCCGTCATCGCGATCATCGTATTCGCCTGCGCCATGGCCATGTTCATCGCTTACGAGCGGGCGGTCGACGCGCCGATGCTCGACTTGGAACTCTTTCGGTCACCATCGTTTTCCACCGTCATGGTGGTCAGCGCCACCGCACTCTTCGGCTTCACCGGCCTGTCCCTCATCTCGGTTCTGTTGCTCGAACGAGTCGGTCTGCTCAGCGCCTGGACCACCGGCCTCCATCTGCTGGCACTGATGGTCACGTACATGGTGGTCAGCGGGATCGCACCACGACTGTTGCCGCGCTTGGGTTTCAAGGTGATGCTGACCGGAGGCCTGCTGGTCACCTCTGCCGGCGCATTGCTGCTGCTGCGGGTACACCCCGATGAGGGCTGGACCGCTCTGACGGTTGCGATGGTCGTCCTCGGCATCGGATTCGGATCGCTCATCGCCCCGGCCACCGCCGCCGCGATGAACAGCGTGGCTCCCGCCCAGGCCGGAATGGCCAGCGGCACAGTCAACATGTTCCGCCAGCTCGGCAGTGTCCTGGGCACCAGCGTGCTCGGGTCGATCCTGACCGCGCAGCTGGCCGAAGGACTGCTGACACAGTCACCCGCCGAGGCCTTCGAATCCGCGTTCCACATCTGCGCGGTGGTCGCCGCGATCGTGTTCGCAGCGGTCGCACTACCGACTGCGGTGTTCGTCCGCGGCAAGTCCTAGCCACCGAAGAGATCTGTGCCCATCCGTTGACGCCAGTGGCTACAGTCGACTCATGGGCGATTGGTACTACAACATCTCGACCGGTGAGGTCAAAGAGTCGATGCCGCGCGGCTTCGATCGGATGGGGCCCTACCCCACCGAAGATGCCGCACGTCATGCTCTTGACTTGGCCAAGGAACGCAACAAGGCCGCCGACAAGTACGACGAGGACTGAATCTCGCCGAGATCGAACTGGAGATCACCGCGGCACCGGGATCTCGATCGGCCCGACCCCGGGCACCTGAATCGTTGTATTGGTCAGCGCCGGAGGACGATTCGTCGTGGCCACCGTGCCGTTGCTGACCGACAGGGTGATCACGCTGCCCGGTATCGCCGACTCGCTCGGAGTGGCCGAGACAACCGTGCCGGATCGCTGCCCACCGGAGACGTACTCGATCGTCACCTTGAAGCCCGCGCTCTCGAGCATGGACGTCGCCAGGTCAGAGGACATCCCGACCACCGACGGAACCTGTTTACCGCCGACTCCGGCCACATACCGGGGATCGCTCCTCGGCAACGTCGTCGGACCGAATTTGTCGGCAACGGGCTTCATCGCCGAGAACCAGGTTCGGGCCGGCTCGTTGCCGCCGAACAGGTTTCCGGAACCGCACTGCCGTAGCGGGCTCGAACACAGCTCTGTGATCACCGGTGAATCGTTGTAGACGTAGGCGGCGCCGGCCAGGTTGTTGGTGAATCCCACGAAGGCCGATGACCGGTTGGCCTCGGTGGTACCGGTCTTGCCGGACATCGGGAGATTCCAGCCCACCGACCCGGCGGCGTTCGCTGCGGTACCGGCTCCTCGGTGGTCCTCACTCAACGCGTTGGCCAGGGTGTCGGCCAGCCCTTCTTCGACCACCCGCTCACAGCCCGGACGCTCGAACGGCACCTCTTGCACCGCCGGACGCCCCTGGGCGTCGAGTACGTGGTTGCCGCTCGCGTCACGCTTCGGCTGGGTGATCGAAGCAATCGGATTGGGCGGACACCAGACGCCTCCCGAGGCCAGGGTGGCAGCCACATTCGACAGTTCCAGCGTGTTGATGGCGGTCGGGCCGAGGGTGAATGAACCGAGATTGTTCTCCTTCACATAGTCGGCAAGACTCTGCTCGCCGAAACCCGACGTGCCCGGGTTCGCGTACGAGCGCATACCCAGCCGGACGGCCATGTCGACGGTGGGCGCAACACCGACATCCTGGAGCAGTTTCACGAACGCGGTGTTCGGCGACTGCGCCAAGGCCTGGGTCACCGTCAGTCTGCCCGGATAGTTGCCGGCGTTGGCGACGCAGTAGGTGTCGGCAGGGCAGCCGTTGACGCCGTCACTGCTACCCATCCCCTTCGCCTGGAAGGTCTTCGGGACCTGCAACGACGAGCCCGTTCCCAGACCTCGTTCCATGGCGGCCGCGACGGTGAAGATCTTGAACACGGATCCGGCACCGTTGCCGACCATCGAATACGGCTGCGGCTGCACGGTCTGACCCGCCCTCGGATCGAGGCCGTAGTCGCGGCTCGATGCCATCGCCACTACATCGTGCGACTCTGTACCGGGCCTGATCACGTCCATCACGTTGGCAACGCCCTCGAGGTCCGGCGATGCGTAGGTCCGGACGGCGTCGTGCGTCGCCGCCTGGACGTCCGGATCGAGTGTGGTGCGGATGAGGTAACCGCCACGTGCGATCTCATCCCGGCTGAACCCGTGCTCGGCAAGAAACTGCAGGGCGTAGTCGCAGAAGAACCCGGCATCACCGGCCGCGATGCAGCCCTGGTCGAGCGTGCGCGGCGCCGGCAGCACCCCGAGCGGAAGGTCTTTGGCCGCCCTGTATTCGTCGGCACGGGCCGGGAAGTTCGCGATCATCGTGTCGAGCACGATATTTCGCCGTTCCAGAACACCTTCGGGGTTGGTGTACGGATCGAGCGCCGAACTCGACTGGACCATGCCGGCGAGCATCGCGGCCTCGGGGACGGTGAGGTCTGCAGCAGATTTCCCGAAGTAGGTGTCCGCGGCAGCCTGGATGCCGTAGGCGCCATTTCCGAAGGGGACCAGGTTGAGATAGCGGGTGACAATCGCCTTTTTGGCCTCTTGCTTTGCCGCGTCCCCGTCGAGATTTTTCTCCCGCATGGCCTGATCGGTCAGGCTCGATTCGAGCGACAGTGCCATCCGGATCTCACGCAGTTTGCGGGCCGCTGTTGTTTCGGTCGCGGCGCGGCGTTCGGCATCGGTGCGGGCCAGCACCAGCAGTTGATAGTTCTTGATGTACTGCTGATCGAGGGTAGATGCGCCCTGCTGCACCTGGCCCGATGCCTGGTTAGTGAGGAATGCGCGGATGGTTCCGCGCCAGTCGACACCGTCGTGGTCGAGGAATCGGCGATCCTCGACAGAGATGATGGCGCGGACCATCTCGGGTGAGATGTCGTTGTAGCCGACCTGGAATCGACGCTGATCGTAGAGATACGCGATCGGTTTACCGTTGACGTCGGTCATGGTGGTGACCTCGGGCACCTGCCCGCCGACCAGGTCAGATTCGACGTTCTCCAGAGTCCCGGCCGCACGTCCGGCGGTGAATCCCAGGCCACCGGCTATCGGGAACAGCAGTCCTGCGACCAGAACACCGGCAAGCACACAGCAGCCCAACAAGCTCCACAGCGACCTGGACTTCGACACGATTGAAACAATACGGACATTCCCGAGGTCAGATGGTTCGCGATGCAAAATTGCAATTCGCTCATCCGTAAGGAGGAAAGTGCCTATCGCAGGCCGGGTGTGGCGTCGTGGACGAGGGAGAGGGTGTCTTTGATCATGGACTGCGCCACTCCCGCGGGACTGCTGTCCCCGCCCGACACGGTGATCGAACCGAAGTCACCGCAATCGAAGATCGCGGCTTTGTCGGGCCACCGCAGCAGGCCCAACTTCGATTCGGCGGGAACCACCCGCAGCGACACGGTGACGAGATCCGGGATGTCGTGGTCGGCCACAGCCACCTGCCGCAGCCGCTGCCCGCGCCGGCCCGCACGGAACACGGACCGCTCGATCTCCGGGGTGATCGGCTCGAGGATCACCTCTGTCTCCGCGGGATCGCGCGCCCACAGCAGTCCGGTCAGAATGCGCAGCTGGGTCGCCACATCGTGACCGGACAGATCCGCGGTGGGATCGTTGTCCGAGACGCCCGTCTGCCGGGCGGTGGTGGTCGCCAGGTCGAGGGTCACCCCCTCGCTCATCTGGTCGAGAACGTAGGTCGCGGTGGCGTTCAGACACCCACTCACCGACGTCACCGAGATCCCCTGCCCGAGGGACCGTGCCAGGTCGGCGGCCGGCAGCATCGCTCCCACGGCCCCGGAAATCCTCACCGCGCAGCCGAAATCGATGGCCAGCTGCTCCAGTTCTCTCCATCCGTGGAGCAGTGTCGATGTGGTGGCGGTGACCAGGTGCGCGCCGCACCGGATCGCCATCAGCGCGTCCTCCACCGCCTGCGTCGCAACAACATCGGTCGACGGCACCGCCTGCACCACAACCTTGGCCTCGACCGTCCCCAGTAGGTCGGCGAGGTCGGTGAGTTCGGCCCAGTCCGACCGCGGCGGGACCTCGTCGCTGCCCACCACCTGCGATCGGTGCGTACGCACCGCGACAACACTCAGGTCGACGTCGTGGCGCGCCCGATACTCCTCGCGGTGGGCACCGATCTGGTTGATGAAGGCCCGCGCGACCGGCCCATACCCGAGAACAACTATCGGAAGTACGCGCATCGGCCTCTCCCTCAGTTCACCCACCGGCGCAGCCCCGACGTGCGCGAACGGTTCTGCTACACAACGTTCGCACATCGAACCCGAAACCCGCACGACGTTCACCTCTGCTCATTAGAGTGACTCAAATCACGTCATACGCGAGCAAAGGATCCCGATGAAGACTAAGGCCGCAATCCTGACCGAGATCAACACCGACTGGAAGATCGACGAGGTAGAGCTGGGCGATCCCGTGTTCGGTGAAGTCCAGGTGCGGCTGGCGGCGTCAGGCCTGTGCCACTCAGATGCCCACGTGGCCAACGGTTCCAGTCCCGTCGCGATGTTTCCAGTGGTCGGCGGGCACGAGGGCGCCGGTGTGGTCACCAAGGTCGGCCCCGGCGTGACCGACCTCGAAGAAGGTGACCATGTGGTCCTCGCCTTCATCCCGGCCTGCGGCACCTGCCCGTCGTGCGCTCGCGGCCTGCAGAACCTCTGCGACAAAGGTGCCGGCCTCCTCACCGGCCAAGCCATCTCCGACAACTCTTTCCGCGTGACCAAAGACGGCGCACCCGTGGTGCAGATGTGCCTGCTGGGCACCTTCTCGCCGTATGTCACCGTGCATCAGGCATCCGTGGTGAAAATCGAGAAAGACATCCCGCTGAAAGTCGCCGCCCTGCTGGGTTGCGGCGTCTCCACCGGTTGGGGTTCGGCCACCGAGATCGGCAACACCCGCCCCGGCGACACCGTTGTGATCGCCGGAGTCGGCGGCGTCGGCATCAACTCGGTCCAGGGCGCTGCCTACGCCGGGGCCCGCCATGTCGTGGCGATCGATCCCGTCGAGGGGAAACGGAAGATCGCACTCGACTTCGGCGCCACCCACACCTTCTCGTCGATGGAAGAGGCGCTGCCGGAACTCGCAGAGCTGACCTGGGGGACGATGGCGAACACGGTCATCCTCACCATGGGTGAGATCAAGGGCGAGTACATCCAGCAGGCCCTGTCACTCACCGGCAAGGGCGGCCAGGTGATCGTCACCGCAATGGGACCGTACGACCAGGTCGCCACCGACCTCAATCTCTTCGAGCTGACTTTGTTGCAGAAGCGGGTGCAGGGCGCAATCTTCGGCGGCATCGGACCCCGGACCCAGATCCCCAAGCTGCTCAACCTCTATCGATCGGGCGCCCTGAAACTCGAAGAGCTCGTCACCACCACCTACAAGCTGGAAGACATCAACCAGGGCTACCGGGACATGGCGGACGGAAAAAACCTTCGCGGCGTCGTCGTCTACGGGGACGACGACTACTGACCGCGCGGTAGACCCCGCAGCATTGAACACCCACTGCCACGTGCAGTGGGTGTTCGCTTTTGGCGCCTAGGGCTGCCCTGAGTGACCTAACTTACCTCTATCCTCATAAGGATAGCAATACTTGTAAACCTGACGCTTGCGCGCTTAGACTGCCTTCAGACTGTGGTCTGCGTCACGACCTTTCCCTGCGTTCAACACCTCACGACAGGAGGCCCACCTTGGTACAGGCGGCCCGCTACACCAGCCCAAACTCATTCGGTCTAGCCGAAGGGTGGAATCTGAGCCGAGTCACCGAGCCGAGCCGATTGTTCGGTGCCAACGGCATCCGTTCCGGGCCCGACGGACGCGTCTACATCGCGCAGGTCGCCGGCAGCACGATCAGTGCACTCGACATCGAGACCGGCGACGTCGAGACCATCAGCGCCCAGGGCAGCGACATCGTCGCGCCTGACGACATGGCGTTTGATTCGAGCGGCGACATGTACATCACCGAGTACTACGACGGCCGCGTCAGTGTCCGGAGTCCCGATGGGAAAACCCGACTCCTGCGCGACGACCTGCCGGGGGCCAACGGCATCACCATCCACCAGGGCAGATTGTTCGTCAACGAGTGCCGCATCGGCGGACGTCTGATGGAGATCAACCCCGCCGGCGGTGCGCCGAAGGTGCTCGCCGACAACCTCCCGATGCCCAACGCCATGGAGGTCGGCCCCGACGGGAAGCTCTACTACCCACTGGTGGCCACCAACGAGATCTACCGGATCGACCCCAATGGTGGAGAACCCGAACGCGTCGCCGCCGACCTCGGTGGACCGACTGCGGTCAAGTTCGATTCCGCAGGATTCATCATCTCCACGCAGGTCGGCTCCGGTCAGGTGCTGCGGATCGACCCCCGCACCGGCGACAAGACAGTGGCCGCCCAGCTCGGCCCCGGCCTCGACAACCTCACCTTTGTCGGTGAGCGGCTCTTCGTATCCGGCTTCACCGGCCAGATCACCGAGATCCTCGGCGGCGGCGAGACCCGCACCGCACTCCCCGACGGCCTGACCTGGCCGCTCGACCTGACCGTGGGCCCGGACGGCACCCTGTACATCGCCGATGGAACCTTCTTGCTCGCGCTCGAGGCCAACGGTGAACTGCGGACCCTGGGAATGCTTTTCAGCCCCGGATACCCCGGCTACATCCGCGGTATGACGGCGATCGGCAAGGACCAGTTCATCGTTGCGGGCAATGGCGACGTGTCGCGGTACGACGCGGCCACGGCCGAAAGCGAAGTCCTGGTCACCGGGCTCGATCAGGTCTACGGCGTGGCAGTTTCGGGTACCGGCGCCATCGCGGTCGCCGACCTGGGTGCCGGCGAGGTGCACTCCGTCGGATCCGGCAGCTCGGAAGTGCTGGCGAGCGGTCTCGACCGTCCGACCGGCGTTGCCTTCACCGACTCCGGAACCCTCCTGGTTTCCGAATCCGGTGCCGGACAGGTTGTTGCGGTGACCGGTTCGGGCACCGACACCGTCGTCGACGGACTCGAGCGTCCGCACGGCCTGCTGGTTCAGGGCCAGACGCTGTACATCGTCGATGTCGGGGCCAAGACACTCATCGCGTTTGATCTGGAAACCAAGAGCCGCCAGACCATCGCGACCGATCTGCCGGTCGGTGCTCCCCCCGGCGTCACTCCGAAGCCGTTGCTCGGGCTGGTGCCGTTCTCCGGACCGCAGGGTCCGTTCACCGGTATCGCAGCCGGCCACGACGGAACCATCTACATCTCCGGCGACGCCGAGGGCAGCGTCCTCGCACTGCGCAAGGAGGCGTGATCGCGGCCATGACCAACACCCCTACCGATCCCAACGGGTTCGTCGATCTGACCGGCCGGATCATCATCGTGTCGGGCGCCGCCGGTGGCGGCATCGGCACGTCCGTGACGGCCCTGATCGCCCGCGCCGGAGCGACGGTCATCGCGGTGAGCCGCTCGAAGGACAACCTCAAAACCCACATCGATCCGCTTGTGGGTGAGGGGCTCCGGGTTATCCCGGTCGCCGCCGATGCGTCGACCGACGAGGGTATCGCCACCGCCATGGAGGCCGCTCGCAATGCCGAGGGGACGCTCTACGGCCTGGTCAACGTCGCGGGCGGCGCCGCTCCGGCCACCTGGATGCCGGCCACCCGTGTGACCCGCTCGGACTGGCGGGATCTGTTCACCCAGAACCTCGAGACCATGTTCTTCATGAGCCAGGCGGTTGCCGCCGAACTCAAGGCACAGGGTCTGCCGGGTTCGATCGTGTCCATCTCCTCGATCAGTGGAATGAACACCGCGCCTTTCCATATCGGATACGGCACGGCCAAAGCCGCGCTGGTGGCGGCGACCCGGACGATGGCCGTCGAACTGGCCACCGACAACATCCGGGTCAACACGATCGCCCCCGGGGTCACGGCCACACCGGCTTCGGAGATGTACGTCGACAAGGACCCGGATCGGGACCAGCGAGCGATCGCGATGGGCCGCCGGGGCCGCCCGGAGGAACAGGCCGGCGCCATTCTGTTCCTCTTGTCCGACCTCTCGAGCTACGTCACCGGACAGACCCTCCTCGTCGATGGGGGCCTGAATCTCAAGTGGACACACCTGGGCGCCGACCACACCTCCTTGTTCCTCAAGGACGAGGGTTTCCGCGCAGCCATGACCCACTGAACAAATACCAACCGGGACAATACTTTTGAAGGAGAATGTCATGACCGACACAGTCGACAACATCCGGACAGCAGTTACGACCACCGACGATGAACCACCGACCACGCCACTGACCATCGGCGTGGAGGCCTACACGTCCAAGGAATATGCGCAGGCCGAAGGCGACAAACTGTGGTCCAAGGTGTGGCAACAGGTCGGCCGTGTGGAAGAGATTCCCAATGTGGGCGACTACCTCACCTACGACATCGGTGATGACTCGATCATCATCACCCGCACCGGACCCGACACGATCACCGCCTACCACAACGTCTGCTCACACCGGGGCCGCCGACTCGTCGATACGCCCGAGGGCGATCGCGAAGCGCGTGGGCACTGCCGGACGTTCGTATGCGGCTTTCACGGGTGGACCTACGACCTCGAAGGCAAGAACGTCTGGGCCGCCGAAAAAGAGGACTGGCCAACCGGATTGACCGAGGAGCGGACCAGGCTCACCCCTGTCAAGGTCGACACCTGGGGTGGCTGGGTCTGGATCAACATGGACCCCGACAGCGAGCCGCTGCGGGACTACCTGGAGCCGGCCGCTTCGCTGCTCGAACCCTTCGAGCTGCACAACATGCGCTACCGGTGGCGCAAATGGCTTGTCTTCGACTGCAACTGGAAGATCGCCCTCGAGGCGTTCATGGAGACCTATCACGTCCCGTACACCCATCCCGAGTTCCGCGCGTACGGCACGTTCCTGGGATGGTCACGCGCACAGGGCAAACACAGCAACATCGGCTACGACGCGCCGAAAGGCATGGAAGAGAATCAGAAGCTGCGCGTCGGTGAAGGCGCGGATGCCCGGATCTCGACCATCGACCTCCAGAACTTCACGTGGGAGAACGCCAACACCAATACAACTCGGACACTCGTCGATGCCGCCCAACGCCTGATCGACGAGCTGCCCGAAGGTACGCCACCCGGCGAGGTTTTGGCCCACTGGCTGACGTCGGCACGCAAAGATGACGCCGATCGTGGCGTGATCTGGCCGACCGTCCCGCCCGAGATAGTTGCCAAGAGTGGTACCGCCTGGCAGATCTTCCCGAACTTCCAGATCGGCCACGCCCTCAACAACATGCTCTGCTACAGCGCGCGTCCCTACGGCGACGATCCCGACAAGTGCATCTTCGAGGCCGCCGTCTACGAGCTGTTCCCCGAAGGTGAAGAGCCGGAAACGAAGTGGGAGTACGCACCGGTCGACGATCCGGGTTGGCGCACCGTGCTGCCACAGGATTTCGTCAACATGGCCGCCATGCAGAAGGGCATCAAGTCACGCGGCTTCTCCGGCCCGAAGCCCAACCCGTACCGCGAGCGCAGCATCGTCAACCTGCACCACAACCTCGCGAAATACATGGGCACCGGCGCTCCCACCGATCTGGCCTGACGGCCTCACACCACAACCACCAGTCAATACCGATCAAGGAATCAGAATGCAGCAGAACTGCGCCCCTACGCAGACCCCCGACGTCGACCAAGCGGCACTGCGGGAAAAGTACCTCGCCGAGCGCGACAAGCGCCTGCGTCCGGAAGGACAGCAGCAGTACCTGGAGGCCGAGGGCGAATTCTCGGACTTCTACGAGGGCGATCCGCACATGCCAGTGGTGCCACGTGAGCCGATCACCGACGAGATCGAGGTCGTGATTCTCGGTGGCGGCCTGTCCGGCCTCATCACCGCACACCGGCTCCAGGAGCAGGGTGTCAACGACTTCAAGATCATCGAGCTCGGCGGCGACTTCGGTGGTGTCTGGTACTGGAACCGTTACCCCGGAATCCAGATCGACTCGGACGCCTACTGCTACCTCCCGCTGCTCGAAGAGACCGGCTACATGCCGAAAGAGAAGTTCTCCAAGGGCGACGAGTGCTACGAGCACGCCCAGCGCATCGGTAAGCACTTCAACCTCTACGACCACGCGATCTTCCACACCCTGATCCAGTCGCTGCAGTGGGATGACGAGATCAACCGCTGGCAGATCAAGACCAACCGGGGCGATGAGATCCGCGCCCGCTTCGTGGTCATGTGCCAGGGCCCCTACAACCGCCCGAAGCTTCCGGGTATCCCCGGCATCAAGGATTTCAAGGGCCATACCTTCCACACCGCCCGCTGGGATTACGAGTACACCGGCGGCAACCTGCACGGCGGGCTCGACAAGATCGCGGACAAGAAGATCGCCGTCATCGGCACCGGATCCAGTGGTATCCAGGCGATTCCGCATCTGGCCAAGGGCGCGAAGCATCTGACCGTCTTCCAGCGGACTCCGTCGTACATCTTCGAGCGGGCCAACTACCCCACCGATCCGGAATGGGTCAAGAGCCTCGAACCCGGTTGGCGGGCAGCGCGTCAGCGCAACTTCCACAACGCGGCGTTCTCGTTCTACAGCCCCGGCGAGCCGGACCTCATCTGCGACGGCTGGACCGAGGTCGCCCGCAACCTGGCCGCAAAACTGAACGCCACCCCGAACTACGAGGGCTGGGCCGCCCTGGCCGATCCGGTGAAGTTCCTGGAACTCAAGGAGATCGAAGACTACCGGTCCATGGAGCGCCTGCGGCAGCGTGTCGAATCGATCGTCGAAGATCCGGAGACCGCGGAGATCCTCAAGCCGTATTACCGCAACATGTGCAAGCGTCCGGTCTTCAACGATGACTACCTGCCGACCTTCAACCGCGACAACGTCACCCTGGTCGACGTGTCCGAGACAAGGGGCGTCGAGCGCATCACCGAGAAGGGCATCATCATCGGTGGCGTCGAGCACGAGTTCGACTGCATCGTCTTCGCCAGCGGCTTCGAGATCACCACAGCCCTCGACCGGCAGTACGACATCACACCGTTCGCCGGCAAGGACGGAACGTCGCTGTATGACCACTGGGGCAAGGGTTTCCGCACCCTGCACGGCATCATGGCCAACGGATTCCCCAACCATTTCGCCACCGGGTTCATCCAGGGCGGCGTCACCGCTGCCACGACGCTGATGTACGAGCAGCAAGCCGACCACATCGCGTACATCATCAAGCAGGCGGAGGAGCGCGGCGCCACGTATGTGGAGCCGACGCCGGAAGCCGAAGAGGGCTGGGTGCAGACCGTTCGCCAGTTCTCGATCGACAACAGCACGTTCACCACCGAGTGCACGCCCGGCTACTACAACAGCGAGGGTGAGCCCAACGGGCGTTCCTTCCTCGGTGATCCCTTCTGGGGCGGCTTCTACGAGCTCACCGAACTGTTCGAGGCATGGCGCGGCACCGGTGAACTCGAAGGGCTGGTCCTCGACAAGTGAGCACCGAACTCAGGTTTGACAACCGTGTTGCCGTAATCACCGGTGCCGGTCGTGGATTGGGCCGCGAATACGCCCTTCTGCTGGCATCCAAGGGCGCGAAGGTGGTGGTGAACGATCCCGGTAGCAGTATCAGCGGAGAAGGCACCACCGCCGGCCCGGCCGAAGACGTTGTGGCAGAGATCCTGGCCGCCGGCGGCGAGGCGATCGCCAACATCGACACGGTGGCCACCGCCGAGGGTGGCCAGGCGATCATCGACACCGCCATCAACACCTACGGCAAGATCGACATCCTGATCCACAACGCCGGCAACAACCGCTACGCACCGCTCGCGGAGATGTCCTACGAAGACTTCGATGCCGTCCTCGACGTGCACCTGCGGGGCGCATTTCATGTTGTGCGCCCGGCATTTCCACTGATGTTGGAGGCGGGCTACGGACGTATCGTCCTGACCTCGTCCATCGGCGGGATCTACGGCAACTCGAATGTCGCCAACTACGGTTCGGCGAAGGCCGGTATCATCGGACTCTCGAATGTCGCGGCAATCGAGGGCAACGAGCACGGCGTGATTTCGAACGTCATCGTGCCCGCGGCGCTGACCCGACTCGCCGAGGGGTTGGACACGTCGGCATATCCGCCGATGGGTCCGGAATTGACCGCACCGGCCGTGGGTTGGCTGGCGCACGAATCCTGTTCCATCTCAGGCGAAATGCTCGTCGCTATCGCGGGTCGTGTCGCGCGGGCATTCATCGCCGAAACACCGGGTGTATACCAGCCGTCGTGGACGATCGAAGAGGTCGCCGACCAGATCGACACCATCCGCGACACCGACAACCCCTGGATTCTGCCGGTCGTCCCAGCCGGTCACGTCGAACACATCACAAAGAGCTTCACGATTGCCATGGAGGGCAGCACACGTGTCAGTTAAGGTTTACGAACGAATTCTCGATCTCTTCGAGGCCGAGGGCATCAATACGCTTTTCGGTATCCCTGATCCCAACTTCGTTCACCTGTTCCAGCTCGCCGAGGAACGCGGCTGGAATGTTGTTGCCCCGCACCATGAGGAATCAGCAGGCTTCATGGCCGAGGCCGTCTCCCGGATGACCGGCAAGGCCGCGGTCTGCATCGGCACGCTCGGCCCGGGCCTGGCCAACCTCGCCGGCGCCATCATGTGTGCCAAGGTCGAGAACTCCCCCGTCATCTTCCTCGGCGGCCAGCGGGCCCGCATCACCGAACAGCGCGTCCGTCGCGGACGTATCCAGTTCGTGAAGCAGACTGCTCTGGTCGAGAACTCGGTCAAATACAGCGCCAGCATCGAATATGCCGAGCAGACCGACGAGATCATTCGCGAAGGCCTCCGCAAGGCACTGTCGGGAACGCCAGGTCCGGTGTACATCGAGTACCCGCAGCACGTGATCCTCGAAGACATCGACGACAAGCCCGTCCTGCCCCCGTCTGCATACCGTCTCGTCGGCCAGACCGCCGGTCAGAACTGGATCGACGAGGCAGCACGTCTCGTGGCTGCCGCGAAGCAGCCCATTCTGCTTGTCGGACACGGTGTTCACACGTCCCGCGCCGGCGCATCGGTCAAGGAACTCGCCGATCTGATGGCCTGCCCCGTCATCCAGACCTCCGGTGGCACCTCGTTCATCGAAGGTCTCGAAGACCGCACGTTCCCCTACGGCTTCTCCAAGTCCGCGGTCGACGCCGTCGTCAAGTCCGACCTCTGCATTGCGATCGGCACCGAACTCGGTGAGCCGGTCCACTTCGGTCGCGGTCGGCACTGGGTGGCCAATGAGGAGAACCGCAAGTGGATCCTCATCGAACAGGACCCCACGTCGATCGGCGTGAACCGCTCGATCGACGTTCCGCTGGTGGGTGACCTCCGTGCCGTTGTTCCGCAACTCGTTGACGCCCTGAAGGATTCACCGCGGACTGCCACTCCTGAAGTGGCACAGTGGATCGCCGATGATGCCGCTCAACTGGCGGAACTCGCCGAAACCGCGCCCTCGGGCCGGTCCCCGGTGCACCCGGCCCGCCTGATCGTCGAGGCCACCAAGGACTTCCCGGCCGACGGCATCATGGTCCGCGACGGCGGTGCCACCACGATCTTCGGCTGGACCTATTCACAGGCCAAGCCCCACGACGTGATGTGGAACCAGAACTTCGGACACCTGGGAACCGGTCTGCCCTACGCCGTCGGCGCAGGTGTCGCCGCAGGCGGCAAGCGCCCGATGATGCTCATCACCGGCGACTCGTCGTTCCAGTTCCACATCGCCGAACTCGAAACGGCTGCCCGGCTGAATCTGCCGCTGGTCTGTGTTGTCGCCACCGACTACGCCTGGGGCCTGGAAGTCGGTGTCTACAAGCGCACCTTCGGGCACGGGTCGCGTGAGACCGGCGTCCATTGGGGCACCGACACCCGCTTCGACAAGATCGCCGAGGGCTTCGGCTGCTACGGCGAGTACGTCGAAAAGGACTCCGAGATCGCTCCCGCCATCAAGCGCGCGTACGAAAGCGGAAAGACCGCTGTCATCCACGTTGCCATCGACCCGGTCGCCAACTCCGAAGAGATGCCTAGTTATGACGAGTTCCGCACCTGGTACGCAGAGGGACAGCAGTGAGTCAGGCAGCAATGGACAACCACGTGGCACAACAAGGGAATTGGGGCAATCATGCGTGAGTACCTGAAGTTCTACATCGACGGCGAATGGGTCGATCCGGCTCAGCCCGGAACCTTCGACGTCATCAACCCCGCCACCGAAGAGGTCGCGGGCACCGTGGCCGCCGGCTCGGCCGCTGACGTCGATCGGGCGGTTGCCGCCGCTCGCAAGGCATTTGACACCTGGTCGGTCACCCCGGTTGCCGAGCGGATCGCGCTGCTCGAGAACATCGCCGTCGAATACGAGAAGCGGATGGCCGATCTCGGTGCCGCCCTCACCGAAGAGATGGGCGCACCCAAGGAACTCGCGGGTGGCTTCCAGGTGGGTCTGGGCGCAGGCCATCTCGGCACCGCGATCGAGGTCCTCAAGGGATTCACCTTCGAGGAGGAACAGGGTGGCTCGCTGGTCGCCAAGGAACCGATCGGCGTCTGTGGTCTGATCACGCCGTGGAACTGGCCGCTGAACCAGATCGCGGTCAAGGTGTTCCCCGCACTGGCAACCGGTTGCACCATGGTACTCAAGCCTTCTGAGCGGTCACCGTTCAACGCCCAGATCTTCGCCGAGATCCTCGAGGCCGCCGGTGTTCCTGCCGGTGTCTTCAACCTCGTACAGGGTGACGGACCGAATGTGGGCGTGCCACTGTCGAGCCATCCCGACGTCGACATGATCTCGTTCACCGGATCCACCCGGGCCGGTGTCGACATCGCGAAGAACGCTGCGGCAGGCGTCAAGCGGGTCACGCAGGAACTCGGTGGCAAGGGCCCCAACGTCATCCTCGATGATGATGCGTTCGCCGACAATGTCAGCGCCGGTGTCGTCACCATGATGCTGAACTCCGGACAGACCTGTAGCGCACCTTCGCGCATGCTGGTTCCGGCCGAGCGGATGGAAGAGGCCATCGGCATCGCCAAGGCCGCAGCCGCCACGGTCACCATCGGTGATCCGAATGGTGATTTTGCAATCGGCCCGGTGGTGGCGAAGTCGCAGTACGACAAGATCCAGGAGCTGATCCAGCAGGGCATCGACGACGGCGCCACCCTGGTCGCCGGCGGCCTCGGCCTTCCCGAGGGGTTGACCAAGGGCTTCTACGTCCAGCCGACCGTCTTCGCAGATGTGAAGAACGACATGAGGATTGCCCGCGAGGAGATCTTCGGTCCGGTGTTGGTGATCCTGGGTTATGACAGCGTCGACCACGCCGTCGAGATCGCCAACGACACCGAATACGGCCTGGCCGCGTTCGTTGCCGGCACCGACCTCGACGCCGCACGCGCCGTGGCCCGCCGGATCCGCGCCGGGTCCGTCGCGATCAACTCCGCCTTCGACTTCTGCGCTCCTTTCGGTGGCTACAAGAAGAGCGGTAACGGACGTGAATGGGGCGAGTTCGGCTTCAGCGACTACCTCGAGATCAAGGGCATCCTCGGCTACACGCCGGCGAGTGACAGCGAGTGACGATGAGCGACAACGATCTTGCGGTTCTGCTCGACCATCACCTGATCCGTACCTGCATCGCCCGGCTGGCCCGGGGCGAGGATCGGCGTGATGCCGAGCTGGTCACTGCAGCCTTCTGGCCCGACGCCACCACCGACTTCGGTATCTTCGCCGGCACGTTCGACGAGTACCTGGCGTGGGTGGTGCCGGGGTCGCCGGCCATCACGGTCACCCAGCACACCCTCGGACAGACTCTGACGGAGTTGGACGGTGTTGTCGCAGTGGCAGAAACTCATGTGACGGCGTACCACCGGGTGAACATGGGTACCGAAGAACGCGACTCCGTGATCGGTGGCCGCTATCTCGATCGATTCGAGAAACGTGGCGCCGAATGGCGTATCGCCCATCGCACGATGCTCTATGACTGGCTCCGGGACGACGGTGTGTCGACGGACTGGTCGCAGGGCTTGATGGGTGCGCCGTTCTCAGGCGATCACTTCACCGGCAAGTCGGTCGGCGATCACAGTGAAGCCTTCTTCTCCGGCACGGGCGGATGAGTTCTCTACAGGGCAAGGTTGCTGTCGTGACCGGCGCCAGCCGCGGTATCGGAAAAGGTATCGCGCTGGCGCTGGCCGAGCAGGGGGCCACGGTCTACGTCACCGGACGTACCGTGACCCCCGGCGTCGACCCGCTACCCGGGACCATCGGCGAGACCGCGTCGGAGTGTGATCGCCGGGGCGGCAAGGGTATTGCTGTCGCGGTGGATCATTCGAACGACGAGCAGGTTGCCGAATTGTTCACCCGGGTCCGCAATGAACAGGGCCGGCTCGATGTCCTGGTCAACAACGCCTTTGCGCTCCCCGATGACCTCACCGACCCTGAACCCTTCTGGGACAAGCCCCTGTCGAACTGGGAGATGATCGACGTGGGCGTCCGTTCGAACTTTGTGGCCGCCTGGCACGCCGCGAAGATCATGGCGCCACAGAAGTCCGGCCTGGTGGTCGCCATCTCCGGATACACCGGGGTGTCGTACACCTACGGCGTCCTGTTCGGTACGGCCAAGTCCGCCGCCGACCGGATGGCGCGGGACATGGCCGTCGAGCTGAAACCGGTTGGAGTCACTTCGATCTCGCTGTGGCAGGGCTTGACCTTCACCGAACGTGCGAAGCGGAATCTGGCCGCTGTCGACGGCCTGAGCGGCCAGGCGGCAACCATGCCTGAGAACGGCTGTTCCCCCGAGTACCCGGGGAGGGTGATCGCGGCTCTCGCCACTGATCCAGATCTCCTCAAGCGTACCGGCGGGACCTTCATCACTGCCGAACTCGGCGACGAGTACGGCATCAAAGATATTGACGGCCGATCGATTCCGTCGCTCCGCGCCACCCGCGGATCGCCGATCTGGTCGCCGGTCTGACATCAATCACCGCAATACATCTACCCACCGCACGGAGGACATCGTGAGCACGTCGACCACACCGAACAGGCAAGCACAGTTGGAAGCGCTCCTGGACCGCCAGGAGATTCTCGACACCCTGACCCGATTCTCCCGGGGCATGGACCGATTCGACCGCGAGCTGTTCCTGTCGGCGTTCTGGACCGACGCCACCATCGCCGCAGGAGACTTCGTCGGCGGGCCGGACGACCTGTACGACTGGGCTGTCCCGATGCACGAGCAGGGGCAGAACGCGACCCATCACAACCTGCTGAACCACACGTGCGACATCGATGGCGACACCGCCCACACCGAGACGTACTACCTGTTCGTCGGCCGAAATCGCGACGACAGCAACTGGATTGCCGGCGGCCGGTACATCGACCGTCTCGAGCGCCGCGACGGCCAGTGGAAGATCGCTCTGCGCACCAACGCGATCGAGTGGTCGGGCTTGGTGCCCACCATGGACATCCCGTTCAAAGATGTCCCGGACATCTTCCTCAACGGCACACCGTCGCGCAGCACGGATGACCCGTCGTACCAGCGACCGCTGACCAACGTCCGGTCGGCCAACGTTCCCACCAGCAGCTAGGAGAAGTACACATGAGCACACTTGCCGTTGAACGGCTTACGACCAATGTCGGGGCGAAGGTCTTGGACGTCGACCCGACCCGCCTGGCCAACGACCCCGACCTGGCAGACCAGGTTGCCGAGGCGTTGGAAACCCATTCGGTGCTGCTGTTCCCAGAACTCAACGCCGACGACGAGACGCTGGTCGAGTTCTGCCGGAAACTGGGCAAGCTGATCAACTTCTCCCATCTGCCCCCGGAGACCGCCGAGGTGATGGAGATCAGCTTCGATCCCAGCAACCCGAACGCGGAATACTTCGCCAGCAACTGCTTTTGGCATATCGACGGCCTACTCGACGAGATCGCGCCGAAAACGTCGATGCTGACCGCACGGGTGACGTCGGCCGAAGGCGGGGAAACCGAGTTCGCCAGCACCTACGCGGCCTACGATGCGTTGTCCGACGAGGAGAAGGAACGGTTTGCCGACCTGCGGGTGGTTCACACCTTCGAGGCCATCCAGCGCCTCACCTACCCGAATCCGACGCCGGAACAGTTGACCGAGTGGGCCTCTCGTTCCGTCCGGGAGCATCCGCTGGTGTGGGAACACGATTCCGGACGCCGCTCACTGGTGTTGGGCGCAACGGCTTCTCACATCGCCGGCATGGATATCGAAGAGGGCCGCGCGTTGCTGGCCGACCTCCAGGCACGCACCACCGCACCGGAGCAGGTCTGCCAGCACAGCTGGACGAATGGTGACACGGTGCTGTGGGACAACACCGGTCTGGTTCATCGCGTTCGCGACTTCGACCGCAACAAGCCACGCACGATGCACCGTTCCACCGTTGCCGGTCAGGAGAAGATCAAATGAGTGGTCGCACAGCGATTGTCACCGGAGGCGCCTCCGGGATCGGCTTCGCCATCGCCAAACGCTTTGCCGTAGACGGCAATCTGGTGGCGATCTTCGACATCAACGGTCCGGCGGCGCAGGCTGCGGCCATCGAGATCGAGAAGGCCGGCGGCAAGGCGATCGGACTCGCGGTCGATGTCACCGACCGCGCCCGCGTCGATGCGGCAGTCGCCGAGGTCAAGTCCACTCTGGGGCGTCCGACGGTGCTGGTCAACAGCGCCGGTGGCACCCTGGCCGGACCGTTCCTCGACATCACGCCGGACACCTGGAATCGCGCGCTGGCACTCAACCTGACCAGTACGTTCCACCTCTGCCAGGCAGTGATCCCGGAGATGCTGGAGGAGGGCTGGGGACGGATCGTCAACATCTCGTCGTCCAGCGTCCACAGCGGCTCGCCGGGGCTGGCCAGCTACGTGACGTCCAAATCGGGTGTCGTGGGCCTGACCAAGGTGCTGGCCCTCGAATTCGGCAGGCGCGGCATCACCGTCAACACCGTGCCACCGGGCTTCATCGACACTCCGATGCTTCGCCAGACAGTCGATTCCGGAATGGTCGATGTCGACGCGCAGGTCGCCAAGACCCCCGTCGGCCGGATCGGTCAACCCGAAGATGTCGCTGCCACATGCGCATTCCTCATCAGCGAGGAAGCCGGTTACATCACCGGACAGATCATCGGCGTCAACGGCGGACGGAACACGTAGTGGCACGGATCGATCCGGCCAAGCGAGCCGACTGGTCCACCGAGATGCAGGATTTCGTCGACGGATTCCGGTCCTCGGTGGCCAGTGCCGGACCGGAGGAGGGCCGGCAGGCCGGCGACAACCTGCTCGGGACGCTGGCCCGGTATCCCTCCCTCGCAATGGCGTTCCTGACGTTCAACAAGCACCTGTTGTCGGGGTCGGCTCTGACCATCCGCCAGCGCGAGCTCTTGGTCCTGCGGGTGGCCCACCTCCGCCGGTCCGACTACGAGTGGGCGCAGCACGTGATCCTCGCCGACCGTGCGGGTGTTACGTCCGATGAGATCCGCCGGGTGGCCATCGGCTCAGATGCACCCCAGTGGTCCCCGCTCGAGAGTGCGCTGTTGGCGTCCGTCGACGAGCTTCTGTCCGAAGGTGTGGTCCGCGACCGCACCTGGAAGGTGCTCGCCGCGGAGTTCGACGAGCAGAAGCTCATGGACGTGGTCTTCACCGTCGGCTGCTACTCGATGCTGGCAATGTCGTTGCGGTCCTTCGGGATCGAACCGGAAGAAGGACTACGCCCGTTCCTCCCGGCTCCCCGCTAGCTCTCCCCCACCCCGCCCCCGTCGACCGTGCCCAACCCACCGCCGAGCGTGCCTTAATCGCCATCGAGCGTGCCAATGATGCCCGCGCCCTGAGAATTTCGGCACGATCGACGGCTCGTTCGGCACGCTCAACGGCTGGTTCGGCACGGTCGACGGCTGGCAGGACGACCCGAACAACCAGTGCTACTCGATGACGGCACCGTCCCCGAGACCCACACCGCCGAGCGTGCCTTAATCACCGCCGAGCGTGCCAATAATTCTTGCGCGCTGGCAGTTTCGGCACGCTCGACGGTCGGTTGGGCACGGTCGACGGTGATTAAGGCACGGTCAACGGCTCGTTCGGCACGGTCGACGGGTCAGTTGCCGGTCCAGACCGGGGCCCGTTTCTGTGAAAACGCGGTGGGCCCTTCCTGTGCATCGGCGCTGTTGTAGCAATCTTCCGCGGCGGTCCTCGCTGCGGCCAACGCGTCGGACCGACCCATCTCGGTTGCGATCATCACCGTGTCCCGGGCCGCCTTCACCGACAGCGGCGCTCCGGCCAGAATGTCGGTCGCAAGCTTGATTGCGGCGTCCAGCAATGCTTCTGGTTCGGCGACCCGATTGACCAGTCCGATTTCGTAGGCCCGCTGCGCAGTGATCGGTTTTCCGGTGAGCAGGATCTCCATCATGATCCGCTGCGGGATCATGTGGATAAGTGGTGACGCCCAGGGCGAGCTCCGGCCGACTTTGACCTCGGTGACGGCGAACTTCGCGGTGGTACTTGCCACGCACAGGTCGCAGGCCTGGGCGATCATCCAGCCGCCGGCGAAGGCAAATCCGTTCACCGCGGCGATGGTCGGCTTCGACAGCTCGATGGTGTCGTAGGGCAGGGCGAACATATCGCGCGGTGGGACCGCCATACCCGTCGAGACCATCTCTTTGAGATCGCCTCCGGCGCAGAAAGTCTCGCCGGATCCGGTCAGGATCGCCACGCGCAGTGCCGAGTCGTTCTCGAAGCGTTCCCACGCCTCGCGCAGACCTTCGCGGACATCGACCGACAGGCAGTTGCGGGTGTCGGGACGATTGATGGTGATGATCGCGATGCCGTCATCACGGGCATCGAACAGGACGGCGTCGCTCACTAGTAGCCCCTCTGCTGGATGACGTGTGCCTCGCGGGATAGGTCTTCCTGAAAGTCCGGATGTGCAATCGCGATAAGGCGTTTGGTGCGCTCGGCCAGGCTCTGGCCGCGTAGCGCAGCCGCACCGAACTCGGTGACGATCACATCGACATCGCTACGCGGCGTGGTGACCGGACCCGACAGCGTCGCGGTGATCCGACTGATTGTTCCCTTTTTCGCGGTGGCCGGAAGCGCGATGATCGCGTGACCGCCCGGCGACCGGGCTCCTCCACGAACGAAATCGAGCTGACCGCCGGTGCCACCGAGGTAGGCGGCGCCACTCTGCTCGGCGTTGACCTGACCGGTCAGATCCACTTCCAGAGCTGAATTGATGGTCACCAGATCATCGAGCTGGGCCATCACCGCCGCCTCGTGGGTATACGCCGTGTTGCACATGCGCAGTTCCGGATTCTGATGGGCGAAGTCATACAGACGCCGGGTACCGATCAGTGCGCCCGCGATGCTCACACCGGGGTCAATTCGCTTGCGGGCGTTGGTGACCGCGCCGGCCTCGATGAGGTCGACCAGGCCGTCACCGACCATGCCGGAATGCACACCGAGGTCCTTGCGATCGCGCAGCAGCCGCAACATCACCTCGGGCACCGCGCCGATGCCCATCTGGATGACGGCACCGTCGCCGATGAACGCGGCCGCGTGCTGCGCCATCGCCATGTCGGTGTCGGTGATCGGCCCGGGCCTCACCTCCACCGGAGGCCGCGAGACGTGCACTGCATAGTCGATCGCGGAGGCCGGGATCGTTTCGCCGTAGCTGAACGGCACCTGATCGTTCACCTCGGCGATGACAACGCGGGCCTTGGCCACCGCGGACTGTACGTAGTCCGCGATGAGTCCGAGACTGTGGTTGCCGTCGGCGTCGGCGGGACTGACCTGGATCAGGGCGACGTCGCACGCAAAGTCGCCGCTCGCGATCATCGGGGCGATCTGGCCGACATGGCACGGAACCACGTCCAGCTCATGGGCTTTGCTCATCACCCGCAGCGAGCCCATCGCCCCCATACTCGACAGCCGGAAGCTCTTCGCCGTTTCCGGCGTGAAGAGTCCGGAGAAACTGGTCGAGATGAACGCCGACAGTCCCCCGACCTCATGGCCCTGCTCGATGAGGGCTTCGATGAGTGTCGTGGGTTCACCACATGCCTGACCGATGACGATCCGATCGCCCGGGAGCAGGTAACGCTGCAGATCGATCGCCACGGCGTCCGTCATCACGACCACGTCCCCTCGGCCGAACGCAACTGGGCCTTGACCTCTTCGGTGTTCTCACCGAGCCGGGGGGCCGCACTGTCGATCCGGCCGGGGGTCCGGGAGAACCACGTGGGCGGTCCCGGGAAACGTACTGTGCCATACGGTGACTCGACCTCTTCGAAGAAGTCGACCGCTTCCAGATGTGGATTGTCGAACAGCTCGTCGAGGGAACGGACCGGTGCGGCCGGAACGTCCAGGGAGCGCAGCAGGTCGAGCCACTCCTGGGTGGTGCGTTCGGCAAACGTCTGTCCCAGAAGCGAGTACACCTCGTTGATGCGTGCGGCCCGCTGCTCGAGGGTGGCGAAGTGCTCCCCTGCCCATTCAGGGGCAACAGCACCGACAAATGCGTTCCACTGTTTGTCGTTGTAGACCAGCGCCGAGATGTGTCCGTCCTTGGTGCGGTACGGCTTTCGATTCGGTGACACCGCCCGGTGGTAGGCGGCCGGGCCGAGCGGCGGCGTGAACATCGCACCGCCGGCATGCTCGACCAGCATGAAGGCAGCCATCGTCTCGAACATCGCCACCTCGACCTCTTGGCCTTCACCGGTGCGTTCCCGGTGGAACAGCGCCATCGTGGTGGCGTAGAGGGCCGTCATGCCCGCGACCTTGTCGGCGACGATGGTGCCGACATAGCTGGGTTCGCCGGTCAGCAGTTCCTGTGCGAACGGCAGACCGCATTCGGCCTGGATGGTGTCGTCGTAGGCGGTGAGATTCGCGTCCGGACCGCCCCGGCCGTATCCGTAGCAGTTCGTGTAGATGATCGACGGGTTGATCGCGGCGACCGCGTCGTAGTCGAAACCGAGTTTGGCGATCGCCGTCGCGCGCATCGAGTGGATGAAGACGTCGGCGGTCTTGATCAGATCACGCAGAACCTGCTTGTCGTCGTCGGTCCGCAGATCGAGAACCACGCTGCGTTTGCCGCGGTTCACGTTCACGAACACCCCACCCATGCCGGGTTCGGGCCCCACCGAGATGTATCGGGTGTTGTCCCCGGAAGGGATCTCGACCTTGATGACGTCTGCGCCCATGTCGGCCATCACCTGCGTGCAGTAAGGCCCCATGACCATTGCCGTCAAATCAACTACGCGTACTCCGGCCAACGGACCTGTGTGTTTCATCCCCAACCCAACCTCATCGACAACGAACCCAAGCTATCAGGTCAATGTTTACAAGGATAGTGGTATGACTAGCAGGTGGAGATTTCAAAGCCGATCGGGCAGGTCCTGGAACCCTCTCTCGCGGTCCGTCCAGATGCGCCCGCGATCGAAGCCGCCTCCGGGATCTGGACGTACACCGAACTCGATGACCAAGCCCGGCGGGCCGCCGGTGCGTTGTGGTCGTTGGGCGTGCGCCCGGGCGACCGCGTCGCCGCCTGCCTTCCCAACGACCTCGACATCGTTGCAGCCTTCCACGGCGCGCAACGGATCGGTGCGATCTGGACCGGCGTCGGCGAAGCCCTGGCTGCCGGAGAACAACAAGACATCGTCGACCTGTGTGAGCCGGCCGCGTTCCTGACCGGAGCGAACGGCAAGGTCTCCGGCCCGGAGTGTGTCGATCCGCAGCGCTGGTCCGAATTGATCCGCAGCGATCTGGACGCGCCACCGGTGGAGCCGGACATCGATGCACCGGCCGGGATCGCGTTCACCAGCGGGACCTCGGGTCGCCCCAAAGCAGTGGTCCACAGTCACCGGAACCTACTGTTGCCGGGCGCGGCACTTGTCAGCTCCCGCGGATGGGGCCCTGACCTGCGCAAGGGCGACAGTTTTCCGCTGACGATCCTCAACCTCATGGTGCTGTCGACGCTGCTCACCGCACAGGCAGGCGGATGCGCGGTGGTGATGAACCGCCGCGACGTCGAAGGCGTCATCGAGTGGATCAGCAGCCGGCGCGTGACCGTATGGAACGGCGCACCGGCCCAGCTCTACGACCTCGCACGCCGCCCCGACGCCGATCTGAGCTCACTCCGGGAAGTGTGGAGCGGTGGCGGCGACACCTCCGACGCCCTGCGCCAGGAGTTCGCCGACGCCCACGGACTGATCCCCCGCGTCACCTACGGACTGACCGAGGCGCCGACAGTGGTCTCGATCGATCCGGCGGACGGCCAGTGGCAGCAACGCGCCAGCGGCCAGGTTCTCCCACACTTCGACGTCGCCGCCTTCGACGACGACAACAATCGGCTGCCGGCCGGCGAAGTCGGCGAGCTGAAGCTGGCCGCGGCCACCGACGGCGAGTGGGCGGGTGTCTGGCGGTCGATGCTCGGCCACTGGGGCCCGGACGGACTCGACGTATCGCCCCCGGGCCCATTGGCCACCGGCGACATCGGGACCGTCGACGACAACGGCTGGCTGACCGTCGTCGACCGCAAGAAGCTGGTGATCATCAGGGGCGGGGCCAACATCTATCCACTCGAGGTGGAACGCGCCATCGGCACCCACCCGGACGTCGAGCGCGTGGCGGTGTACCCGATACCGGATGACCGCCTGGGTCAGCGGGTCGCGGCCGTTGTCGAGAGCCCGCTGCCCACACTGGATTTCGACGCCCTCGCCGCCCATTGCCGCCGCGAGGTGTCGTCGTACAAGGTCCCCGAGACGTGGGCGCAGGTCACCGCATTGCCGGTGAATGCCATGGGTAAGGTGCAGCGCGCCGGCCTCGCCGAGTTCGTCGAAGAACAACGTATTGCCGGCGGGCAGGCCACATCGAAGGGAACGACCGCGTGACGGAGATGTTCGACCTCAAAGGCAAGGTGGCCATCGTGACCGGCGCATCGTCGGGACTCGGGGTCGCGGTCGCGGAGACCTTGGCCGACGCCGGCGCACGGGTTGCGGTGGTGGCCCGCCGCAAGGAAAAGCTGAGCGAGGTCGCCGAGCGCATCGACGGCCTGGCCGTTGCGTGCGATCTCTCGGACCTCGAGCAGGTCGGCACCATCGTGCCCACAGTCGTCGACGAACTCGGTCCACCGGACATCATCATCAACGCCGCCGGAAGCATGTTCACCGAGGAGAAGGCCGAGGTCGAGCCACTCGAGGCCATCCGGCAGACCCTCGGTTTGAACCTGATGGCCCCTTTTCTGCTGGCCCAAAGCGCCTTTCCCCACATGGTCGCGGCCGGCGGTGGTTCGATCGTGAACATCTCGTCGATCAGTGGGCAGGTCGGGATCCCCGGGATCCCGCAGGCGTCCTACGCGGCGAGCAAGGCCGGCCTCTCCGGCCTGACGGTCGAGCTCGCGGTGCAATGGGCGAGGCACTCGATCCGGGTGAATACGGTGGCTCCGGGATTCTTCCGGAGCGAGATCACCACGCCGCTCTACACCAACGAGCGCTCGTCGGCGTACCTGCGCCGAAACACACCTCTACCGAAGGAAGGTTCCGCGCAAGACATAGTCGGCGCTGTGCTCTGGCTCGCCTCCGACGCCGGGAGCTACGTCACCGGTCAGACCATCAAGGTCGACGGCGGCTGGACGGCTCGCTGACGCATCCGCGGTCAGCAGTACCACTGCAAGCATTGCAATCCTTGTGAGGATTAACGTAATGTCGGCCACATTATTGCCCCGTTTTGGGGTGCAGAAAGGACTTCTTCACTCATGTTTTCGGCAGTTGTCATCGAAAAGGGCGAAGCAGGGCAATCGGTTGCCGTGCAGAACGTCGAGGAATCCGCACTTCCGGACGGAAACGTCCAGATCGACGTGGACTACTCCTCACTCAACTTCAAAGACGCCCTTGCCATCACCGGCAAGTCCCCGGTGGTCCGCAAGTTCCCGATGGTGCCCGGCATCGACCTCGCAGGCACCGTCACGGCCAGCTCGCACGGCGACTGGTCCGAAGGCGATCGGGTAGTCCTCAACGGCTGGGGCGTCGGTGAAACCCACTGGGGCGGCTTCGCCCAGCGCGCGAGCCTCAACGGCGACTGGCTGGTCCCGCTGCCCGCCGAGTTCACCGCGAAGCAGGCCATGGCGATCGGCACCGCCGGCTACACCGCCAGCCTCTGCGTCGAGGCCCTGGTCAACGCCGGCGTCCGCCCGGAGCAGGGCGAAATCCTCGTGACCGGAGCCACCGGCGGTGTCGGCAGCGTTGCGATCGCACTCCTGACCAAGGCCGGATTCACCGTGGCCGCATCCACCGGCAAGTCGTCCGAGGTCGAGTACCTCCAGAAGCTCGGTGCAACGACGGTCGTCGACCGCGCCGAACTGTCCGAAAAGGGCAAGCCGATGCAGAAAGAGCGCTGGGCGGGAGTTGTCGATTCCGTCGGTAGCTTCACCCTGGCCAACGCCTGCGCCCAGACCCGCTACGGCGGCACCGTCACCGCCTGCGGTCTCGCACAGGGCATGGACTTCCCCGCCTCGGTCGCGCCGTTCATCCTGCGTGGCGTGTCGCTCCTGGGCATCGACAGCGTGATGGCACCCAAGGAACGCCGGATCACCGCCTGGGCACGCCTGTCCCGCGACCTGGATCCGAGCGCCCTGGAATCGATCGCCACCGAGATCTCACTTGCAGAGTCGATCAATGCAGCCGATCAGCTGATGGACGGCACCGTCCGTGGCCGCATCGTCGTCGACGTCAATCGCTGAATTAGGAGCACACGCATGACCAGCAACGAAACAGAATCAGTCCAGATCGACCTCTCCGACGTCGACCACCGCGTGGGCAAGCCCATTGGCGGCGGGCAACTCTGGGATCCCTGCAGCACCTCCGACATCCGTCGGTGGGCCATGGCGATGGACAACCCGAATCCCCTGCACTGGGACGAAACGTTCGCAAAGAAAAGCCGATACGGCGGACTCATCGCACCGCAGTCGATCGCGGTGGGCCTGGACTACGGGCACGGCGCGGCACCGGCATGTGTGGGACACATCCCGAACAGTCACCTGATCTTCGGCGGTGAAGAATGGTGGTTCTACGGAACGCCTGTGCGCCCCGGCGACAAACTGTTCCAGGAACGTCGCTTTCACGATTACAAGATCACCGAGACAAAGTTCGCCGGCCCGACCATGTTCTCCCGTGGCGACACCACCCACAAGAATCAGCATGGTGCGCTCGTCGCCCGGGAACGGTCGACCGCCATTCGCTACCTCTCCGAGGAAGCCACCAAGCGCGGCATGTACGACAGCCAGATCGGCTCGCTCAAGAAGTGGACCAAAGAAGAACTGGACGAGGTCGACAAGCTGCGCGATGACTGGCTGATGTCCAATCGAGAGGGCATCTCGCCGCGTTTCGAGGAGGTCAAGGTAGGCGACAAACTCCATCGTCGCGTGATCGGACCGCACAGCATCGCGAGCTTCACCACCGAGTACCGCGCCTTCCTGTTCAACATCTGGGGAACATTCGAATGGGTTGCGCCCGAAGGTGTCGACGATCCATGGGTGTACCAGGATCCGGGCTGGATGGAAGGGTTCGGCTTCGACGAAGAGGGCGCCAAGATCGATCCGCGCAAGCGTGACGGTCTGTACGTCGGCCCTTCGCGCGGTCACATCGACAACGAGAAGGCGGGCGAGGTCGGCATGGCCCGCGCGTATGGCTACGGCGCCACGATGGGTGCCTGGTGCACCGACTTCCTGGCCAACTGGGCCGGCATCGACGGCATGGTCCGGCACACCAAGGCCGACTTCCGCGGTCCCGCCTTCGAGGGTGACGTCACCTACTTCGACGCCGAGGTCGTCGACAAGCAGGCCGAGTCCGAATGGGGCGTGCCGCTCGTTCAGATCAAGCTGAAGCTCACCGACCAGAACGGCGTCACGCTGGTCACCTGCACGGCCGAAGTCGAGTTGCCGCTCTAGCCACCCGGCAGATCCCGAGCGCCATCAGTTCCAGAGACCGCGAAAGGTCCGTTTCATGAGCACTCCCAAGGTTGACTCCCCTCCGACACCGCTGTCGGTCGTGTCGGGCCCGCCACTGGACGACGAACCCGGGCTCGGCACCCTCACGATGCCGGGGTTCCTGCGTGAGGTGACCACGCGGTTCAGCGACCGCGAGGCACTCGTCCTGCATACGCCGGAGGGGGTCATCCGCTGGAGTTACACAGAATTGTGGGAACGCGCGGTCGAGGTGGCCCGCGCATTGCGCGCGACCGGACTCGGTAAAGACGGCCGAGTCGGCGTGCTCATGACGAACCGGCCCGAGTGGATCGCAGCAGTCTTCGGCACGTCACTTGCCGGTGGTGTTGCGGTCACACTCAGCACCTTCTCGACCCCGTCGGAGTTGGACTACCTCCTCGACATCTCCGAGGTCTCGGTGCTGCTGTACGACCACAAGGTGTTGAACAAGGACTTGACCGCAGTCCTGACCGACCTCGATCCCGAGATCGGTACCGCAGCACCCGGCACGCTGCAGTCGGCAAAGTATCCGTTCCTGCGACACCTCGCCACCGTTGGCGGCGAGGGTGTCGGGGCGATCGAGTCCTGGGATGTGTTCCTCGAACGTGGGCAATCCGAGCCACGAGAGCTGGTGGAGGCGACAGCCGCCGCGGTGAAGCCCAGCGACACCGCGGTGCTGTTCTTCTCCTCGGGAACGACCAGCAAGCCCAAGGGCATCTTCAGCGCTCATCGTGGAGTTTCCATTCAGCTGTGGCGCTTCTGCCAGATCTACAACTTCGGCCCGGACGACAACATCCGGTGCTGGAGCGCCAACGGATTCTTCTGGTCCGGCAATTTCGCCATGGCACTGGGCAATACGCTGGCCAGCGGTGGATCGCTCGTACTGCAGACGACCTTCGACGCCACCGAAGCGCTGGAGCTCATCGAATCCGAAAAGGTGAACTTCCCGTTCGCCTGGCCGCATCAATGGGCACAATTCGAATCGGCGCCCAACTGGGCCACAGCGGATCTGAGCAGTCTCCGCTTTGTCGACTATCGCACCCCCGTGGCCCGCCATCCGTCCGTCACCGCGGAATGGATCGAACCCGGGTACGCCTACGGAAACACCGAAACCTTCACGATCTCAACGATTCTCCCGGCGAACACCACCGAGGAGCAGGCCGGCGGCAGCAGTGGCAAACCGCTGTCCGGCATGACGGTGAAGATCGTGGACACGTTGACCGGTGACACCGTCCCGCTGGGCGAACGCGGTGAGATCTGCGTCAAGGGACCGACGTTGATGCTCGGATATCTCGGCACACCGCTGAGCGAGACCGTCGACGACGAAGGCTTCTTCGTCACCGGGGACGGCGGT
Organism: Nocardia sp. 348MFTsu5.1; assembly: GCF_000383535.1. Classification (NCBI taxonomy): domain Bacteria; kingdom Bacillati; phylum Actinomycetota; class Actinomycetes; order Mycobacteriales; family Nocardiaceae; genus Nocardia; species Nocardia sp. 348MFTsu5.1. The sequence goes on from NZ_KB911511.1 coordinate 212,585, forward strand.
TATCTCGACGCCGAAGGCCGTTTGTTCTGGGAAGGCCGCCTCACTGACATCATCAAGACCGGTGGCGCCAACGTGTCACCCCTCGAGGTCGATGAGGTATTGGTCGGACATCCCGGCGTCAAGGTCACGCGCACCGTCGGCGTGCCGCACGAGACGCTCGGCGAAGTGGTTGTCGCGTGCATCGTTCCGCACGACAACGCACAGCTCGACCCCGAAGAGGTCCGCACGTTCGTCAAGGCCGAGCTGGCGAGTTACAAAGTGCCGCGCCATGTTTTGTTCTTCACCGACGACGAGGTCACTCTGACCGGCAGCGCGAAAATCAAGACCAGCGAGATCCGCGAACTCGCCACGAAGAGGCTCGCTCCCGCAACCCAGTAGCGAGATGTTCTGGGATGTGGTGTTTCTGGCGGCCGAGACCTTCGGGTCGAGGCCGCCAGAACAGCAGACTATCGGTATCGGGCGGCCAGTCCTGCGCGATGCTGCGCGGGTGAACCGAACAGTGACCGATTCAAAATGGCGCGCTTGAGGTAGACGTGGATATTGCTCTCCCACGTGTAGCCCATACCGCCGTGGAGTTGCATTGCCTTGCCCGCCACATCCACGGCCATCGCAGACGTGAACGACTTGGCCATCGAAACCGCCACCGCGGCATCGGGTTGGTCGGCGGCCAGCGCACCGACTGCAGCATCAACGAGCTTCTGTGCCACCGTCACCTGGACGAGCATGTCGGCGCAGGCGTGCTTCACGGCCTGAAATGATCCGATCTTGCGGCCGAATTGTTCTCGTACACCGACATATTCGACCGTCAACGCCATCACGGCCTCACTGAGCCCGAGACTGTCGCAAGCTACTCCGAGTGCCGCGCGATCGTGAAGGTGCCGCAGCGCATCCGCGCCGTCCGACGCGAACCGCCACACCGATTCCACCGGCACCACCACGTCGTCGGCGATCACGCGACCGAAGCTGCGGGTGAGGTCGACAACCGGCTGATCAACAACCGTCAGTCCACTGGTGGTCGAATCGACGGCCACGATGACGATCCCACCGCCGACGTCCTCTGCATCAAGCGCGGGAATGAGGAGGCGGTCGGCGCCGGGGGCACCCAGGACCAGGTCGGCGTCACCGCGCAGGTGCCATCCCGCCTCGTCGCGGGTGATGCGGAACGACGTCTGATCGATCTCGTCGAGGTTGCTCTCGCCTTGGACCACGACAATCGGGACGGAACCACCGGATACGGTGTCCCGCAACAGTTCATCGCGGGCCGGAGACGACGCCAGCGATTCCAGCAGTCCCAGGCTCAGTGTTGCCACGGCCGGGTAGGGGCCGGTTGTCAGCGCTCGTCCGGCTTCTCGCAGGACAACGGCCGTCTCGGCGAAAGTCGCAGCGGCGCCGTCGAATTCCTCTGCTGCTTCCAGTCCGAGCCATCCGGATCCGGCGACCTGCTGCCAATCGACCGGGGTACCGACGTCCACTTTGGCAAGCAGGTCACGTGCGACCGCGCGAAGTTCCCCATGCAACTCGGAGAGATCGTGCAGTTCGGAGAGGTTGTCAGTCGACATCAGGCTCCCGCCGGTTCTCGCGGCAGACCGAGGCCCCGCTCGCCGATGATGTTGCGTTGTATCTCGCTGGTGCCACCCGGGATGGTCCATTCCCACGATCCGATGAAATCCAGGACCCAGGAACCGGATTCCCATCCGCTCGACAGTGGTTTACGCAGGTCGGTCTGCGCGGACAGCCCGGCGACCTCGGCACCGAAGTCGGTCAGTTGTTGCAGCAATTCGCTGTAGAACAGCTTCACGATCGAGGCATCCGCCGGCCCGGAGTCGTCGTTGGTCGCAAAGTCGGAGCAGAGCAGTCGCAGGCCGTCGATCTGAATCTCCAACTCCGCGAGCCGATCTGCCACCCGCGAATCATCGAGCGGCACAGAACCGTTCCGGCGGGGTTTCGAGCATTCTTCGACCAGCCATCGAAAACCACCGTGTGCCAGGCGTTCCGACAGTTCCAGCATCGTCATCCCGCGTTCGGCGCCGAGTGTCTCCTGGGCCACCTGCCAGCCGGCGTTCTCCGGACCGACGAGATTCTCGGCCGGGATCACCACGTCGTTGAGGAAGATCTCGCAGAAGTGCGACTCGCCGGTCGCCTGCCGGATGGGCCGGACGTCGATACCGGGGGTGCGCATGTCGAGCAGGAAGTACGAGATCCCGCGCCGTTTGGGCGCCTCCGGATCCGTTCGCGCCAACAGCAGGCACCAGTCGGCGTGCAGAGCGCCACTGGCCCAGAGCTTCTGGCCGTTGACGATGTACGTGTCACCGTTCTTGCGCGCAGATGTCTTGAGAGCAGCCATGTCCGAACCCGCGCCGGGTTCGGAGAATCCCTGACACCAGATCTCACCGTCGAGGATCGCCGGGAGGTGGCGTTCGCGTTGCTTCTGCGTCCCGGCGGCCAGCAGCGTGGATGCCGCGTGGTGGATCGAGACGAATGGCAACACCAGTCGAGGTGCGTCGTGGGCGGCGAGTTCTTGGTAGAGCACCACTTGTTGCTCGACCGTCATGCCGCCACCCCACGCGGCCGGCCAGTGCGGAACGGCATATCCGGCTTGGCGGAGTTCGGCGAACCAGTTCTTCTGGAAGCGGACGAACTCCTCATCCGACACCCCGGTCTGCGCCGATCGCCAGTCCGCCGGAATGTTGTCCACACACCAATCCCGGACCGTCGCACGGAAGTCACTGAGCTCTTCTGACATCAGGAGCGAGCCCGTTCCACCAGCGCCAGAAGGCGTTTGCGGTGTTCCTCGGACTGCATCGTGACAACCTCAGCGGCGAATCCGGCCTGCAATGGGCCGGCGAGGGCCTGGCTCAGATGCATGTTGACGATGCGTTTGGTGCTCTGCAACGCCTCGCGGGGTTGCGCGGCGAGACGCTGCGCCAGTTGCTGCGCCTGGTCGCCCAGGTCATCGGGGGCACAGACACGTGTTGCCAGACCCAACTCGACAGCAGTTGCTGCCGGGATCCGGTCACCGGTGTACAGGTACTCCCGCGACCTCAGGATCGGCGTCAGCAACGGCCAGAACGCCGCTCCGCCATCACCGGCGGCCAAACCGACTGCCACGTGAGGATCGGCCAGATAGGCCTTCTCCGAGATCAGCACCATGTCGCAGAGCACCGCGATACTGCAGCCGAGACCGACCGCCGGGCCGTTCACGGCAGCGATGATCGGCAGCGGGAACCGCAGCATCTCGTCGATGATCTCGGCGCCTTCGCGAATGCTCTCGTCGCGGCCGACCGGGTCGTCGAGGAAGGAGGTGATCCAGTTCAGATCTCCGCCGGCACTGAATGCCCGACCCGACCCGGTGAGGATCACCACGGCGGCGTCGCGGTCGGCAGCGATCTGCCGCCAGACGTTGGCCAGAGCCCAGTGCAGGTTCTTGTTGACCGCACCGAGGTCGTCGGGCCGATTGATGGTCACCGTGCGGATGGGTCCGTCACTGGTCACCGTCAGTTCGTCGGGAAGATCGTATTTCACTGGTTCCCCACTGGTTGTCATTGAATGATCGCCGCCGGTTCGGGCATCGCGACAGATGTGTTGCCGAAGAGTCCGGTCAGGCCCTTGCGACTCACGCGCGAGCTCAGGGCCGCGCCGGTCGCCGAGAGTCCCAGCGGGAGTCGTCGCAACGGCAGGCTGTAGCGCGAGAGCCACGAGAGTGTGGTCTCGTCGCAGAAGCCGGTGGCCCCATGGAGTTGGTGGGCAACCCGGAACACGACGTCGGCCGCCTCCACGGCTGCCAACCGCAACGCCAATGCGTCGTCCACGGCCTCGTCCAGGCCTGCCTCGATGCTCCACAACGCGTACTTGGCGAGGATCTCCATGCCACTGCGCTCGACCTCGGCGTCGGTGAGCTGGAACTGGACACCCTGCAGCCGCGCCAGCGGGCGGCCGAACTGTTCGCGCATGAGTACGTGCGCGCGGGTGAGTTCGAGGGCACGGTCGAGCATTCCCAGCAATGTCCAACACGGCAGAACCAGCCCGAGTGCGAGATCGTTGGCGCCGTCGTGGTCGATCGATGTGAGCTCGAGGGGCGCGACAAACGCCGACGTACGCGGGGACGAAATCGCCGGCAGCACGGTGACCGAACTGCGAAGGCCGCTCAATGCGACCGCAGACCATCGCAAATCGAGGTCGGCGATGGCAGCTGCGGGGCCGTGGTCGGCGACGACCACCAATCCGTCGACGTCGAGGTCGACGGGCTTGGAGAGACGTTCTGCAACCGGGTACGGGATGCCCCAGTAACCGGCGCTCCGGCACAACGCAGCCGCTGCCTCGAGTTCATCATCGTCGCCACGGGGATTGAGGTCCCAGGCGCCGAGGCCGGCGAACACCGGTTCCAGCGCACGATCACGTCCGGCCGGATCGACTTCCGCCACTTCGAGGAGCCGGTCACCGCCGGCCGATTCGAATGCCCGCAGTGCCGTCGTTCCGTATTCGATGGCCTCTGGGCTCAGTTCGATGTTCATGACGCCGCCAGCAGGTTGCGAGCCAGTAGGATTTTCTGCATTTCGATGCTCCCCGATGAGACCGTTGCCGCCTGCGAGTAGCCCCAGTGCGCCTGGACGTCGAGCCGGAATCCTTCTGCCGCCTCACCCGTCATCGGGGCGTAGGTGGCGATCTCCGCAAGGACGCTGGCGCTGGCCTGGTCGAGTGTTGTCACCGCGATCCGGTAGAGCGCAGCGTCGGCCGGCTGCACCTGCCCCTGGCTCTGCATCGACACGACCCGATACGCGAGCAACCTTGCCCGACGGCAGTGCACCAGCATCCGGGCCCACCGTGCGAGGAGTTCGGCGGGCAGATTGTCCCACTCGTCGCCCAGGACCTCCGGCGCCTCTTGCAGAAGCTTCTCGCACCGGGCGTAGCGGGCGATCCCCACGCGCTCGAATGCGAGTACTTCTTGGACGACCTTCCATCCCTCGTCGACGGTTCCGAGGACATGCGCCTGCGTCACCTTGAGGTCGTTGAAAAAGACCTCGTTGAGGTGATGGGGACCAAGCATCGCGCGGATGGGCCTCACCTCGATGGCCGGATCGGACATCGGAACGAGGAAGACCGTGAGCCCGTGTTGCTTGCGCTCCCCCGATGAGGTGCGGGCGAGAAGGAAACACCACTGGGCCATCGTCGCGTACGAGGTCCAGATCTTCTGCCCGGAAATGCTCCAGCCGTCACCCTCACGCCGCGCTGCGGTGCGCAGAGACGCCAAGTCAGAGCCCGACCCGGGTTCACTGAAGCCCTGGCACCAGATCACCTCGCCGCGCGCTATCGGCGGGAGGTGCAACTGCTGCTGCGCTTCTGTCCCGTGCCGCATGATCGTCGGACCGACCCAGTTCACGCCCATGTACTGGGCGCCCCGCGGCTCGTGATGTGCCCACATCTCCTCGCGGACCACTGTCTGTTCCCAGACCGAGGCACCACGTCCGCCGAACTCTTCGGGCCAGGCCAGACAGAGCAGATCGCGCTCTGCGAGGAACCGACAGAATGCCTGGGCGGTTTCGAGGTCGCCCGGATCATCGGTGAACGCGCCCCGGAACTCTGCCGGGACATTGTCCTTGATCAGCCGGCGAAGGTCCTCGCGGAGCACATTCGCCGGCTCACCCAACGTGAAGTCCATACGTGCACGGTAACTCAATCCTCACAAGGATTGGAATACTTGAATGGTAAGTCTCGTCAGATTAAGATGGCCGAGTGAATATAAGGTGGCGAGCGTGACAACAGTCCCGAGTCGCCGGGTGCCTCAGCGCCGGATCGCCGAAACCGTGGCCGACGAGCTGCGGGACAACATCCTGGGCGACGACCACTACCGTCTCCCCACCCAGGAACAACTGGTCAAGGATTTCGGCGTCAGCTACCCCTCGATCCGCGAAGCCCTGCGCATCCTGGAGACCGAAGGCCTGGTCACGGTCCGTCGCGGCAACATCGGCGGCGCGGACGTCCACCGCCCCGACGAGACGTCGGCCGCCTACCACCTGGGCCTGTCCCTGCAGGCCGGCCGCGTCACCCTCAGGGACCTCGCAGCCGGACTCCAGATGCTCGAGCCCATGTGTGCCGCCGAGTGCGCCAAACGCGAAGACCGCCTCGAAGTTGTGGTCCCGGCCCTGCAGAAGACCATCGACGACTCCGTCGACCACATCGCCAACGGCGTCGACTTCACCCATTCCGCCCGCGACTTCCACGACCTGGTCGTGTCGTTCACACCCAACGCGACCATCCGTTACGCCGTGGGCAGCTACGTCGCACTGTGGTCGGCACAGGAAGAGGCCTGGGCAGAAGCCCGCACGCGGCACGGTGAGTACCCGTCGCAGCTCGAGGCCGAAGGTGCGGTCCATGCTCATCACCGGCTCGTCGAGGAAATCGCCGCCGGCCGGGCCGAAGAAGCCGAACGTCTGGCCCGCGCCCACCTGGCCGCGACGCAGGCACTCGTGCTCGAACGCTACGGCGACCGCGTAGTCAACGCTTCGGCAGCTATGTCGCGCCAGACAATCCAGTCCAGCCGACGAGCCCGCAGGTAGCCCGCGCCTGAACCGTCGAGCGTGCCGAACCGACCGTCGAGCGGGCCGAAAACGCCCCTGCACCTTTGGCACGGTCGGCGGTAACGAGGGCACGCTCGGCGGTCGCGGGTCAGTCCGTGACCACCGACGCCGACACCATGTCGAGTCGAACTAGTTCGGCATCTGACAATTCCAGGTCGATCGAGGCCATCAGAGCATCCAATTGCCCGGGTACGCGGGCGCTGGCGATGGGTGCGACCACCGTCGATTGTTGCCGCGTCCAGGCCAGTGCCACCGTGGCGATCTCCACGTCGTGCGCTGTCGCGATGACCGCCAGTTCGTCGACCACGGCCAGACCTTCGGGGGAAAAGTAGCCGTCGACGATCCGCTTGCGCGCGGCACCGTCGACGTCGGCCTGCGTTCGGTACTTACCGGTGAGGAAGCCACTGGCGAGTGCCCAGTACGGCATCACACCGAGATCGAATTTCTCGGCTTGCGGACGCAGGGTCGATTCGAAGGGTTCCCGGGCCACCAGACTGTAGTGCGGTTGCAGGGCAACCGGTTTGGCAAATCCGTTGGTTTCACAAATCGCCAACCACTCGGAGATGCGTTCGGGTGAATAGTTCGAGATCCCGAGGTATCGGACCTTGCCTGCGCGAACCAATGAGTCGAACGCACCCAGGGTGTCTTCCAACGGCACGTCCGGATCGTCGTAGTGCGCGTAGTAGAGGTCGATGTGATCGGTTTGCAGTCGTTGTAGGGACGCCTCGGCAGCCTTGGCGATGTTGTCGGGTGCAAGCCCCAGAAAGTCCGGATGTCGGCTCACCTTGGTCGCCAGGACGATGTCATCGCGCCCACCACGCGCGGTCAGCCATTGCCCGAGAATGGTTTCCGACTCGCCTCCCGAATTGCCCGGGATCGATGCCATGTAGCTGTCGGAGGTATCGATGAAGTTGCCGCCGACCGAGACGAACGCGTCGAGGACGGCAAACGACGTGTCCCGGTCGCTGGTCCAGCCAAAAGTGTTGCCGCCCAGGTTGAGCGGGAGTACATCGAGATCAGAGAGCCCAATCCGGGTCATTTGGTTCTTCTGACCTTCTTCACAATCCACAGCAGGATGACCGAGCCGAGCAAGGCCGTAAAGAAGGTGAACCACCATCCACCACTGGCGGTGTCGAAGGCGAAGCTCAGAATGAACCCACCCAGAAACGCCCCGATCACACCGACAACGATGTTGAGCAGGATGCCCATCTGCTTGTCCGTGCCCATGAACTTGCTTGCCAGCCAACCGGCGAGACCGCCGATGATGATGTACCCGATCACGCCCACCGATGTCGTGGTGGTCGACCGCTCGGCGAGAATCTCAACCGCTTGATACGTAGTACTCACTTCATGTTCCTAACGTCGGGTAGACCTTCGGCGTCTGCGACCGCCATTCTCAAGTGTCGTCGGCACTACATACCCGTGTCCACAACTCTACAAACCCTGGACTGGGGATGAGTACCAGTCAGTGCGGCGTCACCTACCCAAGGCCACCAGGTTGTCCACGGACCTGCGAACATCCGAATCGATGACCCTCGCAACAAGATTGCCGACGGGCCCGTTCAGCACGCCGCCGCTCAGGGTGGCGGTGAGGTCGAATACCGAACCGTCTCCGTCGGGAGTCACCTTCAGTTCGATGTCGATGTGCACACCGCCACGTCCGCGACCCGAGAGTTCGAGGAGCTGAGGCTTCTCGTACCGCGTCACAGTCCAATGGATCGTGTTGCGGAACCCTTTGACCTTGATCAGCGATGAGACCTCGGTACCCAACTCGACCTGAGCTGGGAGCGGGCTCTTCCAGCCCGCGAAGATCGTCATCCAATCGCCGAATCGGCTCAGGTCCGATGCCATCTCCCACGCGGCGTCGGGCCGAAGGTTGGACCGCACCGAAACATCCACACCTGCCATACAAACCCCTCCATCAGTGTTGTCGCCCCGCAGACGGGACATCCGGTCAAAAGAGTTGCGGTAGAACCAGAACCATGACAATGGTCCACGCGACATGTGTGAACGCCGGCGCCAGCACACCGGCCGTCGCGCGACGTTCGAGTGCACAGACCAGACCCAGCAGGATCGCGGCGAACCCCAGCATCGGATTGCCGCTGGCCAGTGTGGCGATCACATAGATGATCGTCGAGAAGATCACCGGCGCATGACCTCGAAGTGCGCTGTAGACCGCACCACGGAAGAACATCTCCTCCGCGACGCCGTTGACGATCGCGGTGGACAGCACCAGGAACAGACCGCCGGTGTCCGCGTGGTCGAGAACTTCGGCGATGAAGTCGCGTACGGGCGGGATCTCCCTGGCGACAAGGCCACCGAGCACGAAGATCACCCCGAGGAGCGCACCGACCACCACGCCGATCCACACGGCACGTACCGGACCACCTCGAGGAGGCGGGAACGAGCCGAGCGGCAACGGCCCCGACAACAACGCCCCGGCCGCCCACACCGCGGCGAGCGCAAACGTCATGGGGTAGAACGAGGAATCCCCAGGCTCGATCGACAGGGACATACCGAGCATCACGCTGCCCGCGATCAGCACGACAACGACGACGATGCGCCGTCGTATCATCGCCGGCCGCGACTCCGGGGGTTCGGAATCGTCTTGGACTGTGCCCAGCAGGAATTCGAGTCTCTCCGGCAGTGTGATCAAAATATGCCCCACAACTTGTACAGACCGGTCGTGGCAACAGCCGCGCCCACCACGGAACGCACCGGCTTCACCACACGGTTCCGGACGCCACGTTTCACACGCATCAGATCTCCCCCGGCCCAAGACGGATCGGTATCGGCGAGATGATGGATGTCGGCCAATTCGTCCACCGGCTTCGGCATCGGGCTGTCGACCGAGCGCCGCACCGCTTCTCGAATCGTCAAGAGGCCTCCAGGCGGATCAGGGACGTGGTCGCGGATCGTATTCTCCGAGGCCGTCATCGGATGGTCCAGCGACCGCACCAGATCAGAGGCGAGACCGCTGGGTATCGGCACCACCAGGCCGCTGAGAAAGCCGGCCAGCCGAACGTCGATGCCGGGCAACACCACACCGATCCGCGGCGACCGGCTCGCGCGGAGATATGCAAACAGCAAGGAGCTGTAGGACGAGGTCTCCGTGCCCGCGATGTCGTAATACCCCGGCGGCACCGTTTCAAACGCAGCCGCTGCGAGATAGTGGATGGCGTCGCGCACCGAGATGGGATCCATCGGATTGTCGATCCACGACGGCAGCGGAATCACCGCGAGCCGGTCGGACATGTACCGCACCATCTCGAACGACGTCGAACCCGCACCGATCACCACCGCGGCACGCAGCCAGACCAGTTCGGGGCCACCGTCGGTGTCCAATGCCCGGCCCACCTCCGAGCGGCTCTCGAGATGCTCCGAGAGTTCACCGTCGTGCGGAACGAATCCACCGAGGTAGACGATGCGCCCTACCTGGTGATCACGCGCCGCGCGTGCGACATTCTGCGCCGCGACCTCATCGTCCCTGCGGAAATTCTTCTGGCCGATGGCATGGACCAGGTAGTACACAACGTCGAGCTGTCCGGCCGCGCTCAGGCCGGCGCGCACCGAATCGATGTCCATCGCATCGAGTTTCACGGTCGAAACGTCGGCGAACCAACCGAACTGCCTCAGTCTGTTGGGATTCCGCGACGCAGCGACCACGTCGTGGCCGTCGGCCAGCAGTTTTGTGACCAGTCGGGCCCCGATGTAGCCGGTGGCTCCCAGTACAAGTATTCGCATGTCATCGCCGTCCGTTTGGATCTGTGCGTCACCATTTCGGTTAGCGCAGCCGACCCGCCCCGGTTCTGGAGCAGCTTTCGCCGTACGTCAGTCATGCATAGCACCGTCGCTCATCATGTGCAGTGACACGGCACACTGCCGGTCGGGGCCAGCCCTCACAAAAACACTCCAGGCACCGAACGCGATGGGCGTTCGGTGCCTGGAGTGAATTGCTTGCTGGTCAGTGCGCCAGCGCTTTTGCCTTCAACTGCTCGAACTCGCCCTGATTGATGGTGCCCGCGTCCAGCAACGCCTTTGCGGACGCGATCTGATCTGCAGGCGCCGCACTTCCGGCGGTTTCCTTGATGTAGGCGTCGGTCTGCTGCTTTGCCTGGACCTGGGCTTCGAGTGCCCGCTCAGACATTCCACGACCGCGTGCGATGAGATAGACGAAGAGGGTTATGTACGGCAACAGGACCAGGAAGAGAATCCATACCGCCTTGAACCAGCCCGACGTCTTGTGGTCACGAAACAGGTCTATCAATACGTAGAAGAGGATCATCAAATACGCGATGAAAGCGAAGATCACCAGCGTGTACCAGATGAAGTCCCAGAAAGAATCCCACATGTCCCGACTGCTCCTTGCTCGGCAAATCGCCGCCTATCGGCGACCACATTAATCATCGCATGCCGGGTCACAGAATCCCTACAATCCCGCTACCGGTTTCGCGCCCAGTTCGCGGTTTTGCATGAGAATTTGTGACCTAGATGCACAAATCGGTCATCTCGTGGTCGAAATACCACCGTCGACGGGGATCACCGCACCGGTCAGATAGCCGCCGGCCCTGCTGCTCAGATAGACAACGGCACCGACCATGTCGTCGGGCCGACCGATACGACCGAGCGGCGTACCCGCCTCAATGTCGTCGCGCCGTTCCTCCAGCATCGCCCGCATCATCCGCGACTCGAAAGGCCCTGGTGCGATGGCATTCACGGTGATGTTCCGCGAGGCGAGGTGACCGGCCAGGTGCCGGGTGAGCTGATGCACCGCGGCCTTGCTGGCCGTGTACGAATATGACGGGGTCTCCGGTACCCGAAGCCCGTCGATGCTGCCGATCATGATGATCCGCGAAGGGTCGTCCGGCGTGGCCGATTCACCCAGCGCCGGTAGCAACGCCTGCGTCAGGAGGAACGGCGCCCGCACATTGAGGTCGAGCACCTTGTCGAAGGCAGAGGCGGGGAAGTCATCGACCGGGGCGCCCCAGGTGGCTCCGGCGTTGTTCACCAGGATGTCCAGCGAGTCGACCTGTTCGAGCACGTCCTGCGCCAGCTTGGTGCAACCGTCCGGCGTCGACAGGTCTGCCCCGATCGCGGTGAGCCCGTCCGCCGACGCCTTCTCGAGTGCGTCGGCTTTGCGTCCGGCGATCACCACCTTGACCCCCCGCGCCTGGAGTCCGTGGGCAATCATCGCTCCGATCCCACTGGTACCCCCGGTGATCAGAGCAGTCTTTCCGCTGATGTCGAACAGATCGTGAGTCATGGTCTGTTGATATCAACTACCACCCGAGTCAGGTGCGGGAATCAGGAATGCGCAGCGACCCCGCCGCGTACCGAGTCATCGATGGTGGAGTTGACGCCGCCGACCCGGTAGGTGGCGCCGCGGTGGTAGTCGGGCAACAGATCGCCCTTGCCGAACAGCTTGTGCCGCAACGTACCCGGCACATATTCACGGTCGTAGGCACCCCGGGCCTCCAGCGCCGGGACCACATGGTCGACGACGTCGGTGAACGTACCCGGCGTCACGGCGTAGGCGAGGTTGAATCCGTCGACATCGGTGAACTCGGCCCATTCGAGCAACTGGTCGGCGATGCTCTCACCCGACCCGACCAGCACGGGACCCATGCCACCGATTCCGCCCCAGGCCGCGATGTCGCGGACAGTCCACTCTTTGCGATCACCGGACGCCTGACTGAAAGCGGCCACCGCAGACTGGATTGCGTTGCTGTGCACGTTGCCGATCGGTTCGTCGAGGTCGTACTCCGACAGGTCGATTCCCATCCAGCCCGACATGAACACCAGTGCGCCCTCGGCACTGGCGTAGCGCTGGTATTCCTCCGCCTTGGCCTGTGCGGCTTCCTCGGTCTCGTCGGTGATGATGGTGAGCAGCGTGTAGATGCGAGCGTCGTAGGCGTCGCGGCCGGCGGCGACCAGCTCTTGCCGGATGTTCGTAACCAGGTTGCGCAGAAGCTCTTTGGTGGGTGCGCCGACAAAAACCGCCTCGGCGTTCTCGGCGGCGAACCTCACTCCGCGTGGTGAGGCCCCGGCCTGGTAGATCACGGGCGATCCCTGCGGCGACGGTTCCGAGAGATGGATGCCCGGCACACTGAAATGCTCACCGCGATGGCCGATGTGGTGAACCTTGGCGGGATCGGCGAACACTCCGTGGTCCTTGTCGCGACGGACCGCGTCCCGCTCCCAGGAGCCTTCCCACAACTTGTAGAGAACTTCGAGGTACTCGTCGGCATGGTCGTAGCGGGCATCGTGCTCGAGCTGGTCGACCTCGCCCATGTTCCGGGCCGCCGAGGGCAGGTAACCGGTGACCACGTTCCAGCCGATCCGGCCGCGGGTCAGGTGATCGAGGGTCGAGAGCCGGCGCGCAAACGGGTACGGGTGCTCGAATCCCGTGCCCGCGGTGATGCCGAAACCGAGATGTTCGGTGGCGTGGGCCATCGCCGAGACCAGGAGCAGCGGATCGGCGACCGGGATCTGGGCACCCTGACGGATCGCGGCCTCGTCGGTCCCCGCGAACACGTCGTAGGTACCGAGGACATCAGCGATGAACAGTCCGTCAAAACCGCCCGTCTCCAGGACTTTTGCCAGGTCGACCCAGTAGTCGAGGGTGTTGTAGTCCCAGGACCGGTCCTGCGGATGACGCCACAGGCCGGGCGATTGATGGGCGACGCAGTTCATGTCGAACGCGTTGAACCGGATCTTGCGGGACATCAGGTAACGACCTCTCGACGAAGGCAAACAACCGAAGTCGGCTGGTTCGAGTTTCCAGCGCCGACGCGGCACCGAAAACACTTACACCCACACTGACGCCAACACCGCACTAGATTTGACGAGGTGACCTCAGGCTCGCTCGATCCCGCCGCTCTTGATCCCAATGACCGTCTGACGCCGGCGATAGTGCTGGCCACCACCGAAACCTCGCGGAACACCGTCATCGACGAGATCCGCAGTCGCTACGGCCGCGACTACACCGTCAAATACGCCGACACCGGCGAAGCCTGTCTCGATATCGTCAAAGCGCTTGTGGAACACAGTGTTCCGATCGCCCTGATCCTTGTCGAACTCGAGGAGCTCGGTCAGTGGCAGGGGTCAGACCTGCTTCAGAAGTTGCGGTTTGTCGTCCCCACCGCACGCCGGATCGCCCTCGTCCCGGCGCTTCGGTTCGGAACCTCGTACGACGAACTGCGAACCGGCATCGCCGAAGGTCGCTTCGACACCTATCTCGGCATACCTCGTGGCCAGCGCGACGAGGAGTTCCACACGGCAATCGTCGAATATCTGTCGGACTGGGGCTGGTCGGTCGCCACACCCGAGGTGGCGTTCATGCAGATCGTCGCCGACGGACCATCACCCGAACTCGCCGAGATCCGCGACTTCCTCGACCGGATGGGCATGCCCGTACAGATTCATCACCCGGAATCCCGGGAGGGCCGGGACATCCTCGAATCGGTGACCGGCGACTCCGACCTGCCGCTCCTCTACCACCCGGGCAAACCGCCACTATCGCGGCCGACCGTCAGCGAGGTCGCCGCCCGCATCTACGGAACCCCCGACGACATCCCCGAAGGCACCGTCGCCGACCTGTTGGTGATCGGCTCGGGCCCCGCCGGTCTGGCCGCTGCGGTATACGGCGCCTCGGAAGGTCTGTCCACCACCGTCATCGAGGAGGGAGCCGTGGGCGGGCAGGCCGGAACCAGCTCGATGATCCGCAACTATCTCGGATTCCCGCGCGGGATCTCGGGGATGCGCCTGGCGCAACGTGCCCGGATCCAGGCCAGCCGTTTCGGCGCGCAGTTCTACTGCGGTCGCGGTGTCACGCATATCGACATCGACTCGCAATTCGACCACCACCACGTCCACGTAGGTGAAGCCCGTATCTGTGCCCGCACGATTGTCATCGCCACCGGTGTCGCCTACCGCCGCTTCGGCATCCGGGGATGCGAAGACCTCGTCGGGTCGGGTGTCTACTACGGTGCCGCCACCAGCGCCGCCCGCGAGATGGCGGGCCGCGACGTCGTGGTGGTCGGTGGCGGCAACTCAGCCGGACAGGCGGCGATGCACCTGTCGCGGTTCGCCCGATCGGTCACCATCGCGATCCGCCGCGAGTCGCTCACGGAAACCATGTCGGATTACCTGATCCGGGAGATCGACGCGAGCCCATGCATCACGGTGGCCGGGCACACCGAAGTGGTCGACGGAGGCGGTAAAGGTCATCTGGAATGGCTGGAACTGTGCAACAACCGGACGGGATCGTCGCAGCGGATCGCCGCGTCGGGTTTGTTCCTGCTCCTGGGTGCGGCGCCCACCTGCGATTGGATTCCCCACCAGGTCAAGCGAGACGAACACGGCTTCCTGCTGACCGGGCGATCCATCCCGAAGGACAAGTGGCGCGACGGGTTACCGCCGGCATTCCTCGAGACGACGGTGCCGGGGATCTTCGCCGTCGGTGACGTCCGGAGCGGATCGATGAAGCGCGTGGCGGCGGCGAGTGGAGAAGGTGCTTCCGCCGTACCTCTGGTCCACGAACGCCTACAACAGGTCCGCCTGGAGAACCTGCCGCCCGCACACTAGATCATGCCAGGCGATAGACACGTCGGGCATTGTCGCGGAACACCTTTCGGAGCAGACTGCCGCCATAGGGCTCCAGGATCTCCAACTGACTTCCGACGATCATCGGCAGCGTCGCGTTCGGCTTGTCGGCCGGGAAGTTGGAGCCGAACATCAATCGATCAGGCCCGAAGGCCTTCACCGCATGCTCGATCAGTGGCCCGGTCATGTTGGTCAGAGTCTGTTGCGTTCCGATGTTCCCGGAACGCTGATGGCCGTAGCCCAACAACGGAAACGCGACGCCCGATAGCTTGGCGACCACATTGCGGCACTGCGCCAATGCCGAGATGTCCTCACGCCACGCCCGCATGAGTTCGTGCCGCTGCGCCGCAGTACTGCCGGTCGTCTGACCCATCGGACCGAACAATCCGACCGGGGTTCCCAGATGGTTGAGGACGATCGTGGTGTCCGGATACTCACGCGCCAACGCCCGCACCTCGCGAAGCTGGTGCGAATACACCCATGCCTCAAAAACCAGGTCCCGCTCCGCGATAGCGGAGAACCCGGACAGGAATTCCGGGTCCGCCAGCACGCCCGCGCGGTCGGCCCAGCTACGCACCTGGGGATCGGGATGCCACGCAGAGGCACAACGAATACCGCGAACCTTGTCGCTGACGTCGAGGTGCATGTCGATCAGCTGACCGAACTTCGGATTGCGCGGGTCACCTCGGGCCACGATCGCAGCCAGGTCGGGTGCGTCATTCTTTCCGAACGGAAGGTTTGTCACCCAACGGGTTTCAGCGGCAGAGCCGAGCGGATCATCGGCACTCCAGTCGGTCTCGACGTACACCACGGATTCGACCGGCACACCGCTGACCGCCACGGCACCGGCTGCGTCGGAGTAATAGTTCCTCGGCAGGTACGACCGAGCCACTATTCGCGGATCGAGGATGAGCTCTCGATCGCGCTGCGCCACCGCATACCGGAAGATGGCTTTACCGAGGACTGGGGCCGCTCGGTAGAGGCGGCCTCGCCGTGAGGCCTTCCACGGAGAATGCATCGGATCCCACTGGTGGATGTGCGTGTCGATGATCCCCGGAATGACTCGTGCCAGCAGGCCTGAATCAGCGGCGGCGGATTCGCGCGCGCGTGCCCCGGACCATTCACCCGGCCCGGCGAGCGAATCCTCGCGCGCATAATTACTGGCGCGCCCCTCTGCCATGAGTTGACTGTACCCAGCCGACTGCGCTCGCCTGATCGTAAGTGGCCGGAAAACACAATAAACTGTCGCAGGGGTGACGAGGCCGACAAGTTTCGCTCGATGGGTGCACATTGTGCGCAACCATCGGAACATGCCTCTCACCTGGCATTATCGGTAGATCAACGGAGAGGCCGGGCTATAGCGTGGGTACTCATACGCGGCACGTGCTGGTGCAGGTGCGCGATGTGCTGGCCCGGGATCCCGATCGATTCACCGCTGATTTCTACATCCGGTTATTCGCAACAAATCCGGCGCTCCGAGAACTCTTTCCCGCAAATATGGGACACCAGCGGGAAACCCTGTTCCGGGTCATCGACTATGTCTTCGAAGCGGTCCCCGACCGCGACAACCATGCATTGCTGTTGGAGTTTCTCGGTCAACTGGGCCGCGATCACCGGAAGTACGGTGTCACCGAGCAGAATTACAACGAGTTCTCCGTCGCGCTGATGCGTGAGATCGCCTCGGTCATGGGCGAGGCGTGGGACGAAGAGACCGCAGACGTCGTCTCTCAGGCGGTGATGCTGACCACCGGTGTGATGAGGGGCGCCGCACATTCGGCGAAAGGTCCCGCGACCTGGCCGGCGACCGTTGCCGAAAAATATCGGCTGTCAAGAGATCTCGCTGTCGTTCGACTCCGAACCGGCGAGCCGTTGCGATTTGCGGCCGGACAGTACCTCGAAGTGCAGATCCCGCAGTGGCCGCGCATCTGGCGGCACCTGTCGCCGTCGATCCCCCCGAACCCGGAGGGCGAACTCGAGTTCCATGTCCGGGCGGTGCCCGGCGGAACAGTCAGCAACTCGATCGTCACCGAAACCCAGGTCGGTGACGTGTGGAATCTGGCACAGAGCCACGGCACCCTGCACGTCGACCCCACCGGCAACGACGTACTCATGGTCGCCGGCGGAACCGGGCTCGCACCGCTGCGCGCGATCATCATCGACCTGACGAGACTCGTCGCCCCACCGGCGGTGCATCTGTTCTATGGTGCGCGCTACCCCGCCGACCTGTACGACCTCGCCCGGCTGGGGCAGATCGCGGCCATGAACCCCTGGCTCACGATCACCACCGTTGTCGAGGACACCGACGACCCGTGGTGGAGTACGGCCGGCGAACATTCCGACCGGATCACCTTCGAACGCGTTCAGGGGCAGCTGTCGGATGCGGTCCTCGAATCCGGCACGGACTGGACCACCCACCAGGTCCTGATGGCCGGCTCCCCGGACATGCTGCTGAACACCCGCCGACGATTCTTGATCGCCGGCATCCCGGCCAGCCGGATACAGACCGACCCGTACTGAGCTACTCCGCGCTCGGCTCCGTTGGTGCGCCCGCCCCCGGTGGTGGCGGGTTGGCCGCGTCGTCGGGCGGGCTGGGCTCGACCGAGCCCGAGCCCGAGGATGCGGTTGTGGTCGTCGTAGCGGTGGTGGTCGGGGGCGTTTCGCTGGTTGTGGTGGACGACGACGGTGGCGGAGGCGGAGGTGTCTGCGTAATCGTGGTCGGTGGCGGGACCACGGTGACCACGGGCGGCTCCTCTGTGGTCACCGGAGCCTGCGTGGTCTCGGGAGGCAGTGTCGGTGACGAGATCGACGGCCGCGGCGTCGACTTCTTCGTTGTCGTGGTCGTGGTGGTGGTCGACGTCGTGGACTGCGTGGTCGAGTGGTCGTCGACGGCGCTCTTGGGGATGCTCGAGTCGCCGGTCATCACCACTGCGGCAACCACACCGATCGCGACGAGCAGCGCGGCTGCGGCCGCTGCCGACAACAGCACCCACCGGCTGTTGTTCCCTCTGACCACGGTCGTCGAGGCGGCAACCAGCGCGGCACCATAGGCGGCGGCGTACTGCCCGTCCTCGGTGACCTGGACCGGTAGCTGCAACGCATATTCGAGAGACGGTGCGACACCCGGAATCGCTGCACCCGGTCCGAGGACCGCGATGCCCTGCAACGCACCGGTCGGGTTGCCGATCACGCCGACCGCATCGGCGAGGAGTTGCGCTCCGTCGGGTTCGGTGACCGGTGGACGGACACCGACGCCGGAGATCTCACTGGCACCGACGACCACTCGGGTATCGGTGTCGACCAGGGCCACGGACTGGCCGGGGAACAGCGCGCCGGACCTGTCGAGGTCGGCGACGAGCACCACACCGCGCGCACCGAACAGCACGGCGGCGATCTCCGCGTAGGCCACCGGGCTTCCGACCACGGTCGTCTGGGCAAACCAGTCCGGTGTCGTCGGGGCCACCCCGGGCTCGGCGGGAAGTTGACCGGAATTGATGATGTCGCCGATGGCAAGGGTGGTGGCGCTGTCGGCACACGCGATGGTGATCGCCGACGGCACGATCGGCGCGGACTGGACCAGCTGATAGATCGCGTCGAACACGTGGTCCGGGGACGAACTCGGCAGCTCCACAAAGTTGCGGGCCAGCACTTCGCCGGTATCAGAGTCGGCGACAACCGATGCGATCTCCAGGTCGGTGACCGATATACCGAGTACCTGGTTCATGCTGATTAATCGCCCTGTCATCTGTTTGTGTTACCCAACGGGGACGTAGCGTAGCGGAGTTGGACCCGATTCGGGAGTTACCGATTGCCTCGTTCTCGTCGGGGTTTCCAGACCACGAGAGCGTTGGTGCGGGGGATCGGGACGAGTTCGCTGCCCCGTGCCGCGCGGTGTTGCGCAAGCTCGGCCTCGAGTTCGCGGACCCGGCTCTGCAAGGCATCGACCTGGTTTGTCAGGTCGATGACGCGTTTGATCCCGGCGAGGTTCACGCCGTCGTCCTGCGAGAGGCGTTGCACCATGCGCAGGAGCTCCACATCGCGACTGGAATAGCGCCGACCACCGCCGGCCGCACGCTGCGGGGTGACCAGTCCGAGCCGGTCGTAAGTCCGCAGCGTCTGGGCGTGCATCCCGGCGAGCTCGGCCGCCACCGAGATCACGAACATCCGGGCGGACTCGGTGACGTCCCGTTCGCGATCATCCGGCGGCGGCGCGCTCATGACTTGCCCCAGTTTGCACGCGGGTCGAACCCGCTGGCCTTCTCTGCGGCGGCGTACTTGGTCAGTGCCTCGACCGCGGCGTCATCCAATGTCGGCGGGACGGCAACCTTGACGGTCACCAGCAGGTCACCGGCACCCCCGGCCCGCTTCGCCACACCGCGTCCCCGCACCCGCAGGGTCCGTCCGTCGACGGTGTTCGGCGGGACCTTCAGGCCCACGCTGCCCTCGAGGGTCGGCACCGACACCGTGGTGCCCAGTACCAGCTCCGAGAAGCTGACCGGCAACGTCACCTTGATGTCGTCGCCGCTGCGGGTGAACGTCCGGTCGGGTGCCACGTTGACGATGACGTAGAGGTCACCGGACGGGGCACCACGCAGACCCGCCTCGCCTTGTCCGGCGAGTCGGATCTTGCCGCCGTTCGAAACGCCGGGCGGGATCCGCACGGTGATCGGACGGGTCCGGATGGTTGCGCCGTTGCCTTCGCAGACGGGGCAGGGATCGTCGATCCGCGAGCCGGTGCCACGGCAATCCGTGCAGGGCTCGCTGAATCCGAAGGCACCCTGGTTGCGACTGACCACACCGGCACCGTTGCAGGTCGGGCACACCCGAGGACTGGTACCCGGCTTGGCGCCACTGCCATGGCAATTGGTGCATGGCGCAGAGCTCGTGACCGTGATGGTGGTCGAGGTGCCCAGTGCAGCTTCTTTGAAGCTGAGCGTGGTCTCGGTCTCCAGATCGTTGCCGCGTCGGCTCCGGGGCTGGGTGCCCCGCGATCCACCGCCACCACGGTTGAACAGCCCACCGAACAGGTCACCGAGGTTCGCCTCGGATCCGCCACCGGGTCCGTCGCCGAACAGGTCGTTGATGTTGAATTCCTGGCCGCCGGACGGGCCACCGAAGCCACCGGGGAAACCGCCCCCGCCGCCTCGGGCACCGCCGCGGGCACCGGCGAACATGCGCCGGGTGTCGTCGTACTCTTTGCGTTTTGCCGGATCAGACAGGACGCTGTGCGCCTCGGAGACAAGCTTGAACCGCTCCTCGGCTGCCGCGTCGTTCGGGTTGGCGTCGGGATGTAGTTCCCGGGCCAGCTTCCGATAGGCCTTCTTGATCTCGTCGGCGGACGCACCGGGCGCGACGCCCAGCGCTTTGTAGAAGTCCTGTTCCAGCCATTCACGTTGTGGGGCCACCAGGCGTCACCTCCTTCTGTAGATCTTCGTCTTTGTTCGCTCTGTAATTCTTCGCTCTGTATTTCATTGTGTGCCGAAGATGCCGGCCCAGGCACCTCGGGTGCCTGGGCCGGTCAGCTCCTAGTCCTGTGACGGTGTCGGGTCCGCGGGCTCAGGCCCGTCGACAACAACCACCATCGCGGTGCGCAGGACGCGATCCGCGAGGCGGAAGCCCTGCCGATACACGGTCCCGATGACCGGGCGAGAGCCGTCACCCTCGTTTTGCACGGCCTCGTGCAACGCCGGATCGAACTCGTCACCCTCGGCACCGAAGGCCGCGAGGCCGGCGGAACCGAGCGTTTCGGTGATCTTGTCGGCCACCGCACGCAACGGTCCGGCCTCGAGGTCACCGTGAGCCCGGGCCCGGTCGAGGTCGTCCAGCACCGGCAGCAGTGACTTGATCAAGTCACCCTTGCCGTACTGCTGAGCCGAAACCTTCTCCCGTTCCGCACGCTTGCGGTAGTTGGCGTACTCCGCGTGAACCCGCTGCAGATCGGCGAGCAGTTCGGCTTCTTTGTCCGAACCTGCCGCATCGGCAGCGACCTCGTCGAGCGCGGCGTCCACACTGTCGACAACGTCCACACTGTCCACCGAATCCGGTTGCTCCCCTTCTGACTCCGGAGCGTCCGTGTTCGCCTCGGGGCGCACCTCACCCGTTTCGGGATCGATACGCCGCTTGTCGGTCACGGTCACCGGTTCGGCTTCGGGACCGGTCACTTGTTGTCTCCGTCGACACCCTCGTCGACAACCTCTGCGTCGACGACGTCGTCGGCACCACCGGGTGCTGCTGCGCCGCCCTCTTCGGCAGCTGCCGCGTAGATGGCCTGGCCCAGCTCCTGCGAGTCGGTGGTCAGCTTCTCGACAGCCGACTTCACGGCGCCGAGGTCACTGCCCTTGAGCGATTCGCGAACACCTTCGATCGAGCCCTCGACCTTGGTCTTGAGATCGGCGGGAACCTTGTCGTCGGAGTCCTTGAGGAACTTCTCGGTCTGGTTCACCAGCGACTCGGCCTGGTTGCGGGTCTCTGCCTCTTCACGACGCGCACGATCCTCGTCCGCGTGAGCTTCGGCGTCCTTGATCATCCGGTCGATCTCGTCCTTGCTCAGGCCCGAGCCGTCCTGGATCCGGATCTTGTTCTCTTTGCCGGTGCCCTTGTCCTTCGCGGTGACGTGCACGATGCCGTTGGCGTCGATGTCGAAGGTCACCTCGATCTGCGGGACACCCTGCGGGGCGGGAGCGATACCGGCCAACTCGAACGATCCGAGCAGCTTGTTGTGCGAGGCGATCTCGCGCTCACCCTGATAGACCTGGATCTGCACCGACGGCTGGCTGTCCTCGGCCGTCGTGTAGGTCTCGGACCGCTTGGTCGGGATGGTGGTGTTGCGCTCGATGAGCTTGTGCATGACGCCACCCTTGGTCTCGATACCGAGGCTCAGCGGGGTCACGTCGAGCAGCAGCACGTCCTTGACCTCACCGCGCAGCACACCGGCCTGCAGTGCGGCACCGACGGCAACGACCTCATCAGGGTTCACGCCCTTGTTCGGCTCGCGTCCACCGGTGAGCTCCTTGACCAGTTCGGTCACGGCCGGCATACGGGTCGAACCACCAACGAGCACAACGTGATCGATGTCGCCGACCGAAACGCCGGCATCCTTGATCACGGCCTGGAACGGCGCACGGGTGCGCTCGAGCAGGTCGCCGGTGATCTTCTGGAACTCACTGCGCGAGAGCTGCTCGTCGAGGAACAGCGGGTTCTTGTCCGCGTCGACCGTGATGTAGGGCAGGTTGATCGACGTGCTCTGTCCCGAGGACAGTTCGATCTTCGCCTTCTCGGCAGCCTCACGCAGACGCTGCAGGGCCATCTTGTCCTTGGTCAGGTCGATGCCGCTGCTCGCCTTGAACTTGTCGACGAGCCAGTCGACAACACGCTGATCCCAGTCGTCGCCACCGAGGTGGTTGTCGCCGGAGGTCGCACGGACCTCGACAACGCCGTCGCCGATCTCCAGGAGGGACACGTCGAACGTGCCGCCGCCGAGGTCGAACACGAGGATGGTCTGCTCTTTTTCGCCCTTGTCCAGGCCGTACGCCAGAGCGGCCGCGGTGGGCTCGTTGACGATACGCAGGACGTTGAGGCCGGCGATCTGGCCGGCTTCCTTGGTTGCCTGACGCTGGGCGTCGTTGAAGTACGCGGGCACGGTGATCACGGCGTCGACAACGTCTTCACCGAGGTAGGCCTCTGCGTCACGCTTGAGCTTCATCAGCGTGCGGGCGCTGATCTCCTGCGGGGTGTACTTCTTGTCGTCGATAGCGGTGTTCCAGTCTTCGCCCATGTGGCGCTTGACGGAACGAATGGTGCGGTCGACGTTGGTTACTGCCTGGTTCTTGGCCGGCTGTCCGACCAGGACCTCGCCGTTACGGGCGAATGCAACAACCGACGGTGTGGTGCGCGAGCCTTCGGCATTCGCGACGACGGTGGCTTCTCCACCTTCGAGGACCGACACCACCGAGTTGGTGGTGCCCAGGTCGATTCCTACAGCACGAGCCATTTCTTGCCTCCTATAAGCAGTGCATCCGCAGCAGTGCGGCGCACGGATGTTCACGTTTGTGGTTCTGGGTCTGAAACCTCAGCGCGATCGACTCAACTTCTACCGAGTCTTGATCCTCCAGTCAAGTCAGGTTGAGTGTAGGCCGCTCAGGTCTCTCGAGTTGTACAACCGGCCGCATCCCGATTGTGTTCCCGACTTCGCGAAAAAGTTGATTCGAGTGGACTCAAGTCTGGCGGGAGTGCCGTTTGTCACCGGGCAGAATCCGGGAGAGGTGCGTCACGAATGGCTGATCAGGGTTTGCGGACAGCAAGTAGTTGTCTTAACCTAAGTATAAATCGACTGACTTAGATCTGAACTTTTCTCTATATCCGACGGGGAGCCACGATGACCAGTCCCACCACTTCGCCACCAACGACCCAGAGCCCACCGACCGGGCCGATCGTCGCGGTGCTGGCATTCGCCGGCATCGTGGCCTCCCTCATGCAGACCCTGGTCATCCCGATCATCCCGCAACTGCCCGAGTACCTCGGCGCGTCGCCATCTGACACGGCGTGGGCCGTGACCGCCACGCTGCTGGCCGCGGCGGTGGCCGTGCCGACGATGGGCCGCCTCGGAGACATGTTCGGCAAGCGACGCATGATGCTGATCAGCATCGCGCTGCTCGTGGCCGGTTCGGTCGTCTGTGCGCTCTCGTCGAGCATCATCCCGATGATCATCGGCCGAGGACTGCAAGGCCTGGCAGCGGGCCTCATCCCGCTGGGCATCAGCGTCATGCGCGACATCCTGCCTCCCCAGAAGCTCTCAGGTGCCGTTGCCGTCATGGGCGCTTCGCTGGGTGTGGGCGGCGCGCTCGGCCTTCCGATCGCCGCGGTCATCGCCGAATATTCCGACTGGCACATGCTCTTCTGGGCATCCGCTGTTCTCGGCCTCGTCGCAGCTGTCCTGGTGGTTCGCGTGGTCCCCGAGTCCCCGATACGGACCGGTGGCAAGTTCGACTTCGTCGGCGCGATCTCACTCGCGATCGCTCTGATCGCCCTGCTGCTGCCGATCTCGAAGGGATCGAACTGGGGCTGGACCGACACCAAGACGATCGGTCTGCTGGTCATTTCGCTGGTCGCATTCCTCGTGTGGGGCTGGTGGGAGCTCCGCACCGACAAACCGCTCGTCGACCTGCGGGTGTCCGCCCGCCGCCAGGTGCTCCTCACCAATGCGGCGTCAATTGTCTTCGGGTTTGCGATGTTTGCCCAGACGATGGTCTTCCCCCAGGTGATACAGCTCCCCGAGGCCACCGGTTACGGACTCGGCGGATCGATGCTCCTGTCCGGTCTGGTGATGGCACCCTCCGGCATCATCATGATGCTGATCTCCCCGTTCGGATCGAGGCTCACCAACGCACGCGGACCCAAGACCACCTTGATGCTCGGTGCCGTTGTGGTGGCCATCGGATATGGCGTCGGCGTCTTTGCAATGCACTCGATCTGGCAGATGGTCATGATCGCGCTCATCATCGGCGCCGGAACAGGATTGGCCTACGGCGCGATGCCGGCGCTCATCATGTCGGCGGTTCCGCCCACCGAAACCGGTGCCGCGAACAGCTTCAACACGCTGATGCGGTCACTGGGCACTTCGTTTGCCAGCGCCATCGCCGGTGTCATCCTTGCCAACATGACGATGACCCTCGGCTCCGCAACCGTGCCTTCCGAGAACGCATTCCGTGTCGTCATGGCATTGGCTGCCTGCTCGGCAATCACAGCATTGATCATCACCGTGTTCCTGCCCAAGTTCCGGGCACCGATCGCCGCCAAGGGATCATTGTCTGCAGACGACGTCGAGCCTGAACTCATCTCGTCGAAGTAGGCACCATCACTAGGAGAAAAACGCGCATGTCGAAGTCAGCTGTGATCGTCGGAGTCGACGGTTCTGAAAGTTCGGACCAGGCCGTTGTGTGGGCCGCGAACACCGCCCAGCTCATGGGACGCGAGCTGGTTGTGGTCGGCGTCTACGAACCCCAGATCGGTGGATACGCGGGATCGGCGATGGCGTACACCGGCGACCTGATCACAATGCTCCAGAAGGCAGTCGTGGATACGGTTGCCGCGTCCGTGCAACTGGCCCGCGAGACCGCGCCGGCGGTACAGGTATCGAGTCGGGTCGTCGCGGGAACTCCCACATCCGTGCTCAACGACGAATCTGCCAACGCTGCACTGGTTGTCGTCGGGAGCCGGGGTCGTGGTGCGGTCAAAGGCCTGATCGCCGGATCCGTCAGCACCGGCGTGGCCGCACACGCCGCCAGTCCCGTTGCCGTCATCGCTCATACCCCGGGCACCGGCCCGGTGGTGGTCGGCATCGACGGCTCGGAGATCAGCGATCACGCACTCACGGCGGCGTTCGAGCAGGCATCGCTACGGGGAACCGGACTCACCGTCGTCCACACCTGGACCGACCTGGCCACCAACACATTCGGCGGATTGGGCATCACCGACGACCTGGTCCAACTGTCCCAGGATGAGGCGCACAAGCTCGTCGCGGACCGAGTTACGGCCCACGCCACCGACTACCCCGACGTCGCCGTGTCGACGATTGTTGCCGCAGACGGGCCCGCCCACCAGTTGCTGACCGCGGCCGGCGAGGGTGCCCAGCTGCTCGTCCTGGGCAGTCGCGGACGAGGCGGTTTCACCGGTCTGCTGCTCGGCTCGGTGAGCCAGACCGTGCTGCACCACGCGCCGAGCCCGGTCCTGATCGTCAAGACCCCCGTCGGCTGACCTGGAGACCCGGTCAGAGCCGGGTGAGAATCTGCGGTCCGTCCGCTGTGATCGCGATCGTGTGTTCGCAGTGGGCGGCCCGGGCTCCGGATGCGCTCCGCAGTTCCCATCCGTCGGCGGCGTGAATGTACCGGTCGTCGCCACCGTGGATCAACATCGGTTCGATCGCAATCACCAGTCCGACACGGAGTTTCATACCGCGCCCCACCCGTCCCTGATTGGGGACGTGTGGGGCTTCGTGCATCGCCCGGCCGATGCCGTGTCCGCCATGGTTTTCGAGCAGCCCGTATCCGGCAGCGCGCGCGGGTCCGGCGATAGCATGCCCGATGTCGCCCATCCTCCCACCGGGCTGCGCGGCCTCGATACCTCGCAGCAGTGCGGCCTCGGTGGCGGCAATCAAATCGACATCAGCCGAATCTTCTTGACCCACAATGAAACTGACTGCGGCATCGCCACACCAACCGTCGAGGAATGCCCCACAGTCGATGCTCACCAGGTCGCCATCCCGAAGCTCCCGCCCATCCGGGACGCCGTGCACGATCCCGTTGTTGACACTGGCGCAGATGACTCCGGCAAACGGGGTCGGCGCCCATTTCGGGTGGTAGTTCAGAAAAGCCGGCTTCGCTCCGGCTCCCTTGATGACGGCTGCCGCGACGTCGTCGAGCTGTGTGAGCGTCGATCCGACAGCAGCTTCCGCTTCCACTGCGGACAACGCCCGCGCGACCACTCGTCCGGCCTCACGCATCATCTCGATCTCGCCGGGTGACTTGAGTTGCCCCTTTGACTTGAGTTGCACCATCTGCCGGTCCCCTTTCGCACTCACCCGCCATGATCCCCCACAACGTCAGCAACGAGTACCGCATCGACCTCGATGGCCTCCGTGGCATCGCGATCACCCTGGTGGCCGTCTTTCACATCTGGTTCGGCCGGGTCTCCGGCGGCCGTCGGAAACATTCTGGTGTGGCATGACTTTCACCATTTGAGCACCACGTTTGTGCGAAGCCTGATCCCCGCGCTGGGGACCGACATGCAGAAGGTGTTGTCCGGCTGGTGGTGACCGGTCAGGGCGATCCCACGCCCGGCACGTCGACCCGCGCCTGCATGATCCTCCCCGCGGACTCGCCTTTCACGAGGCCCTCTTCGGTGGTCTCGTTGACCACCATGTACAGCGTGCGCCCGTCGGGTCCACCGAGGGCGGATGCGACAGCCCATCCGCGGTCGATCGCAACGCGATGGGTGACGGTCCCGCCCGCGACGACCCGGAGGAACTCACCGGAGTCGTAGCAGCCGACCCACACCCCGCCTTCGACGTCGACGCAGAGGCCATCGGGATGCCGATGTTCGCCCAGGTCAGCGAACACGCTTGAGGCGCTGAGGCTTCCGTCGGCTTCAATTGGAAACGTCAGAATTCGCGACCCCTTCGTCTCGCTGACGACGAGGGTCGTCCCGTCGGGCAAGAGGGCGATGCCGTTCGGGACGGCGAGGCCTTGTGCCACGATCCGCACACCTCCGGAGGGGTCGACGAGGCCGATCGCGCCTTCCATCCCCGTCGCGGACGCCTGGTAGAGGTCGACGTAGCCACGGCCGTCACGGGCGACGAACAGGTCGTTGGTCATCCGGGCGAGGTCATTGAGCTCGAACGTCGCTGACACCTGCCCTTGGGCGTCGACGTGGTGGATCTTTGGCTCGAAGAGGGTGGACACGACGAGAGTCCCGTCGGGCAACCAGCCCAGCCCCGAGGCGTGCTCGATCTCGGCCTCCACGACAAGGTCACCCGATTCACCAACCGAGTACACCCGACCTGCCAGTCCGTCGGTGAACCATAGCCGGTCGCCTCGCCAACGAGGCCCTTCGCCGAAGACGATGCCATCGACAAATGGCACTGGCTCAATAGCTTCGACCGCTGTCATAACTCACAAGCTAGTCGCAAGCCCGATCGGGCGCGTATCAGGCCCACTGATCCCAGGCGAGTTTGATCGACATCAGTACGACCACGGTCAGGAGTGCGATCCGAATGACACCTGTCCCGCGATTCAACACAGTCCGAGACCCCAGGATCGATCCACCTATATTGGTGACTGCGAGCATCAAACCCAGTGCCCACCAGATGTTTCCGCCGATGGCGAAGACCATCAGCGCGCCGAGGTTGGTGGCCGTGTTGGCGATCTTCGCCAGCGCCGCACTCTCGATGAAGTTGCGCGACAACAACGCCGTGAGCGCGATGATGAGGAACATGCCGGTTCCGGGACCGAAAATGCCGTCGTAGTAACCGATCACGGCAAACGCGATACATCCACCGACCATTTGACGACCGGTCAGCGGTGGGCTCTCTCCGCTGTTGCTGCCGAAGGAGGGCCGCACCGCGACAAAGATTCCCACCGCCAGCATCAACACGATCACCAGTGGCCGGATGACATCGGCCGACACCGCAGTTGCCGACAACGCCCCGGCGGCCGAAAACGTGAACGCAATCGGTACCGACATCAGTGCCAGCTTCCGAGGTACCTTCACGGCCCTCGAATAGTTGAACGCGGCCACACTTGTGCCCGCGATGGCCGCCACCTTGTTGGTGCCCAGCACCGTCGCCGGCACCGCACCCGGAAAGGCGATCAGCATCGCCGGGATGAGGATCAGCCCGCCACCGCCGATGACCGCGTCGATCCAGCCGGCCACCCCCGCAGCGGCCAGCAACAACACCAGGACATCCCAGTCCGGAATCATCAACCCCACCTGTCATGCATCCCTGCACGGTAGTTCGCGGCTGACTGTGACCCGGACCTCCCATCGTGCAACTTCCCCGTCGGGTACGGCATGCTGGACGCGATGCTTTCCCCCACCAACCCAACCCTTTTGCTCTCCACGACCGAAACCACAACGGCCGGTTCGTCGACAAAACGCACATATCTCCACCACGTGGATCTGATCCGGGCGACCACGTTTTCGCTGGTCATCTTCGTGCACTGTCTCACCGCAACCACCGACGAGTTCCACAGCATGCCGGTGAACTCGACGGCCCTGCTGTTGCATTTCACCCGAAACATGTTCTTTGCCCTGACCGGGTACGTGCTGATGTATCAGAACTTCGACCGGGGCGATTTCCGGACGGTCCACTTCTGGCGCCGCCGGATCAAGCTGGTCATCATCCCGTATCTGATCTGGTCGTTCATCTACTGGGTGATCGAGGACATGTGGGACCGCGGCCGCCTCGGCGACGTCACCGGGAGCCTGGACGAGTTCTGGGACCTTCTCAAGTGGGGCCTGTCGGGCTTCCACATGTACTTCCTGTTCGTGATGCTGCAGGTGTACCTACTGTTTCCGCTGGTCCTGTGGCTGGTCCGGGCCACGAGAAACCACCACGTAGCGCTGCTCGCGGGCAGCTTTGCGGTCCAGGTCGCGGTCATCTCGATCATCACCTACTGGCAGCCACCACAGAGTTGGTCGAATGTCTGGTGGCACTACTACGCCACCTTCATCCCGTACCAGTTCTTCATCGTCCTCGGCTCGGTTGCCGCGGTTCATCGCGAGGAGACCCGCCACTGGTTGCGCGGCAAGGGCTGGTGGCTGTTCGCGTCGCTGGTGCTCACCGCCGCGTTCGCACTCGGGACCTTCTGGCGGCGGGTGTGGGGCCTGCACCAGATCCCCATCTACGCCGGCGCGGCGTTCCAGCCGACGCTGCTGCTGTTCCTGATCGTGGCCATCATCTGCCTGTACGCCTTCGGCCGGCACTGGGCCGACACATATCGGGAGCAGACCCCACGATTCGATCGGGTGGTCAAGTACGCGTCGAACAGGTCGTTCAGCGTGTTCCTCTGCCACGCGATCCTCATCTTCTTCATCCTGCATCCGCAGAAGGACGGTCAGCCGTGGATCAAAACCCTGGAATCGCCGTGGGCCACGATCTTGATGTACATCGGCACCATCGCGGGTTCATTGCTGCTGGTCGAGATCCTGCGACGCCTGCCCGGCTCTTCGTACCTGACCGGACGTCCACGGCTGCCACCGCTGCGATCTACCCGTAGACCTAGTTGGTGAGACTGGTCAGAAATGCCCTGGGCCGCGCCAGATATGTCTCACGAATGTGATTGCGCGCCACCGACCACATCGGGCAGTCACAGTCGGCGTACACCCCGTGCGCGTCGACACCGATGTCGCGACACAGCGCAATCGCGCGCCCGAGGTGGAAGCCCTGGGTCACGACGAGGACGTCGTCGAAGCCGTAGACCTCGCGGGAACGACGACAACTCGTCGACGTGTCGTAGCCTTCGGGGTCGTCGACGATCGCGGCGGCCGGGACGCCATGTTCTTCGAGGTAATGGCGCATCACGGCCGGTTCATCGCCGGCCTCCGGGCGACCGTTGCCGGAGTTCAGGATTCGCTCGACCCGGCCCGTTCGGTACAGCTCGAGTGCGGTGTCCAGGCGGCCCTGCACGTAGGAGCCGGGCCCACGCTCATCAACCTTCGACCCGAGCACCAACGCCACCGGCGCAGATGGTGCGTTTTCGACGGAGAATTCGCGACCGAACGCCAGCACGTATACCCATGTCGCAGCCGCCGCGACGACAAATTGGACACCGATCATGGCCGCGCCGATCAATGCAACAAATCTGACGCGATTTATGGCGGACATCACAATGGACCTTACCGATTAGTAACTTAGGTCAACCTGCGCAATAGTGCTGCAAAGACAAGCCTTAACGTACCTAGTGGAGAACACTGCGTGCGCTCTGCGCTGTGTACTGCCGTCCCGTTGAACGATCCACCTCCAGGTTTGAAGAATTCGCAACCGGAGTCAGGAAGTTCGGTAAGAGAAAGGCCACGACGCCGTGAATGCCACGACGATCACCCTAGGAACCATCGGGCTCCTTCTCAGCCTGGTGTGCTGGGCCTTATTCCTACGTGGAGTGGGCCGCATCTTCCGAACGATCATGAAGGGACAACCGGCGCCCGATCGGTGGCGTCCCTTCATCCCGCGCTTCAAGACGATGGTCGTCGAGTTCATCGCCCACACCCGGATGAACAAATTCCGGACGGTGGGCTGGGCCCACTGGCTGGTGATGATCGGCTTCCTGCTGGGTTCGCTGTTGTGGTTCGAGGCCTACGGCCAGACTTTCAACCCTGAATTCCACTGGCCGCTGTTCGGCGACACGTTCGTCTGGCACCTGCTCGACGAGATTCTCGGCCTGGGCACCGTGATCGGCATCTTGACGCTGATCATCATCCGGCAGCTCAACCATCCGCGAGTGCCCGAACGGCTGTCCCGATTCGGTGGCTCGCGGTTCGGTGCCGCGTACTTCGTCGAGATCGTGGTGCTGCTCGAGGGTCTGGGCATGATCTTCGTCAAAGCCGGCAAGATCGCCACCTACGGCCACTCGGATCCCGCATCCGATTTCTTCACGATGCAGGTCGCCAAGCTCCTCCCCGCGAGCGTCGTCATGGTGTCGATCTTCGCGTTCATCAAGCTGATGAGCGGCATGATCTGGCTGGCCGTTGTCGGCCTGAACATCACCTGGGGTGTCGCGTGGCACCGGTTCGCGGCGTTCTTCAACATCTACTTCAAGCGTGAGGACGACGGCGGCGTCGCACTCGGTGCTGCCAAGCCGATGATCTCCGGCGGCAAGGTCCTCGACATGGAGACCGCAGACCCCGACGTCGACGCGTTCGGCGCCGGCAAGATCGAGGACTTCTCCTGGAAGGGCTGGCTCGACTTCACCACGTGTACCGAGTGTGGTCGCTGCCAGAGCCAGTGCCCCGCGTGGAACACCGGAAAGCCGTTGTCACCCAAGCTGCTCATCATGTCGCTGCGTGACCATGGCTATGCCAAGGCTCCGTACCTGCTCGCCGGTGGCAAGAAGGACATGGGCGGCGACGAGGTCGGTCTCGTCGACGGTGACGGCAACGTCAAACAGGACAAGCTCGACGCGATCCCCGAAGCCGCCCGCCTCGAAGCCGAACGCAAGCTCGTCGGTGAGAGCGAAGGCGCGACCGGTGCCGTCATCGACACCGAAACACTGTGGAGCTGCACCACCTGTGGCGCCTGCGTGGAGCAGTGCCCCGTCGACATCGAACACGTCGACCACATCATCGACATGCGTCGCTACCAGGTCCTGATCGAGTCGGACTTCCCGACAGAGTTGGCCGGCCTGTTCAAGAACCTCGAGAACAAGGGCAACCCCTGGGGCCAGAACTCCAAGGACCGCACCAAGTGGATCGACGAGATGGACATCGAGATCCCGGTGTTCGGCAAGGACGTCGAGAGCTTCGAAGGATTCGAATACCTCTTCTGGGTCGGTTGTGCCGGCGCCTACGAGGACCGCGCCAAGAAGACCACCAAGGCCGTTGCCGAGCTGCTCGACATCGCCGCCGTCGACTTTCTGGTCCTCGGCGAGGGCGAGACCTGTACCGGTGACTCCGCTCGCCGCGCGGGCAACGAGTTCCTGTTCCAGATGCTGGCGCAGCAGAACATCGAGATGCTCGGCGAGGTCTTTGCCACCGCCCCGAATCAGAAGAAGAAGATCGTCGTCACCTGTGCGCACTGCTTCAACGCGCTGGGCAACGAGTACCCGCAGGTGGGTGGCACGTACGAGGTTGTGCACCACACCCAGCTGCTGAACCGGCTGGTCCGCGACAAGCGCCTGATCCCGGTCGCCGAGGTCAACGAGGACATCACCTACCACGACCCCTGCTACCTGGGACGCCACAACAAGGTCTATGACGCTCCCCGTGAGCTGATGGCCGCGTCGGGCGCCAACCTGAAGGAAATGCCTCGCCACGGCGAGCGGTCGATGTGCTGTGGCGCCGGTGGTGCCCGCATGTGGATGGAAGAGACCATCGGCAAGCGCATCAACGTCGACCGGGTCGACGAAGCCCTGGCGACCAACCCCAAGAAGGTTGCGACCGGTTGCCCGTTCTGCCGAGTGATGCTGACCGACGGTGTGACCGCTCAGATCGCGGGCACCGAAAAGGAAGGCCAGGTCGAGGTTGTCGACGTTGCGCAGCTGATCCTGGAGTCCGTCAAGCGTGGCGCCCCTGAGATCAAGCGTGGCGGACGGTTCCTCGGAGCTGCATCGCTCGGCCTGTCGGCTCCCACGATCGAGCCGGATGAGACGAAGGCACCGGAACCGGCCAAGGCCGCAGTAGCTACCGCTGCTGCTGCCACCGCGTCGACGGTCACGGTCGACAAGCCCAAGATCGGCGGCGGACTGGGTATCGGCGGCGGGGCCAAGAAACCAGGCGGAGCCCCCAAACCAGGTGGAGGCGCACCGAAGCCCGGTGGCGCAGCCAAGAAGCCGGGTGGACTCGGCATCGGCGGCGGCGCCAAGAAGCCCGGCGGCGGCGCTCCCAAACCAGGTGGAGCAAAGCCTGCTGCGGCGGCCGCACCGGCCGAAGCAGCCGCAACCGAGGCACCGGCAGCCGAGACCGCAGCACCCGCGGCCAAGGGTCTGGCGATCGGCGGCGGCGCCAAGCGTCCGGGAGCTCCCCGGCCCGGCGGCGCAGCCAAGAAGCCAGGCGCGGCCAAGCCCGCAGCGGCAGCACCCACCACTGAAGCAGCACCGGCAGCACCCGCAGCCGAGGCAGCACCGGAGGAGACCAAGCCGGCAGCCGCACCCGTGAAGGGTCTGGCCATCGGTGGCGGCGCCAAGCGTCCGGGAGCACCCCGGCCCGGCGGCGCAGCCAAGAAGCCAGGCGCAGCAAAGCCGGCTGAGGCAGCACCGGCAGCTGAGCCGGAGCAGCCCGCGGAGTCGGCTCCTGAAGAAGTTGTCACCGAGGCCGTCGCCGACACCGTGACCGAAGCTCCGAAAGAGCCGGCGGTTCCGGTGAAGGGTCTGGCAATGGGTGGGGCCGCGAAGCGTCCGGGCGCAAAACGTCCGGGAGCTCCGAAGCCGGCCGCAGCAGCCAAGCCGGCTGAGGCAGCGGTGGAGACAGCCGAAGAGCCGGAAACCCCGGCAGTCGAAGAGCCGGAGGCCCCGGCAGTCGTGGCAGAAGCACCCGCGGCTGTCGAGCCGGAAACAGCACCGGCAGCAACGGGTTCGACCAACTCCGATGGCCGCACGCTGGCCGAGTCCGGCCCGACCAAGGCCAAGGGCTTCGGAATCGCGGCCGGCAAGAAGCGTCCGGGCAAGAGCTGACGGTCTGGGGGCAACGAGTGTTCAGCGGCGATCGCAGGTCCGGAATGTCGGCATTTGCGAGTGATTGCAACGCACGCTGAAACTCGCTTGCCCCCTACTGGCACCATAAGGGGCGTGAGCAGACCACACGTTTCGCATGTTTATCGCGACCTGAAACCCCTCGAGCAATCGGCGAAGCTACGCAACGTCGCCTATGAGATCCGCGGACCCGTGACGGCCCACGCCGCCCGCCTCGAGGCCGAAGGCCACCGGATCCTCAAACTGAACATCGGCAATCCCGCCCAGTTCGGCTTCGAGGCCCCAGACGTGATCATGCGCGACATGATCCACGCTCTCCCCTATTCGCAGGGCTACAGCGAGTCGCTGGGCGTTCTGTCCGCCCGCCGTGCGGTCGTGACGCGGTATGAGCTGCTGCCCGACTTCCCGTACTTCGACGTCGACGACGTGATCCTGGGCAACGGTGTCTCCGAGCTGATCACGATGACCATGCAGGCTCTCCTCGATGACGGCGACGAGGTGCTGATCCCATCGCCGGACTATCCGCTGTGGACCGCCATGACGGCGCTGTCCGGGGGCAAGGCCGTCCACTACGCGTGCGACGAGTCCAACGACTGGAACCCCGACATCGAAGACATCGCGGCCAAGATCACCCCGCGCACCAAGGCGCTCCTGGTGATCAACCCGAACAACCCCACCGGCGCTGTCTATTCGCGCGAGGTCCTCACCCAGATCGTCGAGTTGGCGCGCAAGCATTCGCTGCTGATCCTCGCCGATGAGATCTACGACAAGATCCTGTACGACGAGGCCAAGCACATCAACATCGCCTCGCTCGCGCCCGATCTGCTGTGCCTGACATTCAACGGCCTGTCCAAGGCGTACCGGGTGTGCGGTTACCGGGCCGGCTGGGTCGCGATCACCGGCCCCCAAGATCATGCCAAGGGATTCGTCGACGGTATGAAGATGCTGGCTTCGACACGTTTGTGCTCAAATGTGCCGGGCCAGCATGCAATTCAGGTGGCACTGGGTGGCTATCAAAGCATCGATGCCCTCGTCCTCCCCGGCGGACGGCTGCTGGAACAGCGCAATGTCACCTGGGAGAAACTCAACGAGATCCCCGGCGTCAGCTGCGTGAAGCCGATGGGCGCGCTGTATGCGTTCCCCAAGATCGACCCCGAGGTGCACGAGATCCACGACGACGAGAAATTCGTCACCGATCTGCTCCTGCGCGAGAAGATCCTGGTTGTCCAGGGAACGGGCTTCAACTGGCCCAACTCCGACCACTTCCGCGTCGTCACCCTGCCCTGGGCCCGCGACCTCACCGACGCCATCGATCGCCTGGGCAACTTCCTGGCCAGCTACAAGCAGTAGCTGCTCCAACCCCCTGCCA
The DNA here is from genome assembly GCF_000383535.1 of Nocardia sp. 348MFTsu5.1. Taxonomy (NCBI): domain Bacteria; kingdom Bacillati; phylum Actinomycetota; class Actinomycetes; order Mycobacteriales; family Nocardiaceae; genus Nocardia; species Nocardia sp. 348MFTsu5.1. Next base: position 248,026 of record NZ_KB911511.1, read on the forward strand.
GTTGAGCGAGTCTGCAGTTGTGAAGGCTGCAGACTCGCTCATTTGTGCTGGTCGGTCCCCTGGCGATTTATATGTGACTGCTGGTAACGTCTAATGCATCACAGCGAGCTCAAAGGGGAGTTGATGACCGCTATTGATCAGAAGATCGACTGGCAACGACGAACGGTCACTCGTGGGGGCATAGAGCTGGCCGTGTTCGAACTCGGGCACCGGGCGCAGGATCGACCGACCGTGGTGCTGGTGCACGGGTGGCCGGACACGCACCACCTGTGGACCCAGATGGCCTCCCAACTGGCCCGGCGTTACCACGTGGTCGCCTATGACACTCGCGGTTACGGGGCGAGCGACCGCCCGGACGGGGACGCCGCCTATCGCCTGCCCGAACTCGCCGCTGACCTGTACACGGTCATCGACACGTTCAGTCCGGACCTGCCGGTTCACGTGGTCGCCCACGACTGGGGTTCGGTTCAGACCTGGGAGGCCGTCAGCGTACCGGGCGCCGAGCGGCGGATCGCATCCTTCATGTCGGTGTCAGGCCCGAACATGGACCACTTGAGCGTATGGACCCGAGAGCGGCTACGGCGACCGACACCGAAGTCGTTGGCACAAGCGCTTTCTCAGGGATTGTCGTCTGCCTACACCGTGGTCTTCCAACTGCCGGTGATCCCGAAGATCCTGCTGAGCACCGCGATATGCCCGGCGCGCTGGCAGAGGTGGCTCAACAAGCTCGAAGGCACCGACCCCGACAATCTCGATCTTGCGCCGACATTTCGCGCCGACACGATATCCGGCCTGCGCTACTACCGCGCCAACATTCGCGAACGGATGCGCAAGCCCAACCCGCGGAGCACAAGAGTCCCTGTCTTCGAGATCGTCAACACCCGAGATGTCGCGTTGCGCAAGGCAATCTACGTCAACAGCCATCGGTACGTCGATCGTCTCTGGCGCAACGACACCCCGACCGGCCATTGGCTGCCCTATACGAACCCCGACTACCTGGCCGACATGGCAACCCAATTCATCGAAACGATCCGCGGAACCGCCTCGTCTCCCATCATCGATCGCGCCCGCCAGGACGGTCGCCATCGTCTGCTGTCCGGAAAACTCGCCGTGGTCACGGGAGCCGGCAGCGGAATCGGATGTCGCACAGCATCTCTGCTGGCCGAGAACGGTGCCGAAGTCATCGTCACCGACATCGACCTGGCCTCGGCCAGGCGGACCGCGGCGACCATCATGTCCACCGGAAACACGGCCCACGCCTACGAACTCGACGTCACCGACAGCAGAGCGTTCGCCGCATTCGCCGACGACGTGACACGACGGTACGGTGTTGCCGACCTGGTGGTGAACAACGCCGACGTCAGTGTTGCCGGTCAGGTACTCGACAACAACGTGCTCGCGGTGATCACCGGAAGCCGACTCTTCGGCCAGCGGATGGTCGATCGTGGTGTCGGTGGGCACATCGTGAACATCTCGTCGGCCGGGTACGCCGCCGGAAAAGCCGGCATCCTGATGTTCAGCGAAACGCTTCGCACCGAACTCGCCGAACACCACATCGGGGTGTCGGCGGTTTGCCCCGATCAGGTCGGGGAGCAACTGCAGGCCATGATGACCGACCTGCACCGGCGCAGCGGTTTCACCCCGAAGTGGCTCGAAAGATTGCCCGGGCGAACCCGTTCCGGGAGGGCATGATGTACAACTTCGATCCAGGACCAGTCGAACTCCACGCCCGCAACGTCGAGTTCGACTGGAAAGACACACCGCTGCACTGGATTCCGGATCATCCGGTTCCATCCAACGTGGCCAGCATGCTGAACCTGTTGCTCCCCGAAGGTGAGCGGTGGTTTGTGCAAACCTACAACGAAGCGCTGCCATTGGTGCAAGACGAAGAACTCGCCTCGGCCATGCGCGGATTCATCGGCCAAGAGGCGATGCACGCCGAAACCCACGACCGGGTGCTGTGGGAGTTCCTGGAAACACGCGGCCTCGACCCCGCGCCCTTTCAGAAACAGATGGAATGGGTGTTCCGCAAGGTCCTCGGACCGTCGCAGCACCCGAATGCCGATGTGCGGCATAAACATCTGGTCGAGCGACTTTGGTTCATCGCGGCCATCGAGCATTACACCGCCATCCTGGGTGACTTCGCTCTCAACAACACCTGGACCGAGTACAACGCCGACCCGGTGATGGCCGACCTGTTTCGGTGGCATGGCGCAGAGGAGGTCGAACACCGCGAGGTGGCCCACGATGTGGCCACCTACTTCGGTGACAGCTATCTCAAGCGCGGACGCGCGATGCTGGTGGTTCTGCCGGCGCTGTTGTTCGTGATCAACCGGGGCACCAAATTCCTTGCCCTGAACGATCCCGGCGGCAAAATCGGTTACACGAGACTGATGCTCGGATACTTCCGGGGAGCGCACAAGGGACTGCTGCCCACGGTTCGATCCATCATCCTGGCCACCTTCACCTATTTCAAACCCTCGTTCCGGCCGACACAGGTCGGATCCACCGCCCAGGCTGTCGCATATCTCGCGTCATCTCCGGCAGCAAGGGCCGCGAACAAGTGAATCAGCGTCACCTCGAGCACACCACCACCATGACCTCCGCGCCTCCACACCTGCGGGGGCGATACCAGCGCGATCCCGCGATGCGGGTTGCCGGTGTCATCGGCAAGGTCTGGTTTCCGTTGTGGGGCAGGTTCACCCATCTGGACATCCCCGGTCCGGCCGACAGGGTCACCACGCTGAAGGTTGTCGGACGTGAGGTGGTCGCGCACGACAACAACGTCGTTGCACTGACGATGGCCGCACCCGATGGCGGTGAGTTGACACCCTGGTACGCCGGGGCGCATCTCGATCTGCTGCTCCCGTCCGGCCGGATGCGGGAGTATTCCCTGTGCGGCGACCCGGCCGACCGTAACCGCTATCGCATCGCGGTCCGGCGGATCCCTGACGGAGGCGGCGGATCGATCGAGGTGCACGACACCCTCACCATCGGCAGCTCTGTCCGGATCAAAGGTCCTCGCAACGCATTTCCGCTGGCCGCGCCCGGCCACGGATCGCCGGCTAAGAAGCTGCGATTCATTGCCGGTGGTATCGGCATCACACCGATCCTGCCCATGCTGGGCGCCGCCCAGCGTCTCGGACTGGACTGGTCGATGCTCTACACCGGTCGCACATCTGCCACACTGCCATTCCTCGACGAGCTCACCGGCTACGGCGACAAAGTGACCATCCGAACCGATGACCGGTACGGGCTGCCCAGCGCCGCAGATCTTCTCGGTCCGATGAATGCCGGAACCGCGGTGTACTGCTGCGGTCCGCCACCGATGCTTCACGCAATCCGCACCGAGCTACTCGGACGCGGCGATGTCGAACTCCACTTCGAGCGCTTCAGCCCACCACCGGTGGAGAACGGCCGGCCGTTCACCGTCACCATCGGCTCGAGCGACCGGAGGATCCCGGTCGGTGCAACAGAATCCGCACTGGCAGCGATTCGGCGGGAGCTGCCGTCGGTCCCCTACTCCTGCCAACAGGGATTTTGCGGAACCTGCAAGGTCCGAGTTCTCGAGGGCGCCGTGGATCACCGCGACAACACCCTCACCGGACCCGAACGTGATGCCGGCGTGATGCTCACCTGTGTATCCCGCGCCGAAGGAAATCACCTTCGCCTCGATCTATAGACTTCCCACCCTCTGAGCCCAGGAGAACCCGATGGCAACAGCCAACATCCAGCAGCCTGACCACACCGTCGCGATAGTCGGTGCCGGGTTCGGCGGACTTGCTGCCGGAATCAAGCTGCAGGAACGCGGTATCGACGACTACGTCATCTTCGACCGCAACGACGATGTCGGTGGCACCTGGCTCGCGAACCGGTATCCCGGCGTCGAGGTCGACATCCCCTCGGTGACATATTCGTACAAGTTCGCGCTGAATCCCGAGTGGTCCCAGGTGTTCGCCCCCGGCGCGGAGTTGCTGCAGTACGCCCGAGACATCGCCGAGCGATATGGCATCCGCAAGCACATCCGGTTCGGAACTCGGGTCACCGCAGCCGACTTCGACGACTCCACCGATCTGTGGACCATCACCACCGCGGCCGGGGACAGGGTCACCGCACGATTCCTGATCTCATGCCATGGCGCACTGTCGACGCCGGCCACCCCGGACCTGCCCGGCCTAGAGAACTTCTCGGGCAAGGTGCTGCGATCGGCGTCGTGGGATCACGACTACGACCTGACCGGCAAGAAGGTCGCCGTCATCGGCACCGGCGCCACCGGCATCCAGATCATCCCGACCATCGCACCGCAGGTCCAGCACCTGACCGTGCTGCAACGCACGGCGATCTGGGTCCTGCCCAAGCCGAATGCGCCCATCCCCGGCTTCCTGCGCAACATCTACCGCGCAATCCCCAAACTTCAACTGCTGCCCCGTTTTCTCATCGACTCGACCTTCGAGATCGCCGAGACGATCGGGGTGGTCCACAACAAACAACTGCCGGCCATCACCCGCGGGATGGAAAAGCTGTGCCGCCGACATCTGCACAGCCAGGTCAAGGACAAGCGGATCCGCGAGCAGCTCACACCACACTATGGCTACGCCTGCAAACGCCCGTCGTTCTCCAACGACTACTTCCCGACGTTCAACCGCGACAACGTCGATCTGGAAACCGAATCGATCTCGCAGATCACCAGTACCGGAATCGAATTCGCCGATGGCAGCAATCTAGCGATCGATACCTTGATCCTGGCAACCGGATTCAAGATCTTCGACCTGCCGTACGAGATCAGCGGCATCGACGGCCAAGATCTGGCGAAGACATGGGATTCCGAACGGATGTACTCCTACGAGGGCATCACCGTTCCGGGTTTCCCCAACCTGTTCCTGGCACCGGGTCCGTACGGTGTCATCGGCTTCTCGTGGTTCGACACGATCGAGCTGTGTGTCACCCACGCCGTACAAGTGGTCGCCAAGGCCGTGAAGTCCGGTTCGCCTCAGGTCAGCGCCACCGACGAGCAGACCACCGAGTTCGTGGAGAAGATGCGCAAAAAGGTGCGCAGCACAGTCTTTGCAAGTCCGCGCTGCGCCGGGTCGAATACGTATTACATCAACGCCCAGGGCGATTCGCCCTACCTTCGGCCGACCACTCGGATCGAGTCGGCGCGCTCACTCCGCAAGGCACTCAAAGAAGGCTACGAGTACTCGGCCTGACGTTCGCGCTCGTCGAGTACAACATCGTCGGCGACAACTTCGGCGACCACAGCGTTGCCGAGTTTGTCGCCACGCAGGGTGAACCAGGCGATCGGTGCTGCCAGTCCGGCGGCCGCGATCGCCGCGATGACCGAGGTGTGGAGGCCGTCGACAAACGCGTCCTGGATGGTCACGAGTATCTGCTGGCCCGATGCCCCGCCGATGCCCGACGCCATCTCCACTCCGGCCATCACCGAGTCCTTGGCGGTGTCAACAGCTTCGGGCGGTAGTCCGACGTTGTCGAGTTGGGTTCCGATCTGGGCGGTGTAGACCGAGGTCAGGATGGAACCGAGAACTGCCACACCCAGGGTTCCACCGATTTCGCGGGTCACGTCGTTGACCGCCGAGCCGGCACCGGTCTGATCCGCGGACAACGAGTTGGTGATGATGTTGGTCGCGGGACCCTGCACAAGCGCCAGTCCCATCGCCATCAGGCTCATCGACCAGATGATCAGGCCCCAGTACGACGCATCCCGGCCCGCCACCAGGACCAACGCAAATCCGCCGGCCATCGTGGCCGAGCCCAGCGCTGCCACCCGGCCGGGACCGATCTTCCGGGCGAAAATCATTGCCAGCGGCGAAAATACGGCCATCACGACCGCGAATGGCAGCGTGTGCAGACCAGCGGAGAGCGGGCCGTAGCCTTTGACGGCCTGGAAGTACTGGGTGATCAGGAAGATGAACCCGAAGAGGCTGAAGAACGCCACCGCGATCAGACCCGATGCCACCGAGAAATGCCGGTTCGCGAATAGCCGAACATTGAGGATCGGGTGCGCCGATCGCAGCTCACGCAGTATAAAGAGCGTGAGAATGACTGCGGCTCCGACGAATCCGGCGATCGAGACCGCAGAATCCCAGCCGTGGTTCGGCCCTTCGATGAGGGTGTAGACCAGCAACGCGACACCTGCGATGGACGTGATCGCACCGATGGCATCAAACGGACCCGGCTGCGCCTTGCCACCACTCGGCACCACCAGCGCAACACCCACCAGCACCGCAGCGGCGATCGGTAGATTGACCCAGAACACCGAGGACCACGAGTAGTGCTCGAGCAGCCAGCCACCGAGGACCGGACCGATCGCCACGGCGATACCCGATGTACCAGCCCAGATGCCGACGGCGATCGCACGTTCCTTGAGGTCGGGGAACAATCCGATCAGCAGTGACAGCGTCGCCGGGAACACCATGGCGGCAAACAATCCGAGCCCGGCCCGGGTTGCGATGAGTTGCCCCAGTGTTTGCGATTCGGCAGCGACGACCGAGACCGCGGCAAACCCGAGGACACCGATCACCAACATCCTGCGGCGGCCGAAGCGATCCGCGAAGTGTCCGGCGGTCAGCAGCAGTCCCGCGAAGGTCAGCGTGTAGGCATCGACAACCCACTGCAGACCGGAATTGTCGGCGGAGAGGTCACGGCTGATGGTCGGCAGTGCCACGTTGACGATGGTGTTGTCGATCATCACCAGCAGCACCGCGCCGCAGAGGGCGGCCAGTGCCCACCAGCGCTTGTCGGTTGCCGGCGATGTCGCCGGCGCAACCAGGGTTCGGTCACTCATCGAAGGCTCCTAGTGTGGAAGGTTGATCTATTGTTGTAGTACGTTGCTCTACTTAAGTAGAACGCTGTGCCACAATGGTGTCAAGTGTTATCGAGGACGTTTATGAAAGGATCGAGGTCGTGGCAGCAAGATCGCCGGGAACGGCAACGCGAACTCCAGCCGGTGACGTGCGCGGACTGTTACTGGCCGCCGCTTTGCGGGTCCTCGATGAACACGGCGAAAAAGGTCTGACAGTTCGGGCGGTCGCGACCGAGGCCGGTGTGGCGCCGATGGGTGTCTACAACCACTTCGACGGCAAATCCGGCTTGATGACCGCGGTGGTCACCGAAGGGTTTACGCAACTGCGCGCGATGATCGGCGGTGTGGTCGATTCCGACACCGCGGCCCGACTCCGGGGTGCAGGTGTGGCCTACCGCGACTTCGCCCTCCGATCACCCACGCTGTACCGGCTGATGTTCTCCGGTCAGTGCAAGCCAGAGGGCGACCTCGGCGAAACCGCCCTCTACGCCCTGACCGAGATCATCCGGCACGGACAGGCGGCCGGAACCATCAGGGACGGCGACCCGATGACCCTGACGTTGCAGATCTGGGCCTGTGTCCACGGCGCAGTCAGCCTCGAGATCGATGCGCGCGAGTTCGACGGCGGTGGACCGGCCGGCACCAACTCGCACTGGCCCCACGTCTACGAGCAGACCCTCGACCTGATCAGCCGCGGTGTCGCACCCTAGCCGGCACTCAGGGCAAAACGATCGGGGGCTGCCCCGGTATCGGGTTCGGGATCGTGTTCTGTCGGGGCGGTAGCAGCGTGGTCCGTCGCGACGTCGGCGGTGGTGCAGGCGTCGGTGTCGGTGTCGGGGTCGTGTAAATGACGATCGGAGCGAGGGCCGCCTTCGTGTTGATCGGCGGGATCGTGGTTGTCGTCGGAATGAGGGCCGGCGTGGTCGTTGGGTTTGACGGACTCCCCGACGTCGGTGCCGTCAGATAGCGCTGCGACTCCGGGCCGGAGGTGTCCTCGCGCCATGGACTGACAGCCGCAATGATCCCACCCGCGACGATCACCGCAGCGATGACGGCGGCTGCGGTCATCACCAAACGGTTCTGCTTCCGTCGACGGTCTGCGGCCCGGGCATCGGACACCACCGGGATCGGGTCGACGATCGGCGCGGGAAATGGTTCCGGTAGCGGGTCCGGGAGTGGATCTGCGACCGCAGCTCTCCGCGTCGGCTGCACCGGCAACGGCATCGGCACCGGCACCGGAAAAGACATAACGCCACGTTCGGCCTGGTCAGCCGAGCGCGAATGCCGTCCCTGACGCGCTGGTGCCGGCGAGGCCCGGATCGGCAGGACCGGCAACTGGCCGTTGAACGCCCGCGACATCTCGTCGATGAGGCCCGGCCATTCGACGTGGTGCGACATCACGACCACTGCGAAGACGGGACTGGGCGAAGCCAGAGACACCGACCTGGCCACACTGATCGCCCGGACCGCAGACGGGTTCAGCGCCTCTTCCACATCTTCTCTGGTGACCCGGAGCAGACCGACGTCCTGCTTTCCCATCACGAAGGTCGCCTCGGATGTTCCGAGCAGAGTCCTGGCCTGCGACATCATCCCGATAAGTTCACGGGCCCATTCAGGGGTTGCCGGCATCCTGGCCCGGCCGGTGCGCACCAGGTGGTCGGCCATCGCCCGATCGAATGATGCGGAGTGCAAGGTGTTGTCGTTGAGTTCGATGAGACATTGCCCGGTCTCCGCATCGACAGCCGCGCCGCGTAGGCCACCGTCGTCGAGGTCTACCAGCGCAAATGCCGCTCCGATGCCACCGAGTTCGGTTGTCAGCAAGTTCCGGATATCGGCGAACAACGCTTCGTGGAGCCAGATCATGCGGCTCGGAGCCAGTGCTCGCTGCGGATCGTGGTCCAACACTGCCTCCCGCCGCAATCCCGTCACCTCTATGTACGGTGTTGTCGTCATTCTGCCCAATGCAACCCGAGCTGTCCCGGTCGGTACCGGTTTTGCTCCTCTAGAATCAGCCCTCAACCTCTGTGAACACTGGCCGATGACCCTGCGGGATCGAAAGCGGATTGATGACCGAGTACCGGATCGACGACCTGGCGCGGGCCGCGGGAACGACCACCCGAAACGTCCGCGGGTACCAGGATCGGGGACTGCTTCCCCGACCGACGCGACGTGGCCGCATCGCGATCTATACCGACAGCCACCTGGCCCGGCTGAAGGTGATCAACAACCTCCTGCTCCGCGGGTTCACCATCCGGCACATCGGCGACTTCCTGCACGGGATCTCACACGGCGCCGATCTCGCCGATGTTCTCGGCCTCCGCGAAGTGGTCACCGAACCGTGGTCCACCGCGCACACGGAGAACATCTCCGCCGAGGGCCTCAAAGCATTGCTCAACTCCGGCAACCCCTCTCACCACGAGAAGCTGATCGAGTTCGGCCTGATCGAGCGAAACGGCGACAGCTACACCCTGCTGGACCGAGAGACGGTGCGTGCCTTCGGAAGACTCACCAAACTCGGCATCTCCCTGTCGATGATCCTCGACGTCCACGGACGGGTCGAAAGGGACATGGCTCAGGTCGCCTCGACCATGATCTCGGCCGGGCGCACCGTCATGACCGAAGGACACGGCGATGGCTGGATCCCCGGCAACGACTCCGAATCCGAATGGGCCGCCGAGTTGATGCGCGAAATGCGCAAGGCCGGATCAATTTCCGCGCACAACGCACTCGACCGCGCGCTGGACCGCGATTTGGCCCATCAGCTCGACGACTACCTGGGCCGCGACTAGACCCGGGACGCGACGTAGCCCCGCAGATCACGGACGGGGCCGCCGAGGCTCGAATAGGACCATCCGGCCCGCCGCCACGCGCCCGCATCCAGGCATCGCCGGCCGTCGATCACATTCATGTTGCGGACGAGGGGTCGCAGCGCCGCCGGGTCCATGTGTACGAACTCGGTCCACTCGGTCAGGACCAGCACCGCATCGGCCTGCCGGCAGGCCTCGTGTACCGAATCTGCGTAGGTGAGCGTTGGAAATACCTTGCGGGAGTTGTCGATTGCCTTCGGGTCGAAAACACTGACCGCGGCTCCCTTGAGCTGTAGTTGTCCGGCCACGTTGAGCGCAGGCGAGTCACGCACATCGTCACTCTCCGGTTTGAACGCGGCCCCCAGCACGGCAATGTTCTTGCCCAGCAGGGTGTTACCGCACACCTCTGTCGTCAGCTCGACCATCGCGGTGCGGCGACGCATGTTGATGGAGTCGACCTCACGCAGGAACGTCAGGGCCTGATCGGCGCCGAGTTCACCGGCGCGGGCCATGAATGCACGGATGTCCTTGGGCAGGCATCCACCGCCGAAACCCAGACCCGCATTGAGGAATCGGCGTCCGATTCGATCGTCGAACCCGATGGCATCGGCCAGCATCGACACATCGGCGCCGCTGGCCTCGCATACTTCACTGATGGCGTTGATGAATGAGATCTTGGTTGCGAGAAAGGCATTCGCCGAGACCTTGACCAATTCGGCGGTGGCCAGATCGGTGACGAGGAACGGGGTCCCGGTCGCCAGAATCGCACTGTAGAGATCGCGCACCTGCGCTTCCGCGCTACCAGCTGAATCACTTGAGTCGATCCCCAGCACTATCCGGTCGGGACGCAGGGTGTCGTCGACGGCGTGTCCTTCGCGGAGGAACTCCGGATTCCACGCGATGTTGATCTCGGCGCCGTCACCGGACGCACTCCGCGCCCGCCGCTTGAGCTCTTCTGAGGTCCCGACAGGCACGGTTGATTTGCCGATGATCAGGTGGTCACCGCACAACCTGGGCGCCAACTCGTCGATCACCGCGTAGACGTGGCGGAGATCCGCTGCGTATTCACCCTTTTTCTGCGGGGTGCCGACGCCCAGGAAATGCACATCGGCGAAAGCCGCGGCCCGGTCGTAGTCTGTGGTGAACTGCAAGCGTCCGGCAGCGAGGTTGCGCCGAAGCACATCCGGCAGACCGGGTTCGTAGAACGGGAGGTCGCCGTTCTGCAGTCCGGCGACCTTCGCCTCATCGACATCGACCCCGAGAACCTCGTGCCCGAGTTCGGCCAGACATGCAGCGTGGGTGGCTCCGAGGTAGCCGCATCCGAAAACCGTGACCTTCATACCCCTGTGGGTACCGAACGCGGTTGGCCATCGGGCAACGATCAGGTGGCGCGTCGGCCACCGTATTCAGTCGGTCTGGTTCTGCGGGAAGTTCAGGTACGCCTTCGACGGGGTGGGGCCGCGTTGGCCCTGGTACTTCGATCCGGCGGCCGCGCTGCCGTAGGGCGCTTCTGCCGGGCTCGACAGCTTGATCACGCACAGCTGCCCGATCTTCATCCCCGGCCACAGCGTGATCGGTAGGTTGGCGACGTTCGAGAGCTCCAGCGTGATGTGGCCGGTGAAGCCCGGGTCGATGAAACCCGCGGTCGAGTGCGTAAGCAAGCCCAGCCGACCCAACGATGACTTGCCCTCGAGACGCCCCGCGAGGTCGTCGGGGAGGGTGCAGACTTCCAGCGTCGACCCGAGGACGAACTCGCCGGGATGCAGAACAAACGGCTCCCCCTCGGTCCGCTCGACCAGCGTGGTCAGCTCGTCCTGCCGCTGAGCAGGGTCGATATGGGTATAGCGGGTGTTGTTGAAAACCCGGAAAAGACCATCGAGCCGGACGTCGATGCTGGACGGCTGGACCAGCTCCGGATCGTACGGTTCGATGGCCAACCGGCCGTCAGCTATCTGGGCACGGATGTCGCGGTCTGAGAGCAGCACACGACGAGGTTAGCTGCCTGCTGCTCAGCTCCACGTTGTGCCTGCGGGTTCTTGGATGGTGACGTTGATCCGGTTGAAGAAGTTGATCAAGGCGATCTGCAGGACTACACCCGCCAGCGCCTTCTCGTCGAAGTGGTCGGCAGCGTCGTCCCAGATCTCGTCCGGAACTGCGGTCGCCCGCGAATCAGCGAGCCGCGTCGCTGCTTCCGCCAGGTTCAAGGCCGCTCGTTCGCTGTCGGTGAAGAATGGCGATTCGCGCCAGACCACCACCGTGTTGACGCGGTCCTCGGACTCTCCTTCTTTACGCAAGGTGTCGACGTGGCCGTAGACGCAGGCTGCGCAACCGTTGATCTGGCTGACCCGGAGGCTGATCAGTTCGCGCAGGACGAGCGGAAGTCCACTGTCCTCGAGCGCGCCGAGGAGGCTTCCCACACCTTTGAGGGACTGCGGCAGGATGGTGGCGGGATTGGTCATACGTGCGGACATGGTGTGCTCCTCAGGATTGGCCGGCGGTGTGTTGTCACATCGGCGGTGTCGGGCGGTTCATAGCTCTGACACCCCGGAGAAAGGAAATGTGACCGATGGACGGGAACGACTTTTTGCTCACCGAGTTCGAGGCCAATCGCGGACATCTGCGCGCGGTCGCCTATCGAATGTTGGGGTCGCTGCCGGAGGCCGAGGATGCAGTGCAAGAAACGTGGCTGAAGGTCGCGGCCGCCGACACCGATGACATCGCAAACATCGGCGGCTGGTTCACCACGATCACTTCGCGGGTATGTTTGAACATGTTGCGGTCGCGGCGGGCGCGCCACGAAGAATCCTTGGACATCGTCCACGTACCGGATCCGATTGTGGCTCCGCTGAATTCCGCAGATGACCCGGAAGACCAAGCGTTGCTGGCCGATTCGGTCAGTGTTGCCTTGCTGGTGGTGTTGGAGACGTTGACTCCGAGCGAACGATTGGCATTTGTTCTGCACGACCTGTTCGCGATGCCGTTCGACGAAGTCGCACCGATCGTGGACAAGACCCCCGCAGCAGCGCGAAAGCTGGCCAGCCGGGCGCGGACCCGGGTGCAGGGAGCGACAATTCAGTCCCCGCGGGTGTCCGAGCAACGCCGCGTGGTCGAGGCGTTTCTCGCCGCGGCACGTGGCGGCGACCTCGAGGCACTGATGACCGTGCTCGACCCCAACATCGTGCTGCGCAACGACCACGCGCCCGACAAGGCCCCGATGGAGCTGGTGGGCGCCGACCAGGTCGGCCGCGGAGCGATCATCTACCGGGCAGCGAACGCACGCAGTCAACTCGTGCGCGTGAATGGCGGCTACGGTGTGTTGTCGTTCAGCGGCGACGACGTCTCCGCGATCGCGTCATTCACAGTTGCCAACAATCGCGTGGTGGCGATGAACATCGTCTCCGATCCCGAGCGAATCGCGAAGCTCGACTTCACGGGCATCGTCTGACGCACAGACCAGTTTCATCAGAACGGCGGCGGATCTTTCCTTTCCTGTTCTTCGCGGATTCTGCGGTTCCGTAGTCGTTCTTGTTGGCGGCGTGCATGTTTCGCGGCGGTGCGTGATTGCTGTCGAGAGTCCGGTGCTGTGGGCGGTGGCCGGCCGGGTGAGCCGCGCTGGTCGTCGAAGACGATCAGCCGAAGTGTCGGGAACAGATCATCACCGGTCCACGCCGGTCCGTCGTAGCTGCGGCCTTCCGGAGTGGTGAAGATCAGCCGCGGGCGTCCAGTCCGCGGGTCCGGGTATTGGTCGTCGAGCCAGTCGCTGTAGGTCTTCAACAAATGGTGAAACCTGCAGAGTGTCTTCATCTCTGACGGATGTGTGCAGCCACCGGCATCCGGATTGTGGTGGTTGTATTCGTGAGTGTGATCGAGGTCAGCGCCCCACGCCTTCTTGTCACAGCCGGGCCACACGCAATAGCAATCCCGGATCCGGATGTAGCTGTCAAGGACCACCGACGGACGGTACATGTCACCTGGCTGGGCGGCAGGCAGTGGAACGATCTGCGCGAACGGCGCATCCACCGTGTCGCCCCTATCCGAAAACTCACCGAGAGTCGGGTTTTCCGGCAACCGCATGTACACGGTGGGCTTGCCAGGTTTCGTTTCCGGCTCTGTCGGTTCAGGTTCGGGCTGAACAGGTTCCGGCACCACAGGTTGTGCAGATTCAGTCTTGTTGCCCATCGGTCGCTGGACTGTTTCGGTGCGGTCGGCGATGTCGCGGACATGAGCGGCGGAAATGACCCCATGCCCATCGAGGAACCCTGGATTGTCCGCCGTCCCCTCGAGCGTCGCCTGATCGGTGATCACGTGCAGAACGATCTTCACATCCACACCCGAGATCACCTGATCCGCTGGGACCGTGACGATCTCGGCCGTGCACGGGTGTTTCGGGTCGTCCGGGCACTGGCAACCGAACTCGCGGCCCATCACCGTCGCAAACAACGCGTCGGCCATCCGATCAGCTTTGCGCCGCGGATCGGCCTTGCACGTCGACGTGGCCAGCTTTTCCAGCCGTGCCATGATCATCGTCATTTCTTCAGCGGTGGACTGTCCCTCCAGGACGGCCATGCCGTGATCGGCGTGCGAGCCCCACACCCCACGCCGGTTCTTCGCATCCTCGCGGGCCTGACGGACCAGATCGGGGTCGCGGCGAAAGATGATCGCGTCGACCATGTCCCGCATCCGGTTTTTCGACCACGACCCCCGCCGACCCAACGTTGCAGCGATTACCTGATCAATCTCTGCCTGATGCGGCGACCCGTCGATCAACTCGGTACGAGACACGACGTCCGGAATGTACTCCGCGGCCACCCGCCCCGCCTTCAGCAACGCATTCACCGCGGGCAGACGATCCCGCAACGCCAACGCGCGGTTGATCTGCAACTCAGCGGTGTGCTGCGTGATCTCCTGTGAGGCAGACAGTCTCGCCGCACACTGCGCGAACGGATCAATTGCCCGCATCTCCGCCTCGGTCCCCGCGGATGGTTCCACCAACAAGGCATGCAACTCCGCCGCCGCGGTATAGCGCTGCCATTCCAGCTGACCCTGCTGCGCCCGCGCGAGCTCGGTGTCGCGCAGCAGTTCATTCGCACGCAGCTCCTCAGGACTGATTTCTGCGTCCCCACCAGCGGATTCATCCCCCATGCCGAACATACATTCGAGACTAGATCAGGGGTCTGACAATCCGGATCGACGGCCAAACGTCAGCGCATAGCGAACTCGGTCGCTACCGGATTGTTCCAAACCGAGCGCGCCACGCGCATTCCTGGCGGTGCCTGTTAATATCGCTCTCGCGGCCTGAGGTCGCACGCCGATGTAGTTCAATGGCAGAACGTCAGCTTCCCAAGCTGAACACGCGGGTTCGATTCCCGTCATCGGCTCCACGATCCTGGCCTGATCGAAAATCTCGCCGCTCGTTCTACGGTTCCGCGACGACCGTTAGCAGCGGCCGGGTGGAGTCGATCGGACGGACGCCGTAATCGGGGCTGCTGTTGCGTTCGTGAAGGTATTCAAGGTGCAGCGTGAGTGGCGCGAGGTCCTCGGCCGTCAGCTGTTGTGCGTCGATCACTTCAAGGATGTCGGCGAACCTGAGGAGCCAATAGTTGGTGTCGTCGAACATGCCGTCGGTCGTCATTTCCGTATCCCCTTGTTGAAGCCGGGTTTCCGTCCCCGTGGGTCCAATCCGGTGACATGTTTGCATGGACCACCCCCGATGAGCAGCCCGTTTCCCGGTCAGCGGGTGGGAGGTCATCGCTCCAGGAGCTTCTTCAGTTTCTCTGCGTGACGAACCACCGGTTCCAGATCTGCGGGTTGAGCGATGTTCCGGTGGGCGTCGTCGAGAATCAGATCCAGCTGTGTGACCAGCGCAGCGCGGCGACTCGCCGATTCCGGTCCGAGACAGCTCGCCACCGAACTGAGCATCTCGATCAGTGCGAGCGCGACTGCCGGTTCCGTTGCGCCGTAGCGGCGGATTTGTCCGCAGGCCAAATCGAGGTAACCCTCGAAGTCGCGGGCTGGTGTCGTGACAGTGGCGGAGGGTGTCGGCCGGTGGACCGTGGGGCCCAGGCGGCGGGTCGCGAGAATGGCGAGAATCGTTGCGAGCTGGTCGATCACCTGCACACCGGTGTACGGGTCATTGACAGCGGGCGACAGAGCCTTGGCTGCGACGTCGACGAGTTGACGAATACCGAACGGGACGTCTTGTTCGAGGGTCCGTTCGAAGCCGACCCGAACACACTCCGCGATCAGTACCGCGCACCGGTCGGCATCGACCTCTGCTCCGGTGTCGGACCACACCCACGCCAGGGGTGATCCGCGGACGATGTGTGCGCCGACCGGCATGGCATACCGGATGTGTATGGAATGGCCGGCTGCGTAGTCGATCGCGGCATCGGGATGCAAGGTCTGCACATACCCGGAATGCACGGCCGCGATCGCTATGGCGTCAGCCGGCGGGATGGGCACAACCTCGGCGTCATCGTCTCCGTGAGTGAGCCGGTTATGGATCACCGCTGTGGTGTTGCGACCGATTCGGCGCATGATCTCGTCGATCTGCATCGAATGTGAGATGTGGTGGACCTCGTACACCAGAGCGCCGAGGCTGAGAAACAGCAGGCCGATGGCCCCCGAGACCGCCGCACGTGGAAACGATTCGGTGTCGCGGCCGGCCGAGACACCGACGGTGTACAGGCCGGCAGCCGAGTACGCGAAGGTCGCGACGAACACGCTGAGCACGATCTGATTTGGCCGGTCGCGTAGGAAGTTCCTGACGATTCGCGGCGAGTACTGCGTCGACGACAGTTGTAGGGCAACAACGGTGAGCCCGAGCATCAGGGCGATCACGGTGATGGTGGTGCCGGCGATTCCGATCAAGAGGCTGCGTGCGTCGTCGGGGCTGCCTTGAAAGACCAGCCAGTGGTACGACGAAGACTCGGGGATGTCCACCAGGGAGAGAGCGGCACCGAGCGCGATCGACAGCACCATCGCGGTGATGGGCAGCACCCACATTGCACCGAGCAAGTACTCCCACCATGCTTCGAGGCGTTGCTTTCGTCGAGTCATCGATTACCTCCTCCCGATGACTGTTGCACTTGATGGTGTCCGGTGTCGTATCGTCTACGAAATCCAGCCAAGAAGAAAGACAAACTGATGATCATGCGCCGGGGATCAGGCGAATTAACAGGTCTTTCAACGGGTGTCGGGCAATGACAGCCGAGGTCGCCGAGTCACTGTTCTGGATCGTGCTCGCGGCAGCCATCGCGCCGCTGCTGGCGGCAGCGGTGCCCGGGCGATTGATCCCCGAAGTGGTACTGCTCCTTGCGGCCGGAATCATCATCGGACCGTTCGGGATCGACATCGCCGCGATCTCACCTGAGATCGACATGCTCCAGGAACTCGGGCTCGGTCTGCTGTTCCTCCTCGCCGGATACGAATTGGACCAACGTGAACTGGTCGGTAGCGGCGGACGTCGAGCACTGGTGACCTGGTTGTGCTGTCTGGCACTGGCATTCGCGGTCGTATATTCACTCGCCCACGTAATTACGATCCGAGCTGAGGTCGCGACGGCGATCGCACTGACCTCGACGGCGCTCGGCACATTGTTGCCGATTCTCACAGAGCGCGGATTGGTCGAGACGCGTATGGGCCGAACCATTCTCAATCACGGAGCGATTGGTGAACTCTGCCCGGTCATCGCGATGGCGGTTCTTCTCGGTGTGCGCGGCGCGGCAGGTTCGGTGCTGGTGCTTGGCTTGTTCGCGGTCGCAGCGGTCGGCGTCGCCCTCGTGCCCCGGCGGTTCGGCGGTTCGCAATCCAGGTTGGCAGCAGTGATTGAAAAGGGTGCCGACACCACGTCGCAAACGCAGGTACGCCTGACGGTGTTGCTCCTCGTCGGGTTGATCGCCCTTGCTGCCGCATTCGACCTCGACATCATCATCGCGGCCTTCGCCGCCGGATTCATCTTGCGCCGGACGCTGCCGACGGGTCACGAGGGGCTCGAAACAAAGCTGGGCGGGCTGGCCTTCGGCCTACTGGTCCCGGTCTTTTTCGTGACGTCGGGAATGAACATCGACGTCGATGGTGTGGTGCAGCGGCCCGAAGTGCTCGTGCTGGCAATTGTGATGCTCTTGCTCGTGCGTGGACTGCCGGTGTTCATCGCCACCCGGCTCGAAAAGGCCGACGACGGTCGCCGCGCCTTCGATAAGCGTGAGCGCGCGCAGATCGCCCTGTACTCAACCACCGGGCTGCCACTCATCGTCGCGGTCACCACGGTTGCGGTCGACGCCGGTCCGATGACCCCGACCAACGCGTCGATCCTCGTCGCGGCCGGCGCGATCACGGTGTTGATCCTCCCCCTCACCGCCACCCTGCTCGGTCGCGGTGAGGTGGAGGAGATCATCCCGGCCGAAGAGGATCAGGACTGACCGGTGGCCGCGAACGCGGCGACGGCTGATTCCACGGACGAATAGATGTGCGTGTTGTCGAAGTCGGCCAGTGTGCCGTACTTCTCGAGAGTGGCCGGCAACGCGGGATCGGCTGCGGCCAAAGCGAACACACCGTCGGACAGATCCAGCCAGCCGAACGTAACAGTGTTCGCCGAGTCCGGCTCAGCGAAAGTCGGTTGCCGGTCATGGATTTGGTTCAGAAAACAGAGTCGTCGTTAACTTCCGAAAAAAACGTCGTTGCCGTCGAATGCAAGCACGACGTCGAAACGAATGAATTACGTTATCAAACCAACTATCTCCGAATTGAAATTCGCTGGGAATGCGATTTGGTAACTACCCAGAGCGTGTTACGGTCGGCGAACGAAAGCTTGCGACGGCAGTACCCGAGGGGTGTTCGGCCGAGCCCCAGAGGAGGTCAGTCACCCCGTGAGATCCGAATCCGACATCCGGTTGATGATCCAGCCCCGCAACGTCTCGTTCGACTGGGCCGATATGCACTTGCATTATATGGACGGAAGTCCCCTGGCCACGCACCTGATGAATGTGATGCACCTGGCGCTTCCCGCAGGTGAAGAGTGGTTCGTCGAGACATTCAAAGAAGCGTTGCCGTATATCGATGACGAGGACCTTCGTGAGGACGTCATCGGATTCATCGGTCAAGAGGCGATGCACGCGAGCGCCCACACCACTGTTCTGCAGTTCCTGAAGGACCAGGGACTCGATCCCACGCCGTTCACCGAACAGATGAACTACCTGTTCGGCGTCGCACTCACGAAACGACCATCGGAAGATGCGAATCCGCGTCACGGTTTGGTCGAACGACTGGCGTTGATCGCCGGCGTCGAGCACCTCACCGCATTCCTCGGCAACTGGGCGCTCAATGAAACCCGGATGGACGACGCCGACGTCGACCCCACGATGCTGGACCTGCTTCGATGGCATGGCGCCGAGGAAGTCGAACATCGCTCCGTCGCATTTGAGGTGTTGGAGTACTTCGACGCCCGGTACAGCCGCCGGGTCCGGGCCTACTTGCTGATCGCTCCCACCATGGTCTGGTGCTGGGCCAGGGGCGTGCGGTTTCTCATGCAGAACGACCCGACTCTGAGTACTCCGGACAGTCGTCGGGTGCGGTGGTCCGATTGGCGCGCCGTGACCAAACAGGGCCTGTTTCCCAACGGCCGATCGATGCTCCGCGCCAGTGCCCGGTACTTCCGGCGTTCGTATCACCCCAGTCAGGAAGGCTCGACTGCCCAGGCCGTGCGGTACCTCGCGGCGTCGCCCGCCGCGCGGGCCGCGAACAAATGAAGTTCAGCCCCCGGCGGGTCTCGCGGTTGGTCACATCGTTTCGGGAAGGCCGGGAGATCCCGCCGGACCTCTTCGACCGTGACGCGCCGGACCAGACGCTGGCATTGATCACCGACGGCCTGGACAAGATCTTCGCCAGCCTCAGTGGGTTCGAATATCGGGACGAGTATGCCGCAGGTAAAAGAAACCCGTTGATCACGTTGGTGGTTTCGGAGCGGAAGATGGTGTGCGACGACGTCGTTCAATTGACGTTCAAAGCTGCCGATGGCGAACAATTGCCGACGTGGGATGCGGGTTCACATCTGGACTTGCATCTGCCTTCCGGCCGGCGCAAGCATTACTCGCTGTGCGGTGACCGTCAGGATCGATCGAGTTATCAGATCGCGGTCCGCCGGATGCCCGCGGCGGGCGGGTCGTGGGAAATGCACGAGCTGTCGGTGGGCGCGCAGGTCACGACGCGAGCTCCTCGCAACGGTTTCCCGTTCGTCGCCGATGAGCGCGCGCTGTTCATCGCCGGGGGCATCGGTATCACCCCGATCATCGCGATGGTCCGCGAAGCGCGCGAGCTCGGCATCGACTGGTTCCTGGTCTACTCGGGCCGATCGCGAAGCTCGCTGCCATTCCTCGACGAGATCGAGGATTGGGAGCGCGACCGGGTGCTGATCCGGACCGACGAGGACCACGGCACCCCGGATGCAGCGGAGTTGTTGCAGCACGCTTCTGCCGGCGGAGCCGTCTACTGCTGCGGACCCGGCCCGATGATCGATGCAGTCCTCGGCGGTTTCGGCCAGACACCGGCGACGGAGCTGCACTTCGAACGGTTCAGCGCGCCACCCGTCGTGGACGGCGTCGAGTTCGAGATCGAGTTGGCGCGGTCGGGGCGGGTGCTCACGGTCCCAGCGGATCGCTCGATGCTCGAGACGGTCCGCGCCGAAGTCCCCGACGTGGCGTATTCATGTCGTCAGGGATTCTGCGGTACCTGCCGAACCAGGGTTTTGAGTGGCACGCCGGATCACCGGGACAGTCGGCTCAGCCCGCAGGAACAGGAGAACGAGATGCTGATCTGCGTCTCTCGCGCCAGTGGCGGACGCGTCGTCATCGACCTCTGAAACACTCCGTCGTACAGCAAGAACAGCATTCTTCAATTCCCAAACGTCATTTCGGTCAATCAGAGTATGGTTCCGGCATGCGGGGTGCCGAGAGGGTTGCGATGACTGTTCATGAGGTGGAGAACACGAGGACGGTCCGGAGTTTCTGCCGGGTCTGCGTCTCGGTGTGCGGAATTCTTGTCGATGTCGTCGGCGACGAGGTCACCCACGTGCGCGGCGATCGGGACCATCCGCGGTCGCAGGGTTACACCTGCACGAAGGGTCGCGCACTGCCGAAGATGCATCACCACCCGGACCGGATCGAACGCCCGGAGATGCGGGTCGACGGCAAGCTGCAACCCACCACCTGGGACGAGTGCCTGGACGATCTGGCCACCAAGGTGCGCGCCATCATCGACGAGTACGGCCCGGATTCGGTCGGCATATTCTTCGGTTCCGGACTCGGGATGGACGCCGCGGGCTATCGAATCGCGCAGGGGCTTCACGCGGCGATCGGCACCCCCGCCAAGTTCAGTCCGCTGACCATCGACGGTACGGCCAAGGTTCTGATCTCCGACCTGGTGGGAGGCTCGACCGCCTTGTCCGGCCGGCCCGACTACGTCAACACCGACTTCGTGATCCTGATCGGCTCCAATCCGGTTGTGTCCCATGGTCATACAATTGCCATGCCCAACCCAAAAGGCACGCTGAAGGAATTGGCGCAACGAGCCGAGATCTGGGTCCTCGATCCCCGCCGGACCGAGACCGCTCGCCTCGCGACCGGACATCTGGCGCCTCGGCCTGGCACCGACCATGCCGTACTCGCCTGCCTGGTGCGAGAGATGCTCGTCGACGGCGCCGACCGCGACTTCATCGACAACCACACCGCGGATGTCGAGATCCTCGCAGATGCGGTGGCGGACTTCACGATCGAGCACACCGCGAGGTTGGCAGACATCGCCGAAGCCGACCTCATCTCGCTCTGCGAGGCCGTCCGGCGAGCCGGGCCGATTGCCGTCGATACCGGAACCGGTGTCACGATGTCGTCGAGCGCCAATGTGACGCAATGGCTTTCGTGGGCGCTGATGGCGGTGAAGGGTTCGCTCAATCGCAAGGGCGGCTACTGGTTTCACCCGGGCTTCGGGTATCAGCTGGAATCGTTCGAGCTCCCCGTGTCGCCGGCGGAGGGATCGTTCGGGCCCGGTCCGCGCAGCCGGCCCGAGACGCATTCGTTCCTCGACGAATGGCCCTGCGCGGTATTGCCCGACGAGATCAACGCCGGCAACATCCGCGCGGTTCTCAACCTCGGCGGCAACCTCGTGACGGCCTTTCCCGATGCCGAGGCACTGGTCCCAGCGCTCGAGAAGCTGGAGGTGTTCGCCACGATCGAGATCATCGGAAACGAGACA
Organism: Nocardia sp. 348MFTsu5.1; assembly: GCF_000383535.1. Lineage (NCBI taxonomy): Bacteria > Bacillati > Actinomycetota > Actinomycetes > Mycobacteriales > Nocardiaceae > Nocardia > Nocardia sp. 348MFTsu5.1. The sequence continues at coordinate 269,896 of NZ_KB911511.1, forward strand.
ACAGCCCTCTCGACCCACGTCCTGCCGACGAAAGATCAGCTCGAGCGCGCCGATGTGACGTTGTGGGACATCATGTTACCGCGCGTCACCTCGCAACACACGGAGGCCGTCGTCGAGCCCGTGGGTGACCGGAAGTCGGGTTGGTGGGTGCTCGCCGAGCTCGGCCGGCGGCTCGGATACGACTTGGCCGACACGAGCAACGACCAGGTGACCGACGACGCGATGCTCACCGGAATCATGATGGGCGCCCGTATGCCGATCGAAAAAGTTGCCGAAAAGGGCTGGGTCGAGGTCCCGAACGAGGTACCGGCGGCCTGGGTCGACGCGCATGTCGAACGGCTCGGTGGTTGGCGGCTCGCTCCTGCCCTGCTGGTGAATCAACTTGCCGCGCTGGAGGAGCCGGCCGATCTGGTATTGGTGCCGCGCCGGCAGCACGGCAAGCTGAACTCGCAGCTGGGCTATTTGGGCGAACCTCCCGAGGTGTTGTTGAATCCCGCCGACGCCGCGGCCGCCGGAGTTGTGCACGGGCAGCAGGTGACCGTCCGCACGGCGACCGGTGAACTGACGGGCCTCGCGAAGGTCGATGATTCGATCCGCCGCGGCGCGGTCTCGATACCGCACGGGCATCCGCTGGCCGCAAACGTCAACCGCCTCACCGACAAAGACCAGATCGACCTGGTGACCGGCATGGCTCGGTACGGTGGGTTCCCGGTCACGGTGGTGCCGGGCTGAGTTCTCCGCAAGCCGGCACGGGTTAGGCTCATGACCATGGCAGATGACCTCGTAGCGCAGCAGAACGGCTCGATCCTTGCGTGGTGGCAGCGCACTACCGTGCGCGCAGGCCGAACGGCCGATGCGGTGCGGGCCGAGAAGGCCGCGAAGCGGAAATTGAAGGCGCACCAGCCCGAGGGTGGCGTGTATGGCGCCGATTGCCTGGGACGCCATTCCTCGCCTACGCCGTGGCCGTGCGACATCGTCCGCGGCTTGGACGACCCCGGATTTCGCAGCCGATAGATCAGGTAGTCAACTACTCATGCGGGTCGGCACATCGGCGCCGATGATGGTCATACCTGACCGTCGTCCCGGGAGCGATCTCATGGCCTTGCATGCGAACGACATCGAAGACGTGCTCGACATCCTCGGCGGAATCGTCGCGGACACAACCCTGGTCCACGATCGCCGCGGCTACTTTGCGGCGTTGTACCGCCAGGTCACCCTCGAAGTCCAAAAGGGAATCGCTGTGGGCATCTTCGACGACGGCCCCCGGATGAGTGCCTTCGACGCCGCGTTCGCCAACCGCTACTTCACCGCCTACGAATCGAAGCCGGCACCAACGCGGTCCTGGCGGGTGACTTTCGACGCGATCGACAACACCCCGCTGATCGTCTTGCAGAACCTGCTACTCGGCATCAATGCCCACATCAATCTCGATCTGGCCGTCGTGACCGGAACCCTGTTCCACGGCGCAGATCTCACTGACTTCCATGCCGACTTCGATCGCCTCAACGACATTCTCGCGGACCTGATCCCGAAGGTCCGCGAGACCATCGAGGATTTCTCGCCGCTGCTGGACATTATGGGTCCGATCGGCGACGGGCTCGATCCGATCCTCGACTTCAGCGTCGAAAAGGCCCGCGACAGCGCATGGTCGGCGGCAACCCTCATCTCTCTGCAGAATCAGGAAACGCGACCGCTCCTGATCCGGCACATCGACTACGGCACGTCCCGCCTCGGACAGCTGATCGCACGGCCCACCGAGCCGGCCGCGACATGGATCAGGCTGATCCGCCGGACCGAGAGCAAGAACGTGCCCGCGATCATCACCGCCCTCGACGGGATCGTGCAATAGATACGGATCTGATCCGGGATACCCTGTCTACGAGTGTGTTTCGCGAAGCTGTCGTCGAAGGATCTTTCCGGTGGCCGTCTTGGGCACCTCGTCGAGGACAACGATCTCACGTGGCACCTTGTACGCGGCGAGCCGTTCCTTGGTGAAGCTGATCAGTTCATCGGTGGTGACCGATGCGCCGGCGCGCAGGCTGACGAATGCCTTCACCGTCTCTCCACGGTACGAATCCGGTACTCCCACAACAGCTGCCTCGCGGACCTCGGGATGTTCATAGAGCACATCCTCGACCTCTCGGGGCCACACCTTGAATCCGCTGGCGTTGATCTGGTCCTTCTTGCGATCGATGATGAAGAACCAGCCCTGCGCATCCATGTACCCGACATCACCGGTATGCAGCGCCCCGCCAGGGAAGGTCGAGGCGGTGGCCTCGGGCTTGTTCCAGTAGCCCGAAACAACCTGCGGCCCGGACGTCACCAGTTCACCGACCTCGCCGGGGGGCAGGTCGGCGCCGTTCTCGTCGACGATACGAACCACGGTGTCGTACACCGGAACGCCCACCGACGTGGCTCCAGTGAGTTCGTCGACCGGAGCGACCTTGCCAAACGGGACCCCGTGCGACGGTGACGTGGTCTCGGTCAATCCGTAGATGTTGTGGATGTAGTGACCGAATGCCTCTTTGAAGGCCGCGATGGTACTCGGTGGAATCGGCGCACCACCGGAGTAGATCTTGGTGAGCGATGACAGCGCTTCGCGAGAAGCATTGGGCGCATTCATCAATGCGATGAACACCGTGATCGAACCGACGGTGAACGTGGCCTTCTCAGACGCGATGAGATCGACCGTGTCGGCCGGATCGAGGCGGAACATCAACAACATCGGAGCACCGGTCAGCAGGGAGAGCGCGATGTGACCCACGATGCCGGTGATGTGGAACAGCGGCGCCACACCCAGGATCACATCGTTGTTGTCGATGCCGATCCAGTCCCGGTAAGTCTGCGCGTTGAACACCAGGTTCCGATGGGTGGTCATCGCGCCCTTGGGCGGTCCGGTGGTGCCCGAGGTGTAGGTCAGCAGCGCGACATCGTCGGGGGTGATCGTGTGGGCCGGAGGCCGCTTGCCGTCGAACTTCGCCAACAACTCGGCCATGTCCGCAGCACCCGGGCATTCGATCCGTGCCGAACCCTCCAGAACGCCGCCGCCGGCGCTCTGGTACTCCAGCTCCGACGTCGTGATCACCTGGCGCACAGCAGTTTCCGACACCACATCGGCCGCGACATCACGGTGGAGCGACTCGAGGGCCACCAGCACGGTGGCACCGGAGTCGTTCAGGATCTCCGCAAGCTCACGCGCCTTGTACATCGGGTTGGCCGACACGGCGATGCCGCCGGCCTTCCAGATACCCAATTGCGCGATCACGAACTGCGGGATGTTCTGCAGGTACACCACCGCACGATCACCGGCAACGAATCCGCCGTCGGCGAGTGCGGCCGCGAAGGCGTCGCTCAGCTCGTCGAGACGCCGGGCGGTGATCCGCCCGTCGAAGTAACGAATGATGTCCTGATCCGGGGTGCGCGCGACGGTTGCCGCAAACATCGCAAGTGCGCTGTCGAAGGCCGGTTCGTGGTTTCCCTCTGACCCGGCCGGGTATTGGCTGAGCCAGACCTTGTTGTCATACACACTCATCGGCCGACCTACCGGATCACGATCGGGTTGACCGGGGCACCGGTGCCGCCCACAACCTTCAGCGGTGCCGCTGTGTAGAGGAACGTCCAGCGGTTGTCTGCGGCACAGGCATCGGCGAGCGGTTCGAGCCAGGCGATCTCGGTGAGCGCGATGCCGAGGTTGCGCATGAGCGCGCAGTGAAGTGGCAGTGCCACACCACTTTCGGGATCGTAGGTGACCTCGTTGGCGATGGTATCGGTGACCAGGTTGGGAACTTCCCGCTGCTGGAACCATTCGACGAGTTCCCGCGAGTAGGTCAGACCGGGCTCGGTGAACCCTTCGTAGAACTTCTCCGGGTTGTTCAGCTCGTACCAGTACTTCATCCAGCCGGTCCGGATGACGAGGATGTCGTGCGGTTCGATGGTGACGCCCTGCGCCTTGGCGGCGGCTTCGAGGTCGTTGTGGTTGAACGTCTCGCCCTTGTCCAGGTACGGCTTCCCGCGGAACCGCGCGATGTCGATGAGGACGCCGCGTCCGGAGACACCCTTCTCGGCGATGGGCAGCACCGACGCCTTGTCCATGCCACCGACGGTGCTGCGCGCGTCGTAGCCGTTCCACAGCTTGCCGTCGTACCAGACATGTCCGAGCGCGTCGTACTGCGTGGAGCCCTGGAGGAAGACCAACGCGGTGTCGTCGGCATAGTGCAGGCCGCCGGGGAACGCAGGTGCGCCGTCGCCGTCCCACGAGGACTCGTCGAGCACGTTCTGACGTTTGATGCCCTCACGCCCCGGCCACAGCGGATCGCCCGGCGATTCTGAACGGCCCATGTGGATCTGCAGGGTGAACGATTCACCGGACTTGATCTCCGCGACTCCGCGCAATGTCTCGGCATTGTCGAGGTAGTTCAGGGCGCCCAATTCGTCGTCGGGTCCCCACTTGCCCCAGTTCGAAGGTGCGTCGTCTCCCAGGAGTTCGCGCATCTCGGGTGCTTGGTTCTCGGCCATGATTCCTCCTCATTCACCGAACAATCGTTCGCGATGGCTATGGTGCAGGTCACACTGGCCAGCTGTCAAGGACGGCATATCCCCAGTTGGATGCCAATCAACTCGATTCAGAAGAGATGCGAACTACAACGGTGTTCAGATAATCTGAACACATGTCAGAGTCATCGCAGGTGAGCGAAGTCGGTGGACCGGGCGCCTCGGCGTGGCGCGAGCCGGGCCGTCGTGTCCGCGCCGCCCGCGAGGCGAGCGGGCTGAGTTTGCGTGAGGTGGCCAGGCGCATCGGCGTCAGCGCGGCGACATTGAGCCATATCGAGAACGACAAGGCAGGCCTGTCGGTCGAACGTCTCGAAGCCATCGCAGACGCTCTGGGCATGGACGCGGCATTGATCCTCCATTCATCAGTCGCCCCGAGAAGGCGCCCGAAAACGCCCCGATCCAACCGGCCGAAAGGCAAGCCGGCCGAACACGGTTCGTGGCGCGACTACGCACCACTGAAGACCTCCCCCACGCTCGACGCCGCACTGATCGAGTTCCTGACGGTCGGATACCACGGCACCAGCATGCGGTCGATCGCCGCGCGGTCCGGCCTCCCGACGTCGAGCATCTACCGTCAGTTCACCGGCAAGCAGGACATCTTGATGCGGATCCTCGACGAGACCATGACCGACCTGGAGTGGAGATCCACTGCCGCTGAATCCGAGGGCGACACCGCGGTGGAACGATTTTGCCTTGCAGTGGAAAACCTCGCACTATTCCACGCCCACCGACGGCAATTGGGTTTCATCGGGGCGAGCGAGGTCCGCGCGCTCGACCCACGCAACCGCGCCGCCATCAGTTCCCGGCGAAATCGGCAGCAGTCCCTGGTCGACGAACATGTCTATGCCGCAATCCGTTTGGGAGAATTCGAGGTCACACATCCGGACGATGCGTCCCGAGCCGTCGTGACGATGTGCACGGCTCTACCCACGTGGTGGCAACCCGAAGGACGACTCTCGGCAGACGCCATCGCAGCCGAGTATGTCGACTACGCACTCGACATCATGCGCTACCGCGGCCGCCGGGTGCATTGACAAACAAATCAGTTGCGCTCAAGTGAATGGTCGCGTTGCATTGCTGAGGCGCACAACGATTTTCCGGAGAGGAGGACCCCGATGAAGTTGGCAGAAGCACTGGCCCGACGCACAGATACAAGCCGGCGTATCGAGCAACTACGTGCCCGCATCGCGGACAACGCGCGATACCAGGAGGGCGAGCCACCCTCGGAGAATGCCGCCGAGCTGCTGACCGAAGCCGAAGGCGCGCTCGACGAGCTGGAACTGCTGATCCGAAGGATCAATGCCACCAACTCGGCGACGCCCCTCGGCAACGGTACCATCACCGATGCACTGGCCCGACGTGATGTCCTGCGCCTGCGTCATGCGCTGGTCACCAATTCCGCGAACGCGGCGGCGGGCAAGAATCAGCAGACCTACCGGCAGCTCCGTTCAGAACTGATGTACGTGTCGGCACTGACGGTCCGCCCTCTGCGCGAGCGCGCCGACAACGTGGCCCGGGAACTTCGCGAGGTCGATCTGCAGATCCAGCAGGCCAACTGGACCACGGATCTGATCGCGTAGAACTGTTCGATCTGTACTGAATGCAGCAGGTACCCGATTGCAAGGCGAGCACACACCGCGCGGCGGCGGATCCGCCGCTCCTGGTGGTGCCGAGGGCGGCGCCGAGGGTTCGACTCCCTCACACACATCGCACGCCCAGCACACCGCACAGGTGAATGTGCAAAGCGCACAACGCATAACCACGTGCTGATTGTCATCGGGGAGGGTAGGGCAAGGGGATCTGCATTCAGACAAACGTCGGCGGGCTATCCTTCGACAAGACGAAGGGAAGCGAATTGAATCTCGAGGATTTCCGTCAGATCATCCAGGACTCTGGACCCGATGACTGGCGAGTGATCAAACACCAGGGGCCGAGCTACCACGACTGGTTCGACGGTTCGCTCACCCCGGACGGCTACCGCATCGAGATCAACAATCACTACGCAACCGCTTCGTACAAGCCCGACATCAATATCACCATCGCGTGGGGCATGGGCCTGGAGTTCGAGCACGCAGGTGACGCGAGCCACGCCCGCCGATTCGAGTGGTCAAAGATCTTCTCCGACAAAACGGTCAGGCTCTGTTTCGCCGACTTCTTCTGGTGCGGAGCACTCGTCGACCGGTTCAACTACGTTGTCGCCGACGGCGGTAAAGCCGTGCTGCCCTGGGCCCTTGAGATCCGCGGCCTCGCGACCACCCAACACGAATACGACACCGCAAAACTCATCCATCACCTCGGCGATCACGTCGAAGGTTTCGAAGAGTATTTCCGACGAGTCGGTTTCACGATCGCCGGTAGCTAGCCCAACGTTTCGGCAAAGCCCATCACGTCGATGATCAGGTCGGCATCGGCCCGCATCGCCCGCACGCGGTCGGCGTTGACCTGATCCGGACCCATCGCCCACGCCGTCGCCGCTCTCTCATCCATGCCGAATCTGATGTGCCGGCGGACAATCCGCTCGATCCGAACTTCGGGCGGCGCCTCGACGAACCACACCTCGTCGAGTATCGACCGGACCTCGCACCACGGCTTGTCCGCATCGAGCAGATAGTTGCCTTCCGTGATGACCACGGAGATCTCCGCAGCCACGGGGATCGAGCCGGCGACCGATTCCTCCATCCCGCGGACATAATCTGGCGCGTACACCACGGCTTCCTGTTGATTGCGTAGGCGTCTGAGGAGGTGCACGTAGCCGTCGGCGTCGAATGTGTCGATCGCACCTTTCCGGGCCGCCCGGCCCAGCCTCGACAGTTCCCGGTTGGCCAGATGGAATCCGTCCATCGGTACGACGACGGCCGCACCGCCCAGACGGTCAGCGAGGGCCGCGGACACCGTGCTCTTGCCACTCCCGGGCTCCCCCACGATGCCGATGAGAACGCGATCGCCGCCGCCTCGACGCCGATCGATCCGGCGAATCAATTCATCGACATCCTTGACCACACGCACGATTTATCGGCGTCGGGCCAGCACCGGCAGCGAATCGTCGCGCTGCAGTGAGAAGAAGTAGGGCGGCGCCCCGCGTTGATCCATCAGCCCGATCACGGTGTCGTCGCCGATCCTGCGGAACACGTCATTGATGGGGTGCGCGTCGTAGACCATCGTCGCCGAACCGACACCGCCGTACACGGTGGTCCGCAGCCGCGCCTTGGGCTTGGTGGTACCCATCAACGGACGCGACACCGTCGTCAGGCCGGCCAGTGATCGCCCCTCCAATGACGGCAGCGGCGCGCGCATCAGCAGATCGAACGGAAGCCGACGCGGGTCGAGCGCCCAGAGCGCTTTCCCGTCGCGGGTCGGGAACAGCAGAGGATGCACCGTTTCGGCATCGATGAACTGCTTGCCCCACCAACCACTCGCGCTCAGCATTCCGTCCATGCGATGACCGGTCCGCACCTCCGCACCCCGCCACGTTCCGATCATGAAGTCGGGATCCACCGGTGGGGCGCCGTCGAATACGGACTGCGCCTGCGCGGCGGTGGCCTGCTGCTCGGCAATGATCTTCTCTGCGATCGACATTCCGCCAATGTAGCCAGCAGTCGGGGTGCGGCCAACCCTTTGTCCCGGCGTTCGCGGCAGAACGCCAGGTAGGGTGGATGATGTCCGATTTCTGAACCCGAAGGGACGATCATGGAGCTAGTTCTGGTCATCGCCGTCATCGCTGTTGTCGCCGGGATGATCGCGCTGACGAAAAACCAGGGTTCCACGCGCCGCCGCCGCGAAGAGACCTCTCTCGCCGATGCGAAAGCCGATGCCCGCCAAGCCATCGAGAGACTCGGCGGTCAGGTCTACAGCCTCATCGGTTCCAACGGACCCGCCAAATCGGCCATGTCCGATGCCTCCGAACGGTTCAACGCAGCCGGTTCACAAATCGAGCAGGCCACCACGCCCAGACAAGCACTGCTCGCGAAACAAACAGCGCTGGAGGGTCTTTACTACGTCCGCGCCGCACGTCTGGCGATGGACATGGATCCCGGACCCGAGATCGCAGTCCTCGACGGCCAGAAGTCGTCGGGCGCTGTCACCGAAGACCGCGACATCGAGTTCGAGGGCCGGCATGTCTCGGCTTCGCCGAACCCCTCCGACAAAACACCCAATTACTACCCCGGCGGTCGCGTCGCCGACCGGCCCGTGCCCGCCGGCTGGTATTCCGAACCGTGGTGGAAGCCGGCGCTGGTCGCCGGCGCCTGGGGTATCGGGTCGGTCCTCCTGTTCAACGCCATGTTCACCGGCATGGCCGGCGTCGGCTATGACAGCACCGCCTTCGAGAACGGATACGGCGACGGCTACCAGGACGGCATCGACGCGGGCCAGGGAGGTGACTTCGGTGGCGATCAAGGCGGCGGGGACTTCGGTGGCGGAGATTACGGCGGCGGGGACTTCGGTGGCGGAGATTACGGCGGCGGGGACTTCGGTGGCGGTGGGGACTTCGGAGGGTTCTAGCGTCCGGTCAGCCGAAGATCGACGTCAACGCCGGTGCGACATCGTGATGGTCGCGGATCAGCCGGCATCGTCCCCGTCCGATTGTTGCCAGATCCCGGCCCAGGTCGACATCGTCTTCACCTGAGGTGTCGAGCAGGACATCTAGTCGTGGCAGACGCGCCGCGACTCCACGCGGGTCAGGGCCCGCATTGTGCACGCAGTCGCTCAGCAGCAGCACCCGCGCATCCGCCGGTGGTACCCCGGCCAATTCCCGCGCCGCCACCTCGAGAGCGAAGGCAACGTTGGTCAGTCCCTGAGTCGGCAACGTCAGCAACTGATCGAGTACCGTCTCGGCGCTGACCCGCTCCCCCAACCGCACCAGGATCGCGGCATCGGACCAAAACGCCACCACCGCAACGTCATCACGGGCGAGTTCACCCACCATCGCACCGACCGTGGCGGCTGCGGTACGCACCTGTTCGCCTTTGGTCGAACCCGAGATATCGACGACCAGAACGATCGAGCGCCGATTACGGACCCGTTCGCGGACCAGGATGTCGTCGTCGGTGGGCAACGGGTTACCCGCGATCGCCACCAGCGTCGCATCCAGATCGATCTCATCGGTACCACCGCGCCAGCGCATCGTCGTCAGCGTGCCGGAACTGGCCCGCCGCGCACGGCGCTGCCTCATCGGCTGCGCCAGCGCCAATCGGCGAGCGATCTGTTTCGCCCGTCGCCGGCCGATCTCGTCGACAACAGGAGCGGTGGACGAATCCACCAGATCACCCTCGTCGTCGGTGGCACCGGGCGCCGACGATCCGGGCAACTGCATCGGCTTGCCGCGTTCGGTTCCCTTGGGGATCAACGTGAATCCGCCGCCACCGGCCGACGGCTTCAGCAGCGACGGCTCCTCGTCCAGAACCTTCGGCTTGCGACGTAGTGGTCGCATGTGTGCCCGGTCCCGACCGTGATCACTCTTCGACCGCCGCGAGAGCGGACTGTCGGCCGCGACGGCTCTTCAACCCGGTTCGGCAGCCGCCGGAATCAGGATGAAGTGGTCCTGCCAGATTTCCCGCAATACTGCTTCCGGTGTCTCGAAAGCGGTGTCGTCGAGGTGAATTCGCCCCGACAACGCAACCAGCATGGCATCGAGCATCACGTTCGTGTAGTCCTCCGGCAGTCCCCGGGGCGGATCGATCGAATCGACCTCGGGCAGCGTGACGCCGCGCATCTGCGCCAATTCCGATGCCAGCAACGCAACGTCGATCGCACCACGGACGCTGCTTCCCTGCCGGATGTCGTCGCGCTCGCGAGTGACCCGGGTGACCGCAACGGCATCGGCGATCACGCGCGCCGAATTGATTCCGCTTCGGCGTTTCACGATTTCACGCTCGGCCTCGGCGTCCTGGTATGTCACCACCAGCCGGCACATCCGGTCGTGCACAGACGTCGACAACCGCGTGGTGCCGATGTTGTCGTACGGGTTCAGCGACGCGACCACCCGGAACGTGGGCAACGCGGTCACGCTGCCCACTCGGGGAATCGTGATGACTCTTTCTGCCATGGCCGTGAGCAAGGTGTTGAGTGTGTCCTCCGGGGCGCGGTTGAACTCCTCGATGTACAAGAACCCGCCCGTGCGCATCGCCTCGATGAGCGGGCCTTCGACAAAGTTGTCCGCCGAGTAGTCCTCCCGCAGTACGCGCGCTGGATTGTGATGTCCCACAAGTCGACTCGGGGTCAGATCCGCGTTGCCCTCGACGAACACCAGCGGGATGTCCCACTCCGCGGTGATGGTCCCCAGCAACGTCGACTTCGAGGTGCCGGGAGGGCCTTCCAGCATCAGATCGCGTCCGGCCGAGACCGCCGCCAGGAGCAGGTCGACCTCGCGCTCGCGCCCGACCACCCGTTCGGCGATCCTGGCCCGGATCTGAGCGGTTGCGGCCACGTCTTGGAGAGCTCTTGTCATGCCAACAATCTAGGGTCGTCAGCCACCAACGACAAGCGACGTTGCACGCAGCGAATGGGGCATCGCCTCAGATTGCCCTCAGCGTCGCCCGGGGAACTGCCGCCACCGTCATTGGCTCTGACAAATTCGCGGTTGAACATCCGAAAACAATGCTCGCACAATGCCTTCGGCGGACAACCCTTTCCCGGTTTCCGGCGGATCCGCCACCCGCGCGGATCGCCGAGTATGACCGATATCACAGTATTCGCAGTGCGAAAGTCTGACCTGCGGAGGGCGTCGACGCATCCATCGACGACCCACGGTTGATCACGGAAAGATAACGAATAGTCGAACATCCTCGGGTAGCGTCGGCGCGGACTCGACGGGCGAAGGCCCATCAAAGGAGGTTCGCCTGACTTGGGTAAGCACTCGGCACCGAAGAAAAGGTTGCGGTCACCGTACGCATTGGCCGCGCTCGTTCCCGTCGGACTGGTCAGCGCCGTGGCCGCTGCCCATGCAGGGCAGCAATTGACGACCGAACCACCCAAGCAGGTCGCAGAGAGCGCGCCCGACAATGCGCCGACCGCCGCTCCGACCATCCCTTCCCAGAATCCGGTCGCCCTGCCCATCACCACCGAACCTGCTCCGGTTGCCGCGCCTGAGCCTGCGCCTGAAGTGGTCCCGGAGAGCGTGACAACCGGTCAGATCCCGCTCATCAATTACGAGGCGTATCACGCCGCGGGGTCGAAGCTTGCCCAGGAACTACCGGGTTGCGGCATCTCGTGGCAGCTGATCGCCGGTATCGGCCGGGTCGAATCGACCCACGCGAACAACGGCAAGGCCGATCCGGACGGTGTCCTCGAGATACCCATCCTCGGTCCGGTCCTCGACGGCAGCCTGGCCGGCAACAACGTCATCCACGACACCGATGGTGGCGAACTCGACGGAGATCCCCACTTCGACCGTGCGGTGGGGCCGATGCAGTTCCTTCCAGAAACCTGGAAGCGCTATGCCGAAGACGGCAACTCAGACGGCGTCACCGACCCGCAAAACCTCTTCGATGCAGCCCTCACCACCGGCCGATACCTCTGCGACGGCAACCTTGATCTCCGGGATTCCTCCCAGGTGACCAAGGCCGTCCTGCGGTACAACAACTCGATGGACTACGTGTCCAAGGTCCGCGGGTGGGCCGACCGTTACTGAGCAGGCATGCCTATTGAGCAGCAGGCGTGGCCGCGGCGCGCGGCAGTGTCATCAGCGTGATGACGCTGACGATGATGAGCAGGATCGCGCCGACCACCAGGAACGTCTTGATCGCGACGGCCGGCAGGAACAGCACAACGATGCCGGCGATGAGTGAGATCACACCGGCCACGATGAGGAACGATTTGGGCGCGTAGTGGGCGCCCGTGACTCCCGCGACGATCTCCAGGATTCCCTGGATGATCCACGAGATACCGATGACGATGGCCAGCAGCACCAGTGATTCGGCCGGGTTGAACAGGCACAGGATGCCCGCGAACAAGATGATCGCGCCCATGATTCCGAGGAAGATCCGCAGCCCGGTGGGCAGCAGCTTCGCCGAGAAAGCCATGATCAGGCGGTAGATACCGGTGAAGATCAGGGTGATTCCGAACAGCACGGCCACCACGACCAGTGTTGGTTCGGGCCAGATGAGGGCCACTACACCGAGGACGATCCCGAGGACCGCAGTGGTGATGAGCCCGGCGCGGACTGCATTGCGCAGCTCATCGGGAAACGGCTGAGGGACAACATAGTTCGTCATGGATGAAACTTACCCTGTGAAACAACAGGTAGCGCGCCAATTCAAGGCAACTTTGCGCGACGGTTTCTTCGGTCATTGCCGCAGCGATTCCGGAGTCTCACCAGAGCCGACATAAGCGAGCAGTCGCTCGGTATAGTTGGCCGAAAGGACTCAACCAAGGATCGCCCATGCCCGTTCGGCACGATCAACTCACCCAAATCGACGCCAGAACATACGCTTTCATGCACTTGCCCGGCGGTTGGGGACAGACCAACACGGGCTTGGTGGTGGGCGACGACGCGTCGATGGTGATCGACACGGTCTGGGATCGAGTCCGGGCCCAGGCGAATATGGAAGCGTGGTCGTCGGTCAGCGACGCCCCGATCACCGAAGCGGTGAACACACATTCCGACGGTGACCACTGGTGGGGCAACAACACGCTTCCCCGGGCCGCGCGCATCACGACGTCGGCGGCCGCACTGACCGCGATGAAGGAAGACACCCCACCGGGAGTGGTCGGCGCGCTTGCCACGCTCGGCAGGCTGACCCGGCCGATTCCGGGTCCGGCCGGGCATCTCGGCGGCTACATGCATCAGGTGACGGGCGGCGCGGACCTGCCGAAACGATTGCCCCGCCTGCCCGACCACACCTTCTCCGACACCGAAGACATCGAGGTTGGTGGCCGCGGTGCCCATCTGCGCAACTTCGGGCCCGCGCACACACCCGGGGATCTCATCGTTCACATTCGCGACGCCGGAGTGGTCTTCACCGGAGATCTCTTGTTCATCGGTGCCACGCCGGTGATCTGGCATGGGCCGCTGGAGAATTGGATCGCTGCAATCGACCATCTCTTGCAACTCGACGCCGCGACCTACGTTCCCGGACACGGCCCGATCTGCGGCCGTGCCGAGATCGAGTTGTTGCGCGACTACTGGGTGTGGTTGGCGCAGGCGGCAGGCGACCAGCACGCCGCCGGCGTGGCGCCGCTGCCCGCCGCACGCGCGTTGGTTCGGTCACCGGAATTCGCGCCGTTCGCCCAGTGGGGTTCACCCGAACGAATAGTGCTGAATCTCAGCACCCTTTACCGATTGTTCGAAGGCGCGCCGCCGGCACCACCGACCATCGTCCGCCGCGCCAAGGCATTTGCCGCCGCCGGAAAACTCCAACGCGACATGACTTCATGAAGATTCGCCGACTTCCCGGGCCCGCCTCGTTGGCGATCCTGCACGAGCCGTCGGGCCGCTGGATCAGTCTGCGCGCCGCCCTCAACGGCCGGGCCGGACTCGAAGAGTTCAGCCACCTCCAGTCAAATCTGTTGGCACTGCTCGCCACCGGCGACCAGTCCAGGGCCAAGATCATCGATGCGGTCGATCGGGCCGCAGGCGAGGGAATCGGGATTGCCACCGATCCGCCGCCGGCCATTCCCTACTACCCCAGCTCCCTGCGCTGCTTTCTCGGATGGGAACAGCACTGGACCAACGCTGCACACGGTCTCGTCCAACGCAATCTCCCCGCCAGCCGGCCCTTCCTTCGTACCTATGAACGCCTGACGCACAAGGTGTTTCCGCTCCTGCGGCCAGGCTCCGCGTTTTACGATCACCCCGTCTACTACACCGGCAATCATCTGACGGTGATCGGTGACGGCGAACCGATGCCCTGGCCCAGCTACACCAACGAACTCGACTTCGAACTCGAATTCGGGATGATCATCGCCCACCCCGTTCGCGACGCCACCCCGGAAAAAGCGGCCGCGGCCATCGGAGGATTTGTGGTGTTCAACGATTTCAGCGCTCGCGATGTGCAGTGGGACGAGCAACGTCGCGGCGTGTTCGGGCCAGTGGTGAAGACCAAAACCTTTGGCAGTTCCATTGGTTCGGTGGTCGTGACCGCCGACGAAGTCCTGCCCAAGATCGATCAGCTCACCGCGTCGGTGCACATCAACGGCGAACTGTGGTCGTCAACCGGTACACACGGATTGCGTTACCACCCCGGCGAAGTCGTCGCCTACGCCAGTCAGTCGGAGAACCTGCACCCCGGCGAACTGATCACGTCCGGCACCCTGCCGTCAGGGTGCGGCCTCGAACTCGACCGCTGGATCCGTCCGGGCGACGAGGTGATGCTGTCGATCGACGGGATCGGTTCGGTGACCAACACGGTCGCCGATCCCGGCTGAGCACTGCGGCAACAGGACTACTCGGGCAGCCAGTGTCGTCCGCGCGCCTGGTCGGGTTCGTCGACCACCACGGGGTCGTCGGTGACTTTCGCATTGCCGTCCATTCCCGGCTTGGTGGACAACATCACCGCAACCGCGGTGGTCAGCGGTACCGAGAGCGCAATCGCGATACCGCCGACAAAGCTGCGGGCGAGCTCGATCGCGACCAGTTCGGTCGTCATCAAGGTCCCGAAGGTCTGACCGGACACCGAGAACAGCAACAGCAGTGGAAGTGTGCTGCCCGCGTACGCGAACACCAGTGTGTAGACGGTGCTGGCGATGTGGTCGCGGCCCACCCGCATTGCGGCGGTGAAGGTCTGCCGCCGATTGCCACCATCGGCCGCGGAGAGCTCGAAGACCGCCGACGCCTGGGTGATCGTCACGTCGTTGAGCACACCGAGCACGCCGATGATGAATCCCGCCAACAGGATTCCGTTCAGCGAGATCGTGTTGTTGTAGAGCTGCAGATTGGTCGTCTGCTCCTGGGAGAAGCCGGTGATGTGCATCGTCTCGATCGCCAGCCACGACAGGAAGCCTGCCAGCATCAGTGACGCCAGCGTTCCCAGCAGCGCCGCGCTGGTCCGCAGACTCACTCCGTGGGCGAGGTAGATGACCACGAACAAGATCGCCGCCGACGACACAATCGCGACCGCGACCGGAGACTGTCCGTCCAACATCGCGGGCAATGTGAAACCGAAGAGCATGGCAAACGCGAAGACCAGCCCGATCACCGACCGCAGACCGCGCCAGGCCGCCACCAGAACGATGGCGAAGACGAACACCAACGCCCAGATGATGATCGACGTCGAACGGCCGTAGTCGAAGAATGAATACGTGTCGGCACCATCGACACCCGCCGAGCGCGACAACTTGATGTTGTCGCCGACCTTCAGATCCGGTTGTCCCGGCAGCGGCTGGGCAAGCTGTTCCGGCGTCAGCTCGTCACTGCCCGAATCCTGCTCGATCCCGGCCTCCACCCGATGCGTGGCGACCTCGATCAAGGTGTTGGCACCCTCGTTGGGACCCGAGGTCAGTTGCACGGTGTTCTGGATGCACGGACCATCTTTCACCGACTCCACCGCCGGATCACCGGCGAACACCTGTCCGGCTTGCTTGTTGAGACAGGCTGCGGTGGCCTGCGCGACCACCTGCCCGCTTTCGAGCTGGATGGAACCACCACCGACCGACTGGAAGTTCACCGGGATGTCGTGGTCCCGGTCGCCGGGCCAGAGAAGCACCAGCCCAAGAACAACCGCAACCGCGGAAGCAACCAGCAGTCCGATCACCACCTTCGCGACGCTCGGATGGAGGTCCACCGGGCCCAGCTGGTGGTGGTGATGTTGATGCGGATCGTCAGGGCGTGGAGGTCGTCTCACTCCGGTGACATTAGTGGTCCGGGCCGCCCGTTCGCGCATCGTCTCGCGCTGGTCAGTCCGGATTCGCGACAAAAACGTGACCGGCGCGGGTGCCACCTCTGCCTACCGTGGAAATGGACATATCTCTACTCACAGAAAGGACAAATGTCACCATGAAACGCTCATTCGCCGCCGCCGCGGCTGCAATCCCCGTGGTGACGGCAGGGCTCTTCGGAGGAATCTCCGCACCGACTCAAGCCGCCCCCATCCCGGTCTCCTGCTCGCATCCCTTTGCTGACAAGGACGACAGTTCAGGGACCGTCGACGCGCCACGCGCGAACCTGCGGAGCGGGCCGGGAGGCAACTGCAGCGTGGTCCATTCGCTTCCCGACGGTACCGAGCTGGGCTATGACTGCTACGTGGTCAATGCCGACGGCACAAAGTGGACACATGCGCAGTACGGGGCCTACGACAAGCAGGGGTGGATCACAGAGAACAGTCTCGCCGACGGCGGGAGCGACGACCTCTGCTGACACCGATTCGACGTCCGGCGGATATCAGCGAAATCGCCACAGCCCGGCATCGGATGCGACAGAGTAGAAGCTGTGCTCGATGAAATGCAGCGCGAGGCCACCGAGCTCTTCGAAGCCGGCGAATACGAACATGCACTTGCGGAGTTCTCAGTTCTGAGAGAGATCCGATGCCGCCGCGAGGGTCCCTACTCACTGAAGTGCCTATCGAATCTGCACGACGTCATCCGGTGCCAGGTACGGCTGGGCCTATGGGCCGAATGTGAACCGCAATGCCGAGATCTGCTCGCGAAATACACGTTCACCCACGGTCCCATCGAGCCCGACACCCTTGATGTCACCGAACACATGGCACGAACCCTGGACGCCCTCGGACGTCCCGAAGAGGCCGCCGAACTGTGCGAACGCACGGCCGATCTACTGACAGCCGACGGTCAACACCGCAAGGCACTCTCCTTCCGCGACGCCGCGGTCCGCTACCAAGCCGAGACCCCCAAACCCGCTACCCACTGAGCAAGCCGGCCACGCCCCGCCCCCGTCGAGCGTGCCCTCATCACCGTCGAGCGTGCCCTCATCACCGTCGAGCGTGCCCTCATCACCGTCGAACGTGCCCTCATCACCGTCGAGCGTGCCGTCGTGACCGTCGAGCGTGCCGTCGTTGCCGTCGGGCATGCGTTATCAGCACGGTCAGCGTCTGCTTTGGCACGGTCAGCGGTTGCTTTGGCACGGTCAGCGGTTTCTTTGGCACGGTCGGCGGCTGCTTTGGCACGGTCGGCGGATTGGTGCAGGGGCCTGGTCGGTGCTTAGATACAAGTTGTGTCTAAGCAGTTGTCGGCTTCCGAGCGCGCATACAGCCAGGTGAAGGGTCAGATCCTGGCCGGAACACTGGCCGGGGGTGAGCTGATCAGTGAAGGTGAGATCGCCACGACTCTGGGAACCTCCCGCACTCCGGTGCGTGAAGCGTTCCTGCGCCTCGAGGCCGAGGGCTGGATGAAGCTCTATCCGAAACGCGGAGCCCTGATCGTGCCGGTCCCGGTCGATGAGGCCGAGCATGTGATCACCGCCCGCTTTGTGGTCGAGACCGCTGCCGTGCGGATCCTGGTCACCGTCGACCGCACCGCCCTGGTGGCCGATCTTCGCGCAGCGCTCGATCAGCAGCGCATCCACGCCGAGGCCGGTGAGGTCGACGAGTTCACCATCGCCGACGCCGCATTCCACCGCATGTTCGTCGCGGCGGCCGGGAACCCGTTGCTGGAAGGCTTCTACGACACGCTCCGCGATCGCCAACTCCGTATGACGAGTACCTCGGTCCAGCGTGACCGCGCACAAATGCAGCGGATCATCGCCCACCACACCGAACTCGCCGATCTGATCGATGCCGGTGACGCGCACGGATTCGCGACGTCGCTGGCCGCACATCTCAATGCGGTCCACAACCTCCGCACCCCCCTGCCCTTCGACGGGGCACTGTCATGAGGGACTGGCGCGGGGTCGCCGCTGCGATGTTCGCAATCGCCTGGGGTGGAAACGAATTCACGCCGCTGCTGGTCTTCTACAAACACGAGTACGAGATGGCCGGACCGACGGTCGACGTCCTGCTCTTCGCCTATGTCGTGGGCATGGTGCCCGCGCTGCTGATCGGCGGCCCGCTCTCCGACCGGTTCGGCCGCCGACCACTGATGCGGCCGGCAGCGTTCATCGCCGCGGCCGGTTCGATGGTGCTGGCCTGCGCCTCCGACTCGGTCCCCCTGCTCTCGGTGGGCCGCATCCTCAGTGGCATCGCCATCGGGTTGGCGATGGCGGTCGGCACCAGCTGGATCAAGGAACTCTCCAGTCCGCCACTGCGTCCGGCCGAGTCGGGCAACGGCGCCCGCCGGGCCGCGATGAGTCTGACCGCCGGCTTCGGCATCGGCGCGGCTGTCGCCGGGACATTGTCACAGTGGGGCCCGTGGCCGCATGTGTCGTCGTACGTGGTGAACACTGCAATCTGCCTGATCGCCGCGGCGTGGATGTGGTCGGTGCCGGAAACGCGAGCGCCCTCGGCCACGAAGACCCGGCTGCGCCACGATCTGCAGATCCCGTCGCTGCGCGATCGTCGTTTCCTGCTGGTGGTGGTACCGCTGGCGCCGTGGGTGTTCGGTGCCGCCATCGGCTGCCAGGCAATCCTCCCCACCCTGATCGCCCCCGAAGTCGACGCTGCACCGATGGCGTTTGCCGCGCTCATCTCAGCGGTCACGTTGACCTGTGGCTTCACCATCCAATCGGCGGGCCGTCGGATCGACCGACCGGATTCGGCCCGGGCCAGCCAGGTGGCGCTGCTGCTGATGATCGCCGGGATGGGCGCGGCCGCCCTCGCCGCGGCACTGCTGACCATCTGGGCCGTCCTGCTCGCGGCGGTGATCCTGGGTGCCGGCTACGGCATCGCGCTGGTGGCCGGACTCTCCGAGGTGCAACGGATCGCCGGCGCACGCGACCTCGCCGGACTCACCGCGGTCTACTACGCACTCACCTACCTGGGCTTCGCGATCCCCGCGACCCTTGCCTACCTGCATGAATACATCCCGGCGGCGACGTATCCATGGATGTTCGGTTTCGGTTCCGTCGCCGCTGCGATGACCCTGGCGTTGATCACGCGCCAGTCGCGCAAGCACCTGCCGGCCACTCGCCCGGCCACCCACGACGTCGGCGTCTCCGCAGGTCTGCCACTATCGAACGGTGTCTGACCTCAGTTACTTCACCCTCGACGCTGACGGCACCACGCTGATCCCCACTTCATGGGCTCGCAGCGCGTGGGGCCCGAACGCACTGAACGGTCCCGCTGTTTGCGCCGCCGCGGCCCACGCACTCGAGCGCGAGTATTCCGATCCCGAGTTCGTCCCGTCGCGTCTGACGATCGATTTGTTCAAGATGGCCAAAAACGAGCCGACGGTGGTCAACACCCGGAAGGTCAGGTCCGGCCACCGGATCGTCGTCGCCGACGCCGAGGTGATGCAGGGTGACACGATGGTCGCCCGCGCATCCATCGTGTTCCTGCGCCGATCGGCACCGCCTCCCGGAAACGAGTGGCGCCCCGAGACGACCTTCACACCGCCGGACAACGCCTTCGACAACAAGCCCCGCTACCCGTACATGAAGACCGACGGCAACGAGTGGACCCAGAGCATCGGTGGCCACCAGAACGTCGCACGCAAGCGCGCCTGGAGCACCGGCATGGGTGTGCTTCCCGGAGAACCATGTTCGCCGTTCGTCCATGCCGTCCAGTCCGCGGAGTCGACCAGCCTCGTCACCAATCTCGGCACCGAAGGCATCGGGTACATCAACTGCGACCTCACCATGGCGTTGTCCCGGATACCCGAAGGGCACGAGCTCGGGATCGAGGCCGACACCCACATCACGGCGGACGGGATCTCCGTCGGAACCGCCACGCTGTATGACCGAAAAGGTCCGTACGGAACCGGTATGGTCACGGCTGTCAGCAATCCTGCGGCCCAGATCGACTTCTCGTCGCGCAAGGGTCTGCTGTAGGACCGAAAGGCGCGCTCGATGGATACGGTGACTCTCGAAACCGGTGTTGTCCTGGGTGCGCAACGCGTCGGTGAGGGTCCCACCGTGTTACTCAACGGCGGCCTGGGGATGCCGTCGATGGTGTGGGACATCTGCGGTCTCGTCGACTCGCTGGTGGGTGCCGGATTCAGTGTGATCACCTATCACGCACGGGGTCTGGCACCTTCGGCCGCGCCGCCGGCGCCGTATTCCATCGCCGACCTCGCCGACGACGCCGCCGGTCTCCTCGACCACTTCGACGTCCAGACGGCGACCGTTGTCGGATTTTCGATGGGCTGCTACACAACTCAGATGATGCTGCGCACCCGCCCCGAATTGGTCCGTGCAGCAGTGCTTTTCGCCGGTCTACAGCCGAGCCCGATCGGCGCACTGGTCGGCGAGATGGAGCTGGCGCTCATCGAGCAGATCGGTGAGATACCGCGTGCAGTACTGGTTTTCGAGCAACTCATGACCACCTTGCACACCACACTCCTGCAGGACCCGGACACGGTTGCCGGATGGCGAGACGCCCTCACCGGCTCCGACGGCGGGTGGGCGAGCCCGGAGGGTTTCACCGGACAACTCACGGCCTCATACGAATGGATCAAAGCCGGGGAGCCCACGGCGGAACAGCTGGCCAGAATCGACATCCCCACCCTGGTACTGGCTTTCGAGCACGATCTGTTCTTCCCGCCGACACAGAACAAGGCGACGTCGCAGCTCATCCCCGGATCACAATTTGCCCAGATCGACGGGGCCGGCCACGGCGGGCTGTTCACCGGCCCCGGCGACAGTGTCCGGCGCATCACCGAGTTCTGCGCCCGGCAGCATTGATCAGATCGACTGGCCATCCCACTCGTGGTCGTGCATGAAACCCTCCGCCAGACCCACCCGGTACCGCATCGAGTTCTGCACGATGTTTCCCAGGGCAAACGGAATCCCGAGAAGGGGCCCGATGTCGTCTCGCCTGGTGATGATCTCGTCGGTCTGCCGAAAATCCCGCACAAAACCACGCAGCGTGTTTCCTTCGAGCGAAGATTTGCGCCAGCCGTAGAGCAGCATGCCCGGTCCGATCATCTTCCGGGCGCCGGCGTCCGGAGTGATGACGTCGTCGTTCTCACCGAAAAACGCTAGGTCGACGCGATTGTGCGGCTCGAACATGAGGATCCCGCTCGTGGCCCGCGGGTTGCACTCGATGGTGAACAGACCACGCTCGGAATCTTCTATGAAGTCGAATCCGATTTGTCCGGTGAAGTTTGTTTCCTTGACCCTTTTGGTGACCCAATCGGTGATCCCGGAATGCTCGACCGGTTCAAATGTGAGACATGATTGCCCATTGATCGCATAGCGAACCGGATAAATTGCATGGGCATGTATTCGGCCTTCGTGGCACACCGAATATGTGCAGTATTTGTCACCTTTGAGCCATTCCTGAGCCAGCCACGGATTATCCGGATCGAATTGCAGCCCCTCCGGCATCTGCCCCGGATCCACCTTGTACACCTGTTGAGAACCGCGCGAATAGACCTGTTTCAGGGCAAAAGGCCTGTCGAAATCGAGGGCCGCGAACTCAGCCGCGGACCGCACCTGCGCGTATTTCAAGGTCGGAAGGCTGAGAGTGTCCAGCAGTACCTGATACTCAAACTTGTTGTGCAGGCGGTGCTCGGTCTCGAATTCGGAGAGGAGCAGGCGACACTCCGGCGGGAACAGATCGCGCGCCATCGCCAGGATGTCGGTCTCCTCGTGCACGGGTATGACGATGTCGATGGATTCGGTGCGGACCAGTCGTGCTATTTCCGTGGCATAAGCTTGTGGCTCGAACTTCGGCCGCGGGACGCGGAATACTTTCTGCACAGAATTGGAGAATCGGGTGATCGGGAACGGGACCGAATCGGCGATGTAAACATTGTGTCCGCCGGCGTTCATCAGCCTCGCCAGATCGAGCGTGAGAAACGATCGGCCAAATGTAATGAGGACATTCTTGCCGCTACGCCCGGACATCGCACCTCGCAGGAAAACCAGAAAATGGCTGCACCCGCAGCATGGTAGCTTAAAAGTCACTGTGTAACAGTGCTGGGTGTGCGCCGCCATCCTCTGGGTGTGAGCCACCATCCATTTGAGGGGAGGTGTCCGAGTGTTTCTGATCGGTGTCCTGTTCGCAAGTGCTGCCGCCATCGCGTACGGCGTATCGACCATTCTGCGGGCACTCGGTGCCCGCCGGGCCGCGGTCGAAGCCCGCGACGCGGACAAGCCGGATCAACTCACCAGCGAGGGCGGTCCGTCGGTCACCTCCACCGTCGACACCTTCAAGACACCCGAGTTCATCTTCGGAACGTCACTGGTGGTGATCGGTTTCGGCGCCGGCGCCGTGGCCGCCCGCTTCCTCCCGCTGTTCCTGTCCCAGACCATCGTGTCGGCCAACCTGATCGTCACCGCCCTGCTCGGCACCGCGGCGCTCGGCATCAAACTCCACGGCCGCGACTGGGTTGCCATGTGCGCGGTCGTCTTCTCGCTCTGCGCCCTGGGGCTGGCGTCGGCACATCAGAGCGGCGGCGGTGAAGAGTCCAGCTTCCATTGGGGGCTGTTCGGTGCCACCTGCATTCTCGCGACGCTGGCACTGCTGGCGGTTTACCGCCTCGGCAAGCGCGGGGCGATCGTCGGAGGGGCCGCAGCCGGACTCCTGTTCGGGGTGGTGGCGATCTCGGTCCGCATCCTTCGCGGCGTCGATCCGTTCGACCTCGGCACCCTACTCACCGACCCCGCGGCCTGGACCATCGCGATCGGCGGCGCGGCCGGCTTCTACGTCCACACCGTTGCCCTGCAACTCGGTCAGGTCAACGGGATCACCGCGGTCCTGGTGGTCGGCGAGACCGCCGGCCCCGGAATCATCGGCGTGACGTTCCTGAACGACAGTGCCAAACCCGGATTGGAGTGGCTCGCGCTCATCGGATTCATCGGCGCGGTGATCGGCGCCGTGCTGGTCGCGCTGTACAGCACCGTCGACGCAGATCACTTCGGCGAAGCGGAACCGGCGAAGGGCGGCTGGAGCCTACGACGGCCGAAGAGGATCGCCCTCGACGGCACCGACGTTCCGGACTCCGCACCTACCAGCGCGGAAACCACCAGAGGTCAGGATCATTCGTAGCCGGCGGTTCTGCGGGTCCGAAGATACTTGTCGCACCGGTTGACCACGACGATCGCAAACGCCGCCAACATCCAGCCGAGCAGGATGTCGAGAACAAAATGTTCCGCCGTGTAGACGAGGGTGAATGCCATCGCACCCGCGTACCCCAGGAACAGGGTCCGCCCCAGCGCACCCACCCGCGGCCACATGAACAGTGCGAGGAACATCGTCAACCCCGCGTGTAGCGACGGTATGGCCGCCACCAGGTTGGCCTTGGCCTGACCGAGCCGAACCAGTCCCGACGCCGCATGGATGTCGAGGACATCCCAGCCCCGGGCCGAGATCCGCTCCACGTGCGGTTGTGCGCCTTCGTGTTCGGGGACGACGTCGCCCAACATGCCGCCGCCCTCGTAAGGGGCCCGGTTCATACAGTCCGGATGCCTCGGGTGATCGGTCACCTCGACGGCCGAGCATTGGGACGCGGCCCACGGCGGCGCGGCGGGCACCAGGGTGTAGCCGACCAGCGCCAGGAATGTCGTCAGCAGAAAACCCGCCGCATACCGCCTCCAGGCGTTGCGGTCACGAAGCCACAGCACCGCGGCGGCCGCGTACGGGACGATGAAATACGACATGTAGACAACACTCGTGATCACCTCCCACCACGGCGGCTGTGCCTGTTTGAGGTGGCTCTGCAGAAAGACCGTCGGGTTGACCCCGAACATCCAGTGGTCGAAATCGACTGCCAGGGCCCATTGGGTGGGCATGTCGAGCCACTGGGCGATATTGCGGGTGAAGTCGTAGAGCAACAGGATCAGCGCGAACGGCAGCCAATCGATCACCACGGTGATCACCCGGCGACGCCCGATGCTGGCCGCGGCCAGCCCCGTACACAGCAGCAGCAACAGGCGGGTGCGGTCGAACGCCAGTCCGAGGTAGGCGAGGTGCCAGACAACCACCGCCAGCCAGACCGCGATCGCCACCGCACGCCACAGCTTCATGTTGCTCAGGCGCGTACGCCACGGTCGATCGACGACTGGTCCCCCGGCGATCGCCGCATCGGACCGGTCGGTCTCCTGCGTGCTCATGAAGCCACGTAATCACTGGACACCTGCCGTTGGCCCAGAATTCGCCAAAACGTTCCCGCCTGGAAACAGACGGAGCGGCTCAGATCAATCCGGCCATCACGTGAAGTGGCATCAGTCACACTTGACCACACGCAACCGACTCGACTCCGGAGGCAACGTGCCCAACAAGTATCTGCGATATGGCGACCGGCGGTACATCATCAACAACGAAGCCGAAGCGCGCCTCAACCGAACCCTGGAAGCCGTCTACGCCGATGGCAGCCGGGGGCACCAGTGGTTGAGCCTCTACCGCGATTCCGAGGCACCCTGCCGGCTGCTCATCGCGACCGGCGTTCCCATCACCATCGAAACCGAACTCTGCCTGGACGACTGATCGAGAGGGAACCGAGCTCGATACGCTCTGCAGTTGTGGAGACGGCCGGGGTGCGCGATGACGACGCCGACTACCGCACATCGCAGCTGATCACCTACATCGGCAACAAACGCCAACTACTGGGTCTCATCGACGACGCGCTGGCCCAGGTACAACAACGGGTCGGGCGGCGGCTCGTCACACTCGACGCGTTCTCCGGAAGCGGTGTCGTCTCACGGCTCGCGAAGTCGCGGTCGGAGCTGGTGATCGCCAACGACCTCGAGAGCTACGCGCGGGTGATCAGCGACTGCTACCTGACCAACGCCGACGAGATCGACCGGGCGCTGCTCGAAAAGACGGTCGACGAAGTCAATCAGATCGTCGAATCCGGTTACCGGACAGACGGTTTCATCGCCGAACATTACGCACCGGCCGACGACAACCAGATCGCCCCGGGCGAACGGGTCTTCTACACCAGCGAGAATGCGCGACGCCTCGACTCCTACATCCACCTCATCCATGGACTCGACGATCCGATGCGTACGTTGCTGCTCGGTCCGCTGCTGTCGGCGGCGTCCGTCCACGCCAACACCTCGGGAGTGTTCAAGGGCTTCTACAAGGATCGCGAAACCGGTATCGGCCGATTCGGCGGCAGTGGCGCCGATGCCCTGAGCCGCATCACCGGGACCATCACCGCGCGTCCACCGGTCCTGAGTGGTCACCACTGCGATCGCCGGGTGCTGCAGACCGACGCCGGAGCGCTGCCGGCACTCGTCGGTTCCGTTGATGTCGCCTACCTCGACCCGCCCTACAACCAGCATCCCTACGGCTCGAACTACTTCATGCTCAACCTGATCGCGGACAATCGCGTACCCACGGCAATGAGTGCGGTGTCGGGGATCCCCAACGACTGGAACCGGTCCGGCTACAACGTTCGGTCCAGTGCCGCACCGCTGTTGCAGTCGCTCATCGAAGAACTCGACGCGAAGTTTCTGTTGATCTCATTCAACGACGAGGGTTTCATCACCCCGGAACAGATGCGCGACATGCTCGAACCCACCGGCACTGTCACCGAATTCACGCAGCGCTACAACACGTTTCGCGGCAGCCGTAATCTGAAGGGCAGGAGTGTGCACGTCACCGAGCACCTCTACCTCGTGGAGCGGTCCTGATCTGCTCGACCGATCTGGTCTACAGCGGATACCGCGCCCGATAGACCGCATGATCTCGACGGTGCTGCACTGTCTTCATGTGCTCGTCAGAGATGCGGGGTATTGCCCGCAGCGACACGATCGACAGCGCAATGAGGACCACCGCACAGGTCAGAGCGACAACACCTTCCACATAGTGCTCGCTCGCCATCGCGATGAGTGTCAGCGCCGCCGACATGGCCCCGGCCAGACCTGCGAAGTAGGCAAGCCATCCGGCCGGCCACACCGCGAGCCTGCGGAGATGAATCGACGTTCCTGAATGCATGATGACTCCCAATCAAGTGTGATTTACATCACTGTTCTTTGATCTTACGCCGCGGTCACGAGGGTCGGCAGCGCGAATTCCCCGTAACGTCGAGCAGATGGAAGGCGTTCTCATCAGGACTCGAGATGCGGTTCTGCGTCGAGTCGATCGGGTCATCGAGCCCTATCCCGTCCGCGACCTCCCCGACGGCCACATGGTGTATCTGCCGGGACGGGGTTCGACGTATGTCACCGATTCCGGTCCGAAAGACAAACCGGCGATCTTCCTGCTGCATTCGGTCCTGACCAACGGACTGCTGTGCTGGTATCCGCTGATCCCAGCCCTCAACAAGGAGTTCCGGGTCATCACGTTGGACCAGCGATGGCACGGACGCGGCCTCCGCAACCGCCCGTTCGACCTCGACGACTGCGCCGATGACGTCGTCGCACTCGCCGACGCCCTGGGCATCGACACCTTCACCGCGGCCGGGTTCTCGATGGGTGGCGGTGTGGCCCAGCTGACGTGGCGCCGGCATCGCAGTCGCGTCAGCGGACTGATCCTGTGCTCCACCGGCCCGTACTTCGGCAGCAACGACCCCAAACGTCAGACCAGCATGTCCAACATCGGCAAGGTCATGAAGCTGATCCATCCGCCCGACGTCCAGCCGAATGCCGCCAAACTCGACGATCGAACCGTCCCGGACTCGCTGTGGGCGGTCCGGCAATTCCTGGCGACCCCGGTCTCCCGCCTCGGGACACTCGGCGACGGCATGGCCCGATTCGATTCCAGGCCATGGCTGTCCGAGATCGATGTACCCAGCGCCGTCCTGATCTCGACCAGAGACCGGGTGATCCCACCCGCGCGCCAGCATCTGCTCGCAGACAACATCCCCGGTATCAAGACCTTCGAGGTCGCCGGTGGCCACGCCTGCTGCGTCCTCGAGGCCGAACAGTTCATCCCGGTTTTCCTCGAGGCCGCCAATGACGTCGCCGCGCGGACCCCGGTCTCGACCGAGCTTTAGTCGCAGGCTTCGAGCAGTGTCTTCACCTCGTCTTCGAAGGCCTGCATCAACGGCCACGGATCGGGGACATGTTCCTTGCAGGCGATGACACCGATGTTCAGCTGACCGTCCTGGGAGAACACGGTGATGTTCATGCCGGCCCCATGGAACACCGGACCCAGCGGGTACATCGCCTCGATCTTGGCGCCGAGGTAGTACAGCGGGAAGTCGGGGCCGGCGACGTTCGAGATCACCAAGTTGTAGAGCACCGGATGCTTTTCGGCCAGTTCCTGTGACGCGTACAGCCGCATCGCCACCCCCATGGTCGCCGATGGCACGAATTGCGCCCAGCCCCGGAACAGGTTCGAGTCCATCGACCCGTGGTGCTCCTTGGATTTGCGCACCTGCTCACCCACGGTGGTGATTCGCTGCACCGGGTCTTCGATGTCGGTGGCCAGTTTGGTGAACATTCCGGTCACCTTGTTGGTGCCCTGCGTCACGAGGTCGTCGTCGTTGTCTCCGTGTACCGACACCGGAACCATCGCGACCAGTGGCTTATCGGGAAGTTCGCCCAGGTCATCGAGGTAACCCCGCAATGCCCCGGCGCAGACGCTGAGTACGACGTCGTTGATCTTGACGCCGAACTGATTCTTGATGCGTTTGATGTCCGCAAGCGACACCTGCGTGTACGCCATGCTCCGATGGCCGGTGATCGATCCATTGAATGGTGTCCGCGGCGCGCGGAACGGTAGCGGCATCGCCTCGTTACGAAGCGCCCGGGCGATCCAGTCGAACGGGACCTGCGCCGTCTTGGGAAGCAGCCGCGCGAAGCTCAGCGGCCGCCGTGCAACCTGGAGCGCGCCATCGACCGCAAGCCCGGCCAGCGAGGCATCCCCGGCTGAATGCGACAGCGATTCCTCATCGAGTTCGGGCGTCTCCGGACTGAAGGTGCACAGCTTGGCCAACAGATCCGAGGCCGTCACACCATCGACGCCGGCGTGATGCATGCGCAGCAACACCGCGATCTTCCCGTCGGCCAGCCCCTCGATCACCCACATCTCCCACAGCGGTTTGCTGCGATCCAGCGGCACCCCCGCGATATGAGCACAGAAATCGGCGAGTTCGGTCCGGCCGCCCGGGGAGGGCACCGCCACCCGGTGAACGTGACTTTCGATATCGAAATTCCGGTCCTCCACCCACACCGGATGATCGATGTTCAGGATCGAATCCCGGAGCTTTCGACGGAACGTCGGAAGCCCGGCGATTCTCCGCTCGAGTTCGTCGCGCATCTTCTCGAACGAATATCCGCCCTCCACGGTATTCGGGTCGAGTTCGATCAGACCGATGATGTGCATCAACTGTGATCGGGATTCGAGATACAGAAATGAGGCGTCCAGGCCGCTCAAACGTTCCACTTTTACCCCCCAAGCAATTCGTCCGACTTTGTGAAATCGGCCGTCTCCGACAGGACCGTCAGCTATCCACTTTGCTCCACATCCCTGCCGAATACCTGGAGATCACCGATCAGAAACCTTCCCTGCGGCCGGAGCCTTCTAAGCTGTGGTTATGCGCACAGGTGCCCACGTACGACAAGACAGCGATCCCATCGGCCGCGCCGAGGAGCTCGGCGCCGAATTGCTCCAGATGTTTGTGACAGATCCACAGGGTTGGGAAAAGCCGAAACCCCATCCCCTTGCCGAGCAGATCCGCAACTCCCCGATCGATGTGGTGGTGCACAGCTCGTACCGGATCAATGTGGCCAGCCTCAACAACCGGCTGCGGATGCCGTCACGACAGGCCGTGGTCAATCAGGCGGCTGCGGCAGCCGACCTCGGCGCCTTCGGGCTCGTGGTGCACGGCGGCCACCTCCGCGACGACGAGGATGCGCAGGACGGTTATGAGAACTGGCGCAAGCTCTTCGAGCGGGCGAACGACAAGGGCGGCTTCCCCGTTCCGATCCTGATCGAGAACACCGCAGGTGGCGACCACGCGATGGCCCGCAGCCTGGAGAACATCGAACGACTGTGGGACGCGGTCGGCGAGTTCGACAACGCCGGGTTCTGCCTCGACACCTGCCACGCGTGGGCGGGCGGCGAAGATCTCGTCGACATCGTCGAACGGGTGAAGGCGATCACCGGACGCATCGACCTGATCCACCTGAACAACTCACGCGACGAGTTCGACTCCGGTCGCGACCGCCACGCCAACCTCACCGACGGCCACATCGACCCCGCCGTCCTGGTCGCGGTGGTGAAGGCGGCGGGTGCGCCGGTCATCCTCGAGACCCCTGAAGAAGGCCTCGCCGACGATCTGACCTACCTGCGTGAGGCGCTCGCCTGAGCCGCACCCACGACGCGGGACGAACCCGCTGCCGTGGATCTCTCACCGGACCGCCCGCATCCTCACATCGAGGGTGCGGGCGGTCTCGTGTGAGCCACCTAGGCGGACGCCATGTGCTGTGTCACACATCACATTCGTTGATATACGGAGCATTTGTGCGGCGTGGTAAGCGGATGTATATTCGTGTTGTTACTGGCGAGTAACTTGCTGTGTAGCCCACCAATGGGGTGCTCGCCACAAGTCAGCGCAGTTCGAACGATTGCAAAGGATTCTGCAATGGGGCATTACAAGAGCAATCTCCGCGACCTCCAGTTCAACCTCTTCGAGATGTTCAAGCTCGAAGAAGTTCTCGGCAGCGGAGACTTCGGCGACCTCGACAAAGAGACCGCCATCGACATGCTGCGCGAGGTCAACATCCTCGCCCAGGGCCCGCTGGCGGAGTCCTTCGCGGACGCCGATCGCAACCCGCCGGTCTTCGATCCGGAGACCCACAGCGTCACGGTCCCCGAGTCGTTCAAGAAGTCGTACAAGGCCCTGACCGACGCCGGCTGGGACAAGCTCGGCATCGAGGAAGAACTCGGCGGACTGCCGGTTCCCCGCTCGCTGTACTGGGCGATCGGCGAACTGCTCCTCGGCGCCAACCCGGCCGCGTTCATGTACGCCGCCGGCGCCGGATTCTCCAACATCTTCTACACCAACGGCACGGACGAGCAGAAGAAGTGGGCCGTCATCAGTGCTGACCGCGGCTGGGGCGCCACCATGGTCCTGACCGAGCCCGACGCCGGTTCCGACGTCGGTGCCGCCCGCACCAAGGCCGTCAAGCAGGAAGACGGCACCTGGCACATCGACGGCGTCAAGCGCTTCATCACCTCGGCCGATCAGGACATGACCGAGAACATCATCCACCTGGTCCTGGCCCGCCCCGAGGGCGCGGGTCCCGGCACCAAGGGCCTGTCGCTGTTCTTCGTCCCGAAGTTCCACTTCGACCACGAGACCGGCGAACTCGGCGAGCGCAACGGTGTCTTCGTCACCAACGTCGAACACAAGATGGGCCTCAAGGTTTCGACCACCTGTGAGCTGACCTTCGGCCAGCACGGCGTCCCGGCCCAGGGCTGGCTCGTCGGCGAGGTCCACGACGGCATCGCGCAGATGTTCGACGTCATCGAGCATGCTCGAATGATGGTGGGCACCAAGGCCATTGCCACCCTGTCGACCGGATACCTCAACGCACTCGAATACGCCAAGCAGCGCGTGCAGGGTGCCGACATGACAGAGATGACCGACAAGGCCGCCCCGCGAGTCCCGATCACCCGCCACCCGGATGTACGTCGTTCGCTGATGACCCAGAAGGCGTACGCCGAAGGTCTGCGCGCGGTCTATCTGTTCACCGCCTCGCACCAGGACGGGGCGGCCGCCCAGGCCGTCTCCGGCGCCGACAAGGACATGGCGTTCCGCGTCAACGACCTGCTGCTGCCGATCGTGAAGGGTGTCGGCTCCGAGCGCGCCTACGCCAACCTCACCGAGTCGCTGCAGACCCTCGGTGGCTCCGGCTTCCTCCAGGACTACCCGCTCGAGCAGTACATCCGCGATGCCAAGATCGACTCGCTGTACGAGGGAACCACCGCCATCCAGGCGCAGGACTTCTTCTTCCGCAAGATCATCCGCGACAAGGGCCAGGCCCTGGCCCACGTTGCCGGCCAGATCAGCAGCTTCATCTCCTCGGAGTCGGGCGACGGTCGCCTCAAGGCCGAGAAGGCGCTCCTCGCGACCGCCCTCGAGGACGTCCAGGTCATGGCCGCCACCCTCACCGGCTTCCTGATGAGCGCCCAGGAGCAGCCGACCGACCTGTACAAGATCGGCCTCGGTAGCGTCCGCTTCCTGTTGAGCGTCGGCGACCTGCTCATCGGCTGGCTGCTGCTGCGCCAGGCGGATGTTGCGCTCAGCGCACTCGACGCCGGCACCAGCGACGCCGACACCGCGTTCTACAACGGCAAGGTGGCCGTGGCGACGTTCTTCGCGAAGAACATGCTGCCCGAGCTCACCGCCGTCCGCGGCATCGTCGAGAAGGTCGACAACGACATCATGGAGCTGGACGAAGCATCGTTCTAGCGAACTGACGCGAAGTGGGTCGGCCCGGTTCGGGACGGCCCACTTTTTCGTATCCGGGATCAGGCGCACGACTGAACGTATTGCACTCAACGGTGACTTGTCCCACCGCCGGCGAGACACTGGCGGCATGCCAAACGATCTGCAGACCTCGACCGGATCCCGCATCGACGCCGCCATCGCGCGCTCATGGCTGCTGGTCAATGCCTCG
Organism: Nocardia sp. 348MFTsu5.1; assembly: GCF_000383535.1. Taxonomy (NCBI): domain Bacteria; kingdom Bacillati; phylum Actinomycetota; class Actinomycetes; order Mycobacteriales; family Nocardiaceae; genus Nocardia; species Nocardia sp. 348MFTsu5.1. The sequence goes on from NZ_KB911511.1 coordinate 301,949, forward strand.
GTCCCGTCGGCCTACGCCGCTGCCGCCCGGTCGGATGCCGACCAGATCATCCTCGACATCGAAGATGCCGTCGATCCACGCAACAAGGACGCCGCGCGGGAGAGCGTTGCCAACTGGCTCCGCGGAGTGGGCGCATGGGTGCGGATCAATGACCGGACCACCCCGTTCTGGTCCGACGACGTCGACCGGTTGTGCGGTACACCAGGTCTCGCCGGAGTCGTCCTAGCCAAAACCGAGTATCCCGACCAGGTGGACGAAACGTTCGAGCGACTCGGTGGCAACACCCCCGTCATCCCACTCATCGAGTCGGCGATGGGAATCGAGAACGCGGTCGACATCGCACGCCGGCGCGGTGTTCTCCGCCTGGCCTTCGGTAGTGGTGACTATCGCCGCGACACCGCCACCACAGCCGACGATCTGGTTATGGCGTATCCACGGTCGCGCCTGGTGGTCGCGAGCCGGGTCGCCGGGCTCACCGGCCCGATCGACGGACCCGCGGTCACCGACGACGAGTCGGTACTTCGCGAAAAGACCGCCACCACTGTCGCATTCGGTCTCACCGGCAAACTGTGCCTGCACCCCGGCCACACCGGTGTCATCAACACCGTGATCAGTCCGAGCCCGGCCGACACGGCCTGGGCGACCGGGTTCCTCACCGATTTCGAGGCCCGGGGACGCGTGGTCCGAGACGGCAGTGATCTCCCCCGGCTCAAGCGGGCCGAACAAATCACCAAGTTGGCCAACCAGTTCGGGGTGTTGGGCTGACACAAACCCCCCACCCGCGGACCGAGAACGGGTGGGGGGTTTGTGCGAGAAGGGACTACTTCGGTGGGAGCCGGACGCCGCCGTCGACGCGGACAACCTCACCGTTCATGTACGAGTTGGTGATCAGTTCGATGACCATCGACGCGAGTTCGTCGGGGGTACCGAGCCGGCGCGGGTACAACACGCTCTCGCCGAGTTTGGATTTGAACGCCTCGGACTCAGGGCCCGTTCCGTAGATCGGGGTCTCGATCAATCCGGGGGCGACGGTGTTGTTGCGGATACCCGCGGCCGCGAGGTCGCGGGCGACGGTCAGGGTGAGGCTGACGATGCCGCCCTTGGATGCCGAGTAGGCGGCCTGGCCGATCTGCCCGTCGAACGCGGCAACGCTGGCGAGCGACACGATCGCGCCCTTCTCGCCGGTTTCGGTGGGCTCTGCGCGGCTCATCGCGGTGGCGGCGAGGCGGGTGGCGTCGAAGCTGCCGATCAGATTGATGTTGATGACCCTGCGGAAGACGTCGAGGTCGTGTGCGGACGAGAACTCGCCGTCGCGGCCGATCGTGCGCTGCGCCGAACCGATTCCGGCCGAGTTGACCAGTGCCCGCAGCGGTCCGAGCTCGAGTGCCTTGTTGACCGCGGCTTCGATCTGCTCGGTCTTGGTGACGTCGACGCTGACAAAGGTTCCACCGATCTCTTTGGCCAGGGCTTCACCCTTGTCGGCCTGCAGATCGGCCACCACAACCTTGGCCCCCAGTGCGGCGAGTTGCCGCGCCACTGCGGCACCGATACCTGATGCCCCACCCGTCACAATTGCGCTTGCTCCGTTGATTTCCATCCTCGCACCCTATGACCGAGCGCTTGTTCGGTACAAGTGGCATGTCGCAAGTCGCGGTAGAGCAGTTATGTCGGCGGGCCGGGCTGGCGAAGGATGAGAACGATCGAGGCGATCAGCAGTACGCCCCCGACGCCAAGAAGCGCGTATCGCACGTTGAGTATCGAGAACGTGCTGCCGATGCCGACGAGGAAGAGCACTCCGGCAAGGGCGACGGTGATCCGTACGTATTGATCGCTCACGCTGCCCGCGTCCTCGCCTGCGGCTGTGTGCTCGTCGGCGACCTTGTCCAACTCAGCCGCCTGATCTGCCTCCGCGATGTGGTACTGGGGCATCGAGGCCGGTCCCGGGGGCGCGCTGGGGTTGGTGTCGGGCTCGGTTGCTTGCCAGGCGTCGAAAGCCACTTTGAACTCGGGGCGGAAACGCTTCTCCGCGATGGCCATCTTCTCCGGATTGTCCAGCGTGAATGCGGTGAACCAGGCATTGAACGTGGATGCGTCGAAGTTGCGCAGGTTCTGCTCGACCGGGACGGCACGGTGTCCGTGTTCCTGCAGTTCCTTGTGGGCCTCGAGCGGGCTCAACCCTTCGGGCATAGGCGTAAACGTTTCTGCTTGTGGTGACGGGGTTTCCGACGGTTGCCGGTACCAGGTCACGCTACGCCCAACGTGGGACGGTGATTCGAGATTCGCGTTGGTCTGGCCATCATCGTAGAAGTCGAAAGTTACTGCGGCACGGCTGGTTCGGCTACCGTCGCCGAACCAGCGGGATCACCAGTGGGGTGAGGGATTCGGGATCGTCGATGATCCGGCACGGCATTCCGAACACGTCCTCGACGAGGTCTGCGGTGATGATGTCGGCGGGCGGGCCCTGCGCGACGATCTGGCCGTCTTTCATGGCGATGATGTGGTCGGCATAGCGGCAGGCGTGGTTGAGGTCGTGCAGGACCGCGACCAGAGTGCGGCCCTTGGTCCTGTTCAGATCGGCGCACAATTCGAGCAGGTCGATCTGATATGCGATGTCGAGAAATGTCGTCGGCTCGTCCAGCAGCATCAGCGGGGTCTCCTGCGCGAGGACCATCGCCACCCAGACACGTTGCCGCTGACCGCCGGAGAGCTCGTCCACCAATCGTCCCGACAACTCGGTGACGCCGGTGGACTCCATCGCCGCGACCACCGCGGTTTCGTCTGCTTTGGACCACTGCCGGATGAGCCTCTGATGCGGATAGCGGCCACGGGCCACCAGATCGGCCACCCTGATGCCGTCCGGCGCGATCGACGACTGCGGGAGCAGCCCGAGCCTGCGGGCCACCTCTTTGGCGGGGTACGAGGTGATCGCCTTGCCGTCGAGCAGCACCGATCCGGAGGTCGGAGTGAGCAGCCGCGACAGCGCCCGCAGCAGCGTCGACTTACCGCAGGCGTTGGGCCCGACGATGACCGTGAAGGCCCCGTCGGGGATTTCGACACTCAGCGACTCGCTGATGATGCGTTTGTCGTAACCGATGGTGATATCGCGTGCCTGTAGCCGAGTAGAGGTGGCCGGTATCTGCCGGTCGGCCTTCACGGCGACATCGACGTTGTTCATATCCACTCCCAGAGTGTTCTCGGAACTCATTGACGGCGCGCTTCCCGGGCGAGCAACCAGATCAGGTACACCCCACCAATGGATACGGTGACCACACCGACCGGCAATTGCGTCGGTGCGAATGCGCGCTGCGCGATCAGATCACTGGCGATCAGCAGCAGCGCTCCCATCGCCGCCGAGGGCAGCAGGGCCACGCCTGCGGTGCGGGTGAGTCTGCGGGCCAGCTGGGGCGCTGCCAGGGACACGAACGCGATCGGGCCCGCGGCGGCGGTGGCCACCGCGGTGAGCGCCACGCCCACGATGATCAGACCGAGTCGCGACCGTTCGACTCTGATGCCGAGCGCTCGGGCCGCATCGTCCCCCAGATCGAGCATCGGCATCTGTCGTGCGGCGACGACCAGTAACGGCACCAGGACCGCCACGACGATGAGCACCGGCGTGGCCTGCGCCCACCCCAGTCCGTTGAGCGATCCGGCGCCCCAGACCGCTGCCGACATCGCCTCTTCGAGATCCGATTCGAGGATCAACCAGGTGTTCACGGAGGCGAGGACGGCACTGATCGCGATACCGACGATGATCAGCCGGAACCCCTGCACGCCACGTTTGAACGCCAGCAGGTACACCAGCAGTGCGGTCACGATGCCACCGACGAGTGCACCGGTGGCGGTGCCGTAGTAGCCGGTGTCGCCACCGATGACCAGCAGGACGACCAATGCGCCGGTGTACGCGCCGGTGTTGAAGCCGATGATGTCGGGGCTGCCGAGCGGATTGCGGGTGATGGACTGGAAGATCGCGCCGCTGACACCCAGCGCCGCCCCGAGGACCAGCGCCAACAGCACCCGCGGCATCCGCCACTGCATCACCACCAGTTCCTCGAGTCGGGTGCCGTCACCGAAGACGGCGTTCACCACCCGGCTCGGGGCGACGGAGTAGTCGCCGGTCCCGAGTGCGATCACCGAGACTGCCAGGGCCAAGGCCACCAGCACGGTGATCACCACAACTGCGCGGACGTCGATCCGGCCCGATGGCGTGCCGCCGCGGACACGCAGAATCGTCATCCGCCGTCCGAAGTCGACTCGTGACACCGGGTTCGCCGTCTTCTCCAGCTCGAGGGTCACAGTGCACTCACCTTGCTGCGCCGCACCAGGAAGATGAGGACCGGTGCACCGACGAAGGCCGTCACGACACCGACCGGCATTTCTCCGGGCCGGACGACCACGCGGCCGATCACATCGGACACCAGCAGCAGGATGGGTGCCCCCACCAGGGTGTACGCCATGATCCAGCGCTGGTCGGGCCCCACGATCCAGCGGGCCACGTGCGGCACCATCAGGCCGACGAAGGCGATCGGTCCGGCCGCGGCGGTCGCCGCACCACACAGCAGCGTGACGGCGACGACACCGATCACCCGCGTCCGGGTGACATTGGCACCCAGTGACCGCGCCAGGTCGTCGCCCATCGCCACCGCGTTGAGCGGACGCGCGATAGCGAAAGCGAGCAGCAGGCCGACGATTACAAACGGTGCGATGGCACCTGACACGTCCAGGCCCCGGCCGGCGATCGTGCCCGCGCTCCAGTTGCGCATCTGATCGAACGCGATGGGATCGAGCAGGATCAGTCCGGAGGTGACACCGGTGAGCATCGCCCCGACCGCCACACCGGACAACGTCAGCCGGATAGGTGTGGCACCGCCGCGGCCCACCGACCCCAGCGCGTACACGACCACCGACACCACGATCGCTCCGGCGAACGCGAACCAGATGTACGCCCAGATGGTGCTGAAGCCGAGGACTCCGACGGCCAGCGCCACCGCGAAGGCGGCGCCCGCATTGACACCGAGAATGCCGGGATCGGCCAACGGGTTCCGGGTCATCGCCTGGATGAGGGCACCGCAGATGCCGAGCGCCATCCCCACGATCAGTCCGAGGACGGTGCGGGGGATCCGCAGATCGCGGATGACGATGTGATCGTTCGAGTTGTTGTAGGACCACAGGGCGTCCCATACGGTTCCGAAAGGAATGTCCTTGGCGCCGATCGCGAGACTGAGCAGGCAGGCCAGGCCAAGGATCGCGACACCGGCGAGCCATCCGAGCAGACGCCATGCGTTGGTCTGTGCCAGCCCCTGAGACGGGGCACGTCCTGCAGGTTCAGTCTTCTTGGCGAGGCTCAACCGTGGACGGGCGCGAGCACCGACGCTCACCCCGTTTTCCCGCATGTGTTGACCCGCATGTTCACCTTGCTGTTGCTCTCACCGTCGGCGACGCCAACGTTGACGGTCGTATGTCCCCTGATTCCGTCCCGGGGATCCTTGTTGGCAATCCTTACCTTAGTCGTTGCCGCTCGACAACCATCAGCCCCACCGATTGCTAGCCTGGAATCGACCCCCCGCGGCGAGTTCAACCGGACCCGGCGTACGACCACCGGTCGAGAACGCCCGTCCCGCCAATGTTAGGTTAGGCTACATTCGCTGGCCAATCCGGAAGGCGGTGGACATGTCCACATCATCGACCGAGACTCGACACGACGCCGAGCCCTCCGGCCTCGATGACCGCGGCAGCGCACCCACCTTTGTGCTGTCCCGACCGACTCACCACCTGCTGGCATTCGGGACATCCGCCCGGTTCGACAACGTCGACGAGGCCCGAGGGGCCCTGGTCGACGGCACACACACCCACATCGTCGGCGCGCTCCCCTTCGACCTTCGACGGCCCGCCGCGTTGACCGCACCTACACAGTTCCTCCGGAAGCGTCATCGCCTGGAACCGACGTCACCCGCACTGCCCAGGGTGGAGATCACCCGCACCGAGCCGGAGCCCGACGAACACGTCCGCAGGATCGCCGACGCGATCAGCGTGCTGTCCGACCCGCACACCGAACTCGCCAAGGTCGTCCTGGCCCGCACCGTGCATCTGCGGGCGAGCGACCCGATCGACCCCGCTGATCTACTCGCACGGCTGGTCTGCGCCGACCGCAACAGCAATGGAATGCTGGCCGATCTCTCCCCCGCCGGCCCGTCGTACCGCGGGCACCACCTGATCGGGTCGAGCCCGGAAGTGCTTGTGCACAAGCAGGGTTCGACGGTCAGGTGCCACCCCATGGCGGGATCGGCTCCACGATTGCACGACGATGCAGCAGACCAGCGCAGTGGCCGGATGCTCATCGAGTCGGCCAAGGATCAGCACGAACACAAATTCGTGGTCGACGCGATCGCCGCGGCCCTGGGCCCGCTGTGCAGCCGGCTCGATGTGCCATCGGCACCCACCCTCACCCAGACCCCGGATCTGTGGCATCTGGGCACCCTCATCGAGGGGACGGTCCGCGACCCGTCCACCACCGCACTCGATCTGGCCGTCGCACTTCACCCCACGCCCGCCGTCTGCGGCACCCCCACCACCGACTCCAGGGAGTACATCCTCGCCAACGAGGCCGATCGGGGCTTCTACGCCGGAACTGTGGGCTGGTGCGACGGCGCCGGGGACGGTGAGTGGATGGTCAGCATCCGTTGCGCGGAGCTCGCCGCAGACCACCGCACTGTGCGGACCTGGGGCGGCGGCGGCATAGTGGCCGGATCGGATCCCGAGCTCGAACTCGCCGAGACGACAACAAAACTCCGCACGATCCTCACCGCACTGGGAGTGGAGTCCACGAACTCCGATCCCCGGTCCTGACCGGCGGATAGGCTAGAGTTCTGGCGGTGACACCCCCGGTGAAACGCCTGTCGAAGACCGCGTGGACCATGCTTCTGCCGTGGCTCGACGAATACCGGGCCGGGCCGTCGATCCTGGCCCCGGACGAGCTCATCCCGAACGCCTGGCTCGACGCGAATCCGTCCGCGAATCTGAACCCGGCGAACTTCGACCCGGTCTGCGAGCGCGTCGCAGCGCGTTACCTCGAGGATCGCGCCGACCGGACTCTCGACGACGATTTCCCGACGCTGCCCGCGGCCACCCCGCTGACCGCATTCGACATCGACCGGCACAGCGAAAAAGTGTTGCAGGACAACAACCTGGCCACATCCGACGAGATTCTCGCGCAGTCCGTGAACCGCCTGCTTTCGCTGCCACAGGTCGATCGTCCGCTGGTGCTCGATCTCATCGCGGCCTTTGTCGCCGAAGCCACCAGAACACAGCAGGACGATGGGAGCCGAAGCGGCGAACGGATCCTGTCCGGCCCCGGCCTCATCGAATTCGTCGAGTCCATCGACGAGCGCGACCGAGTCATCCTCCACGACCGGATCTTCGCGTCCCGGCCGCAGACCCAGGCCGAACTCGCCAAGCAGCTGGGTCTGTCCCGCGAACGGGTGAACCAGCTCGACCGGAACCTGCGGCGACAACTGGCCGAAATCGTCAGCAGCTCAGTCGATCTGCGTCGGTTGCTCGCCGAGACCGTCGCGCTGGCCGACCCGGTCGCCGACGCCGGGCGGGTGGCGCACACCCTCCCGCTGTTCGCGACAGAGATTCCCGCGCTGGGGGTTTCGGTCGGGCAGCTGCTGGTCGCCGGGTCCGACGAGCTGAGCAACGTCGACGAGTGGATCATCAGCCGCAGTCCCGCCCAGATCGAAGACCTTGTCGGCGACGTCCTCGACGCCAACACCGGCGACGAGGCACTGGTCCCCCTGCGAGCGGTCGCATCGGGGTTGCATCTGCCCGAGCCGGAGGCGGCCCGCTGGTTGAGGCAGGGCGGATTCACGGTGTGGGGCGACCAGGTGATCAACGGACCGGCCTCTACCGGTGACCTGATCTGCGCGATCCTCTCCATCGCCGGAGCGCCAAGAACTTTCGACGAGATCGTCGCCGATCTGGCCGGCGAGCCACGGTCGCAATCGAGTGTGCGCAACACCCTGGTGACCGACGATCGCATCGTCAAAACCGATCGCACCACTTACGGCCTACGCCGCTGGGGAACGGAACAATATCTCCCGGTGCACCGCCAGGTCGGTCACCTCCTCGACGCCGCCGGTGGCCGGATGGCCATCGCGGACCTGGTGGCACAGATCAGCGAGAAGTACGACGTCACCGAATCGAGCATCCGGGCGTATGCCGGCGCCGGCGAGTTCGTGATGCACGACGACGTGGTCACCCGCCGCAGCGAGAGGTACGTACCTCGCAAATCCCCTGCGAAGACTCGCTTTCTGTACCGTGACGGTGACACGATCCGCTGGGCGACCACAGTCGGTTCGGCACATCTGAAGGGGTCTGCGTTCAACATTCCCTCGGCCCTTGCCGGATTGATCGGGGTCGGTCCGGGCAATCCCGTCCAACTACCGTCGCGTCTGGGCCCGCAATCGTTCATGTGGGTGTCCGTGCAGGCCAGGGTCGGGACGATCAAACGGTTTGTGGCAGACCTCGGCCTGGCACAACATGATCCGATCTTTCTCGAGTTCTCCCCGGAAGGCTTCGACATCAAACGTCAAGAGCCCGGCCAGACCTCAGATCCCGTCGATCAGATCTTTGCGCTGCTCGGCCGGGACTCCAAGCGGCGCCGAAACACCCAATCGCTCCGCGCGGAGCTGGCCGCGTCACTCTTCTTACCCGGTGGGGCAGATGCCGACACCGTGGTGGCGACACTGCGCCACCGGAAGGAACTCGAACTCGCCGAACTCGTGTCGACCGCGTTGGGCTGAGGAAGAGCGGCTACGCCTCGTCCGTCAGATAACCGCCACCGTGCGGAAAGAAGTCCAAGGCGTTGTGTTCGACATCGTCGTCGGTCCGGACACGTTCGAGGACCAGTCCGTGGTTCTGTCCCCGATGCGCGTTCGGGCCGGCCACGATCACCATGCCGTCGCCTTCCTTGATAAATATCCGGCCGGGCGTTCCACCGTAGATGCCCCGCGAGACCCGCGCCTTGGTGATTCGGAGGCGCTGCCCGCGGACAAATGTGTATGCGTTCGGGTACGGGTCGGACAGCGCCCGGACGAAGCGGTCGAGATCCTTTGCAGGCCAGGTCCAGTCGATGAGGCTGTCACGCTCGGAACGCTTGTGGAAGAAGGTTCGCTCCTCCAGATTCTGCGGAGTCCAGGTGGCCGTGCCGGATTCGATCTGCGCCAGCGCATCCAGCAGAACGTCGGGGATCAGATCGATCGTGGCACCGACGAGTTCGGTGGCGGTGTCGGTCGGCCCGATCGGTACAGCCTTCTGCACCAACACGTCTCCGGTGTCGAGGTCGTCGTCCATCCGGTGTGCCGTGAGCCCGGTTTCGGTGGCACCGCTGATCATCGACCAGATCACCGGAGAGAATCCGGTGAATCGCGGCAGCAGCGAATCATGAAGGTTCAGAGTGCCGTGGGGTGGGAGGTCGAACAGCTCCCGCGGCAACCAGGTTCGCCAGTTGTTGGCCACGATGATGTCGGGTTCGGCAAGCTTGACCCGCTCGATCAGCTCCGGCGTCGGACGCTGCGCGAGTTCGACATCGATCCCGTTCGACCGGGCCAGATCTTCGACCGAGTCGGCCCAGATCGACTCGTACCGCTGCTCGCTCGCCGGATGGGTCACCACCAGCGCCACCTCGTGGTCAGATCCGATCAGCGCCTCGAGGGTCTTGTGCCCCCACGTCTGATATCCGAACATCACGACACGCATGATTCACCTTCCATCGGTATTCGTCCCACAGCTACACGTCAGCGCGACGACAGCTGATCAATTGCTCCCGGAACCGGCTGCGCAACATCACTTCCGAGCGCAACGATCGAGTTCTGCTCATCGACGTGAACGACCTTGGTCTCGTGCACCAGGACTTCGGCCTCGTCGAGCTGTACGTAGGACATGATGATCACCAGATCGCCCGGGTCGACCAGGTGCGCCGCTGCCCCGTTGATGCAGATGACCCCGCTGTCGGCAGGTCCGGCGATGACGTAGGTTTCCAACCGCGATCCGTTGGTGATGTCGACGATGTGGACCTTCTCACCCTCGACAAGATCCGCCGCCTTCAACAGAGTCTGGTCGATCGTGACGGATCCGACGTAGTGCAGATCGGCCTGGGTGACGGTGGCGCGGTGGATCTTTCCGTTCACCAGTGTGCGCAACATCAGATCTCCTGTCCCGATGCCGGTGCGGGTGACGTGGCCATCGCTTCCCGAAGACTCTTCGGGCGCATGTCTGTCCAGTGCTGTTCGACGTGATCGAGACATGACTGCCGCGACGCCGAACCATCACTGCCGTGAACGATCGCCCAACCATGCGGCACCGCAGCAAAAGTCGGCCACAACGAGTGTTGTTCCTCGTCGTTCACCAGCACATAGAACGTGCTGTCGTCGTCATCAAACGGATTCCCCGACAAGAGTGGGTGCTCCTTCCATGTCCATGTCACCAACACGTGGCCCGGCGGAGAGTGAACGAGTCAATTCCCCTGATCGCACGGCCAGATTCGACAAGAGAGTCGACGTCAGACCGTGCGTGTGCTCGGTGTCTCCCTGAAGATAGATCCCACCCGCCACCCGGCCACTGGTCACAATCCGGTAGTCACGATCGATCTGCGGTCGGCCCTGCGCGTCGACCTCGCACTCTCCGGCGAGCGGGCCGAGCAGTTCAGTCAGTCCGACAGACCGGAATCCGGTCGCGTAAATGATTGCATCACAATCGATCTCGGTGTGCTTCTGCGTCGTCCGATGCCCGATCCGAACGGTGACGCCATCCCCGTAATCGACCATGTCGGCGATCTCCGACGCCCCGTGCACGAACAGCCGCCGATGACCGGACACCCGTTCGGCGTACTCGCGCCGATACAGCTCCTCGATCAACGGGAGGTCGACGGCGGAGTAGTTGGTGGCGCGGTGATAGTTCATCAACTGCTCCCGGAGTTCGACCGATGCACCGTGGAATTCGGCGACGGCTTCCGGATCGAAGATGCGGTTGGCGTAGGGACTGTCGTCGGCGGGGGTGTAGCCATACTTCCCGAAGACCGCGTGGATTTCGGATTCGGGATACGAATCATGCAGGTATGCGGCGACTTCGGCAGCGCTCTGGCCCGCCCCGACCACGACGAACCGGTGGTGGGCCGGTGTCGGCAAGACCCTGAGTTGGTCGAGGAGTAGATGATTGTGAAACACCCGCGCGCTGGGGGTGACACCCTCCGGGAGCTTTGCGCGCAGACCACCGGCGAGCACCACATTCCGGGCGAGGACCGGTGCGCGACCGCTCACGGATACCTCGAACACATCACCGATCTGACGCACACCGCTCACCTGCGCCCCGTACAGAACCGGGGCGTCGACGTGTGCGGCCGCCCATTCGAGGTAGTCGTGGAATTCGATCCGGGTGGGGAAGAAGGTCTGCTGGTTGATGAAGTGATGCAGCCGGCCGCGCTCGGAGAGGTAATTGAGGAACGAGTACCGGCTCGACGCGTCACGCTGCGTGACGAGATCTTTGAGGAACGAGATCTGCATCGTGGTGCCGGGCAACAGCATTCCGCGATGCCAGCCGAATCGGCTCTGCTTTTCGATGAAGCAGGACGTGATCCGCTCGGGCGCAGCCGAATCCCGATTGTGATCCTCGATCGCGATCGCCAGCGCGAGGTTCGAGGGGCCGAACCCCACACCCACGACATCGAACGTCGCACTGTCGTCGATACCCACGAGCACCTCTCCCACCTCAGCCGGTTGCGATCGATCCGAGGCGCGAGCGCATCAGCCAATCCGACCATAAGGTTAGCCGAACCTAAGGCTGGTACTCAAAGGCGGGTGTCAGGACGGGGGGTTCTTACTCGCCACGCCCCCGCGACCAGGCGTTCCAGAGCGCGCAGTACCGGCCACCGCGGGCCACCAGGTCTTCGTGCGTGCCGACCTCGGCAATCCGGCCACGTTCCATGAACACGATCCGGTCGGCACGGGCCGCCTGGCTCAGACGATGCGCCACGATAAGTGCGGTACGGCCTTCGAGCGCGGCCCGGGCCGAATCTTCGAGGACACCGGCGCCGACACTGCCGGCGTCGGCGGTGGCCTCGTCGAGCACCGCGACCTTGGGGTCGAGCAGTACCAGACGAGCCAGCGCGAGCTGCTGCGACTGCATCGGCGTCAGCTGATGCCCTTCCGAACCCACCTCGGTCTGCAGGCCGTCGGGCAGATTGCGCGCCCACCCGCCGGCGCCGACGAGTTCGAGGACCGCTGACAAGGCGTCGTCGGAGGCATCGGGTGCAGCCATCCGCAGGTCGGCCGCGAGTGTGCCCGCGAACACGTGGACTTCCTGGGTGACAAGTGCGATCGACCGCGACAGTTCCGACGGCTGCACCGAAGCGATGTCCACACCCTCGAGCAGGACGCGCCCGCCGGTCGGCCGGTGGACGCCCGCGACAATCGTCGCCAACGTGGTTTTCCCCGCACCCGAGGACCCCACCACCGCGACGTGTTCGCCCTCGGCCAGCGTCAGCGAGATGTCATGCAGCACCTCGTGTTCGGCAGAGTACGAGTGACGGATACCGTCGAACTCGAGCAACGGCGCCGAGCTGTCGCGGGGATTCGATGCGATGGGTTCGTCGACCGACTTCGATTCTTCGATCACACCGACGATCCGGCCGAGCGCTGCCGCACCCGACTGCAGGTCGTCGACGACGAACAGCAGCATGCCGATCGGATCGAAGAGCAACAGGAAGAACAACATCGCCGCGGTGACCGCACCGATCGTCAGGGAGTCTGAGTCGACCAGGACGAAACCGACGATCAAAATGGTTGTCATCCCGACGAATTCACCCGCGTTCATGCGGACGCACAAGCGGCTGAACAGCACACTGGCATGAATCGACCAGCGGACCACATCCCAGGAGTGCCGATCGATCCGCTGATTCAGCTGGCCCGACAACCGGAATGCATGGACCGATTCGATCCCGTGGATCGCACCGAGCACGTGATGGGCCCGGTCCGCGGTCGCCTCGCGCTGCGCCGCATAGAGTTCGGGTGCGTGCCTCAGATAGATGCGAATCCCGTTGACGTACACCGGGATGACCAGCACGATGACGATCAGGAACCGCCAGTCGAGGGCGGCCAGTCCGATGAATGTCACGCTGATGGTGAACACCGCGGTCAGCACCCGGGGTACGGCTTGGCTGATCGCCTCGCTCACCGTGCTGACATCCGCGGTGGCCCTCGACACCAGGTCGCCGCTGCCCGCGGCTTCGACCCGCGATTGCGTCAGGGTCAGAGACGCCGCGAGCATGTCCTCGCGAAGATCGGCGAGGATCGACTCGAAGATTTTGGCGGAGAGCACGATTCCGAGGGCGGCGAAGATCGCCGCAATGATCGCCGAGCCCGCCATGATCCCGGCGAGCCGCCAGATCTCGGCCGCGTCGCCGGTACCGCTGTCGCCGTTGACGATGTCGATGATCACGCCCAGCGATCGCGGGGTGACCAGACCGAATACGGCCGCCACCGTCATGATCACCGCAAGCAGTACCAATTGACCGGTGTGGCGGCGGAACTGTGCCCGCAGATACCGCATCGTCACCGAGAAGCCGGTGATCGCGAGTTTGTTGCTCGACACGGGGGTGCTCACAGCTGACCTCCGACCGCGCCGGCAAGCATCGGTTCCGCACCCGCCAGCGGACCCTGGTATCGGAGCCGCCCGGATTCGATGATCACAACCTGATCGGACACCTCCAGCAATGCAGGTGAATTGGTGAACACGACTGTCGTCCGTCCGGTCCGCGCCCGCGCGACCCGATCGGCCACGGTGGCCTCGGTGACCGAATCCACCGCCGTGGTCGGATCGTTGAGTATCAGGATCGCCGAATCCGCGGCCAGCGCCCGGGCCAGACTGACCCGTTGACGTTGACCACCGGACAACATCCGCCCGGCCTCGCCGACGGGGGTGTCCAAACCGAGCGGCAATACGTCCGCGACATCATCACAGGCCGCCGCGAACGTCGCCCTGGTGATGCGCGAATCACGGTCGGGCCCGCCGCCGGCACCGGCCGCGATGTTCTCCAGCACTGTGCCCTCGAACAGATCCGGGGCATGGGGCACGGTTCGGACCAACTCGTTGCTCACGTCTTCATGCAGATCGAAGAGGTCGATGTCCCCCACCATGACCTGCCCGGATTCGGGAAGCCTCTTTCGCGACAAGATCGCGGCGACGGTCTCGGTGACCTCGGGGGGACAGATCACGGCGACCAGTCCGTCGGTGGGCAGCGTCAGATCGAGTCCGTCCAACTGGCCTGCGCTGACCTGATGGAAGGACAGTGCTCCGGCGGCATCACGCACAGTGCCGGTACTCGTCGCCGATTCGGCCTGTAGCACCGACAGCACCCGCTTGGCGCACGGCACCGCACTGTTCCACACCGCACCGAAGTTGGTGCCCAGGTTGTTCAGCGGCCCCATCATGAATTGGGTGAGACCGACAACCGTGATGAGTTCACCCAGGCTCATCGCCCCTTCGAGGGCGATCAAACCGGCCGCGACCCCCACACCGACCACGAACAGGGCCGAAACCATCTGCATGACACCCGTGTACGCACCCTGCGATCGACCGGCCCGGATGGCCGCGTCCCGCGCGCGCGAGCTCGCCGCCCGGTACCGGCGGTCCGCCTCGGCCTCTGCGCCAAGGCCTTTCACGATGCGCAGGCCCGCCACCAGATCGGTCGCGGTGCCGGCGGCCTGACCGGCGACCTCCTGCTCGTGTTCGGTCCGCGACCGCAGTGGCCCACCGGTGAGGTCGAGAATCCAGAGCAGCAGCGGTGCGCCCACGAGAATCGCCAGACCCAGCGGCCATGAGATGAACAACAGGACTCCACCGGCCACGAACACCGCGGCCATCTCGCCGGGCGGGAACACCGAGAGGAAAACGGCCATCGACAGCCGGTTCACGTCGGATGTGGCGATGTTGAGAGACACCCCGGGCAACCGGGCCGGACCGGCCATACCCTTCGGATTCAGGATGCGATCGGTGACCCGCATCCGGAAGTGATGCTCGACCATCGTCTGCCCGTAGACGGCAAGCCGCTCACCGAAACGGAAGGTATAGGAGAGCAACAAGAAATCCGCGGCGAGCGCGATCACCCAGATCACCAGCGATCCGACATCACCGGTGGCCACCGCACGATCGATCGCGATACCCATGATCACCGGGACCAGCGCCTCGCCGACGAAGTGGCCGATCATCAGGATCGCGGCCGGCACCGTGTACTTGCCGGCCCCGAAGATCGTGCGCCAGGCCAATTGCCGCGGAGTCGTCCCGGGATCGACCCGGATATCCTTCCCACGGACCGGTTCAACAGGTGGAATGAAGAACACCGGCAGCCGGGTGCCGGAGTCATACGTGTCGGAATCCACCAAAAACCTCGGTCATCTCGTGATCTGGAGTCACATCACATCCTGGGTGACTCAGGATCACACCCTAGTCGGGCTACAAACCCACCCGTTCGAGCGCGTCGTCGTATTCCTCGCCCGCCACCTTCGGGGTCTTGCCCTCGGCGAGCGCCTGCGTATAGACCTCCAGCGCCTCGGCACCCTCGGCCTCGAACTTGCGCGCCCACTTCTCACCGTCGAACCGCCAATATCCGAGGATGTCGCACTGGTCGGCCTTCCAGCCGTACCGACGGCGCAGGTGTTTGCGGACCGCCCGCGATGCCTTGGCCTCCGCGGCAAACCAGCAGTAACCACGGCCCTCGGGATGGTCGAACTCCTCGACGGCGACGTCGAGGCGGCTGTCGCCGTAACCGTTGCCACTGCCGACCAGGGATATCAGCTCGACGCCGTCGCGAGCGGGCAGATAGTCGAGGTCGCTCTCGTCGACGACCTCCACGATGGCCGTGGCCCGAACCCCGTCCGGCAGCTCGTCGATGATGCGCGCCAGCGCCGGCAGCCCGGCCAGGTCGGCCACCAGCAGTTGCCAGTCGGTGCCGGGCCCGGGGCGGTACCAGCCGCGTCCGTGCGCCATCGCCACTTCGTCACCGACCCGGGTCCGCTGTGCCCAGGTCGTTGCGACTCCGTGGTCGTGGACCACAAAATCGACGGTCATCACCGTGGTCCCGGGCTCGATCGCGCGGACCGTGTAGTTGCGTCCCTCGGGCACCGGATCGACGTCGTAATAGCCCCAGACCCCGTCGCGGCACTCCATGTCAGGGGGCGAATCCCGGCCATCGACCGGAAAGTAGATCGCGACGACCTCGTCGGGCTGGTTCGGCAAAGCGATGTCGGCCAGGTCCGGAACATCCAGCCGAATCCTGATCAATCGAGGATTCAGGACCGCGGTCTCGACCACCTTCGCGCGCGAAAACCCCATACGGCAAAGGCTAGTTAAGCGAGCGCGGATGCGACAGGTTCGGGCCACTGAGGCAGGCTGGATTCATGAGCGCAGACACGCAGCCACGCATCGGGATCATCGGCGGATCCGGCTTCTATTCATTCTTCGACTCCGGCAGCCGGCAGGTGAAAGTCCGCACCCCGTACGGCGATCCGAGTGCCGCGATCACGATCGGTGATGTCGACGGGGTCACCGTGGCGTTCCTGCCCCGCCACGGCACCTCCCACGAATACGCCCCGCATACCGTTCCCTACCGCGCCAACGCCTGGGCATTGCGGTCACTCGGGGTCCGTCAGGTCTTCGCACCCTGTGCGGTTGGCGGCCTGACCACCGACCTGGAACCCGGAACGATGGTCATCCCCGACCAGCTGGTGGATCGGACGGCCGGTCGGGCACAGACCTACTTCGACGGTCCGGCCGTCCACGTCGCCTTTTCCGACCCCTATTGCCCGACCCTGCGCCGCGCCGCCGCGATTGCGGCGCCGGACGCCGTGGTCGACGGCACGATGGTGGTGGTCGAAGGTCCCCGCTTCTCGACCCGGGCCGAGAGCCAGATGTACGCGAGCCAGGGATTCACCCTGATCAACATGACCGGACAGCCCGAAGCGGTCCTCGCGCGGGAACTGCAGATGTGTTACGCCGCGGTCGCGCTGGTCACCGACACCGACGCCGGTCTGGTGGCCGGTGAAGGGGTGACCGCATCGGAGGTGTTCGCCGTGTTCGAGCAGGGGCTGAGCCGGATGCGGGAAGTCCTCACCACGGCGATCGGCGAGGCGGCGAGGCAACCGCAATGCCTCTGCGCGCAGGGCGAACACGACATCACAGACTTGATGAGTCCGGTGTCCTGATCTGGCCCGAAGCCGAGAACGGGGCCTCAGAACGGACAACTCCGGTTGAGCTACAGGGTCGGGGGTCGTGTAGCTCAACCGGAGTCATCTGGTTAATCGCGGTGCCCATGTGCTGCGTTACACCGTCGCCGAATATTTTTGACAGGCCGTCTTTACGCCGGTCCGGCGTTGATCATCAGGCCTCGATGATGGCCGTGACACCCTGTCCACCCGCGGCGCAGATCGAGATGAGGGCGCGACCGCCACCGTTCTCGCTGATCTGCTTGGCGGCCTGGGCCACGATCCGTCCGCCGGTGGCGGCAAAGGGGTGGCCGGCGGCCAGCGACGAGCCGTTGACGTTCAGCTTCGAGCGGTCGATGCTGCCGAGTGCGCCGGTGAGTCCGAGCCGTTCCTTGCAGTACTCGTCGGATTCGAAGGCGGCCAGCGTCGCGAGGACCACCGACGCAAATGCCTCGTGGAATTCGTAGAAGTCGAAGTCCTGCAACGTGAGTCCGTTGCGCTCGAGCAGGCGCGGGATCGCGTAGGTCGGGGCCATCAGCAGACCGTCGGGGCCGTTGATGTAGTCGACCGCAGCCGTCTCGACGTCCACGAGATGCGCCAGGACCGGCAACTTGTGCTGCGCAGCCCATTCGTCGGTGCTCAGCAGCACGGCCGACGCGCCATCGGTCAGCGGTGTGGAGTTGCCGGCGGTCATGGTGGCGTCGCCCAGCGAGACCCCGAACACCGGCTTGAGTGTCGCCAGCTTCTCGACGGTGCTGCCCGGACGAAGATTCTGATCGCGGGTCAGGCCCTGGAACGGCGTGATCAGGTCGTCGAAGAACCCACGGTCGTAGGCAGCGGCCATCTTCTGGTGACTCGCGGCCGCGAGCTCGTCCTGGTCTTCGCGCTTGATGCCGAATTCCTTGGCCGTGATGGCCGCGTGGTCGCCCATCGACATGCCGGTCCGGGGTTCTCCGTTACGCGGGATCTCGATACCCAGCGAGGTGGGGAGTTTGGCGATCGCTTTGAGGCGATCAGCCGTGCTGCGGGCCCGGTTCACGGCCAGCATCGCCTGGCGCATGCCCTCGGAGACACCGATCGGTGCGTCCGACGTGGTGTCGACGCCGCCACCGATTCCCGCGTCGAACTTGCCGGTGGCGATACCGTCGGCCACCGCGGAGATCGCCTGCAATCCGGTGCCGCAGGCCTGCTGCAGGTCGAATGCCGGCGTATACGGCGACAGCGGCGATCCCAGAACCGACTCACGGATCAGGTTGAAGTCGCGGGAGTGCTTGAGCACGGCACCACCGGCGACCATTCCCAGGCGTTGCCCCTGGAGATTGAAACGGCTGACGAGGCCGTTGAGGGTCGCCGTGAACATGTCCTGGTTGCTCGCCTTGGCGTAGGCGCCGTCCTGACGGGCAAACGGGATCCGATTGCCGCCGATGATTGCCACCGGTCGCACGCTGCGGGTCTTCCGCTCCCCGGTGTTCGTTTCCGCGCTGTTTGATGCCCCGCTGTTTGTTACCACTTCAGATCTCCCAAATTGTGGATGACTCTTATGGCGTATTCTTACTCCCGAGTAAGTTAGTTGTCGACTCCGCCCCTGGGGGAATGCCCGATCGGGTGGCGCACGCAACACGTCTGCCGTCTACAACCAAGGAGTGCACGTGCCTTCCAATGGAACCACCGACCTGTATTCGACGTTTGTGAACTCCGGCCCGGGATCCTTCCTCGCCGGCAAGGTCGGTCTGCCACAGCCGCCTCACCTGCGTCGATACCGCGCCGGCGAACCCGCCCTCACCGGCCCGGTGCTGCTCGGCGGCAACGGCCGGCTGATCGAACCGCTGCGTGAGATCCTCGGCGACCCGGACAGCGGTTACGAACTCATCCTCAACAACACCTCGGGTCGTGGTGCCGACAAGCTCGGGGCCGTGGTCCTCGACGCCACCGGGATCACCCAGTCGTCCGAGCTGTCGCTGCTCTTCGAGTTCTTCGGTCCGACCATCCGCGCGACCGCCCCTTGTGCCCGGTTCGTGGTCATCGGCACCACACCCGAACTGGCCAAGACACCCGGCGAGCAGATCGCCCAGCGGGCACTGGAAGGTTTCACCCGCTCGCTCGGCAAGGAACTGCGCAAAGGTGCCACCGCACAGCTCGTCTATGTCTCCCCCGACGCCAAGACCGGACTGTCCGGCCTCGAGTCGACACTGCGGTTCCTGCTCTCGGCCAAGTCCGCATTCGTCGACGCCCAGGTCATCCGGGTCGATGAGAAGGACGCCGTCGCCCCGGCCAGTTGGGACAAGCCCCTGCAGGGCAAGGTCGCACTGGTGACCGGCGCTGCCCGCGGTATCGGCGCCACCATCGCCGAGGTCCTCGCCCGCGACGGAGCCCACGTCATCGCCGCCGACATCCCGGCCGCCGGTGATGCACTCTCGGCGACCGCCAACAAGGTCGGCGGTACCTCGCTGCCCCTCGATGTCACCGCCGACGATGCCGGCAAGAAGATCGCCGAGCACGTGCTGGCCCGCCATGGCGGCCTCGACATCATCGTCAACAACGCCGGTATCACCCGCGACAAGTTGCTGGCCAATATGGACGACGCCCGCTGGAGTTCTGTCATCGGCGTGAATCTCATTGCGCCGCAGAAGCTTGTCGATGATCTGCTCGAGGCCGGCGCCTTGCGTGAGGGCGGCTCGGTCATCGACGTCTCGTCAATCGCCGGTATCGCGGGCAACCGCGGTCAGACCAACTACGGCACCTCCAAGGCCGGTGTCATCGGCCTGGTGAACGCGTACGCACCGATCCTGGCCGAGAAGAAGGTCACCATCAACGCCGTCGCCCCCGGTTTCATCGAGACCGCCATGACCGCCGCGATCCCGCTGGCCACCCGCGAGGTGGGACGCCGGATCAGCTCGCTGCAGCAGGGCGGTCAGACCGTCGACGTCGCCGAAACGGTTGCCTACTTCGCGAGCCCGGCGTCGAGCGCTGTCACCGGCAACGTCGTGCGGGTGTGCGGTCAGAGCATGCTGGGGGCCTGATATGCCGAACACAGTGACCCTCAACGACTTTCCGGGCACCGCCGACATCTATCGGCGGGCGGTGACCGCGATGTTGCCGGTCGTCGGCAAGTCGGGCCGGGTACCGGCCGATGCGGTTCTGCCCGACACGACGTTGCGCCTGCCGGACGTCAAGGTCGACCTCGACCAGCTACGCGACTACTGCGCCAGCACCGGACAACAGTACGGCGACACCCTGCCACTGACCTTCCCGTTCGTGTTGCAGTTCCCGCTGGTGATGAAACTGCTTGTGGCCAAGGATTTTCCGTTGTCCGCGATCGGTTCGGTGCACATGGAGAACAACATCGAGCGGTTCCGCCCGATCAGCGTCCGCGAGCCACTGACCATCGAGACCCACGCCGAGAATCTGCGTGAGCATCGCAAAGGCATGCTCGTCGACGTCATCTCGGAGTTCTCGGTGGGCAACGAACTGGTCACCCGCCAGACCGCGACGTTCCTGAGCCAGCAGCGCACCAGCCTGTCGGATGAGCCTCGTCCACCGGCCCCGCTCGACCACCGGCCGCCGCCACCGGACGCCACCCTGGTGGCCAACCTGGGGTTGATCCGCAAATACGCCGCGGCAAGCGGAGACCGGAATCCGATCCACACCGGCAACCTGAGCGCCAAGGCCTTCGGATTCCCGCGGGCCATCGCACACGGCATGTGGACGGCCGCGCGGGTGGTGGCGAACGCCGAGAGCCAAGTCGGGGACAAGGTGACCTACAACGTGAAATTCGGAAAGCCGCTGATCCTGCCGGCGAAGGTGAACGTCTACACCAAGCGCGTCGCCGACGGCTTCGACATCTCCGTCCTGCACCCCAAAAAGGGCTACCCGCACCTGACCGCCACCCTCCTTTGACTGCCCGTCATCTTCTTCATAGTCCTCAGAATCGGGGGCTGCGGTTGCCAGACCTGGTATGACTTCTTGCCCCTGTCTCTTGCATGATCCAGGGGTGGTGTCGCCAGGTGTGGTGGCGTCGATGGACCGCTGATAGGGACAGGTCCGATGACGTGAGCAGGTCTCTTGTAACGTGAGTGTTGGGTGTTGACGTCAGATCGGCGACCGGTTGGGACCGGACGAAGGACTGCTTGATGGACACGAGTCACGCCGCGTTTTGCGACATTGAGGTGGGTGAGTCCGAACACCATGCCGTGGGCCTCGATCGCCAAGCCACGCGTCTGTACGACATAGCATCGCCCAATGATGAGGCCCGTTGCGGGGCGGTGTTCGACCAGCTCGGGGTGCACGGGCCGGTACTGATCGTGGTTGATCAGCCCAACACGATCGGGGCTTTGCCGGTGACCGTCGGCCGCGCGTGCGGCCATCGGGTAGCTTACCTGCCGGGGTTGTCGATGCGCGGATTGCTGATTTGTATCCTGGGAACGCGAAAACCGAAGCTCGCGGATTCATTGAAAGAGATTCTCCAGCAACGCAAATCCATCGGCGACCATGTGGAGAGGATGCTCGATACCCACCCACTTTCGGCGAGTCCTAACCTCCATGCCGGCGTGGGCGTCAGGCCCGGCGCAAGGATCCTGCTCGAAGTAGGCGACGGATCAGCATTCGCCTCCGCCGGCCACCTCGCCGCCTACGCCGGAATCGCACCGGTGACCCACCGGTCCGGACCTCGATCCGCGGAGAACACCCCGCCCGATCCGCAGCCGCAAACTTGAACGCGCACTGTTCCTGTCGGCCTTCGCCGCGCTGCATGACCCGGCCAGCAGCACCTACTACGACCGCAAACGCGCCGAAGGTAAAAGCACAACTCCGCCCTCATCTGCCTCGCCAAACGCCGCTGCGACGTCACCTACGCCATGCTCAAAACAACGAAACCTACCGCCAACCCCGCGGCAACCACTGCTTGACGAAACCCATGGGGAACCCCCATCCGTGACGATGTGGCCCTTTGGCGAACAAACCGAGGCTTGGGAGAAACTGGTGCTGATCGCCTCGGAAAGCATAACTACTGCAACAATATTCGAGATCACGAAAAGCAAAACCGCGCACACCAACGAAACCCATTTCACATTGATCAAATACCGCAAGACGCTGATAAACAACAACATTCACCGCCCCCACACTCGCAAGGCATGTGAACCGGATCAAGATGCTCAAACGCCAGGTGTACGGATGCGCCGGTTTCGACCTCTGCCGCAGACGAATACTCCTCAGCGGCTCACGTATTCAAAATAGATCACGGACGTGTGGGCCAGAACGAGGTTTCAACCGTCGTTCACAGAACCACTCCGGGCTCGAAAAGTCCAACCACGACCGGGGTCTCGATGACCCCGCCGGGCGGGGCATTGACGCGGTTCGCCCGATCCGAGACGAGATCAAGGCGAAGGTTGAAACCCTCGTCGCCGAGCTCGCACCCGCCGACGCGACTACGGAGCAGCGGTGACGACCACGCCAGCCACCCAGGCAGCGTGACGCACCGTGTCATCATTCCGTGCAGCAGTCCAGCTTTCCCATTCCCGGGTTGGGCTTCTGTACGGCGGGTGTCCACATGTCGAAAGTGCGAACCTGCGGCTGCCGAGCAGAAGACCCAGGTAGCATGCATCATTGGCGACGCACTCTAACTGATCGGAATTCAGCATGAGCAAGATCGTGAACTCGTTGTCCGAGAACGAATACGTTCTGATTCGTGAGACGAAGAAGTCCGAGATGGAAGACCTCAGCGAAGACGAACTGATCGAATTGCACACCCGCATTCGCCGCGCCCGCAACAAGTACGTGAAACTCTACCGCCGAACCGGTGCCGTGAAGGTCGGCAGCAAGAAGTCCAGGGGGCGGGGGAAGTCGGCGAACAAGCGCAACGCCGCTAAAGCCGAAGCGTTCGAGGACGCCCTGGCCAGGGTCAGTCGTCGACTCGCGGCCGAGGCCCGCAAGTCTGCGGAAGCGCTGAAGCAGGAACGGCTCGCTATGGCCCGTAAAGGCAGTTCATTCGTGTCGGATGATCCCCGGAGTGGTGATGGAAAAGTGCGTACGAAGGGAAAAACTCGAGTGGACTCCACCCGGGATTCCGCGGGGCGCATGAAATTCGAAGCATCGAGCATCGCTGCCGGTGCCCGACGTCAAGCCAAGAAAGACAACAGGTAGAGGATCCTCGACCAATAGCGACACTCGCAACGTCAGGCAGTCGCACGCGCTTCTGACCTGGTTTCTGGCGTTCTGCCAAGTAGCCGCAAACTTCCGGTAGGCGGCGGCGGGGAAGGCGCTCTGATCGGGCATCAGCTCCCGCGGCGGTTCCGGTCAATGCCCGTTTGGTACCGCCGTTCTGGCGATTATGACCGGTGGCAGGCGCGCGCGGATCACACAAGCAACCAACTCGCCAGCTACCCGGGTATCAGGCGAGTTGGGGGTCGGTGGTCAGTTCGACAGTGATCCAGAGATCGTGCGGAAGTCCTGCCAACTGGTCTCGGACTGCGCGCCGCACACGATCCTCACCCGAGACATCCCATTGTCCTGGCGCTACGACGAAAACCGCCTCGACGTAGAGATTGCGTCCGACCTTGCTCATCGCCAGCGTCGGCGTATCTAGCCCGAACTGCTTACGGACTCGGTCGAACGCGGCGATGACCGGCGCCTGTACCCGGGCGTCGGGTGCGCTCTCGAGCAACTCTGTGCCCGCCTTCCTCAGCAGAGCCAGCGGCTGCGGCGCCAACACGAGGCATCCGACGAGCACCAGCACCGAATCAACGTACCTGTCGGACCCCACCCACGCGGACCGCTGCAAGAACACAGCCGCAACAGACCCGATCCCGATGAGCAGACTGAACATTGCGCCGGCCGCCCACTGCCGCGCCTCGGCCGCCAGCAGATCGGAGCTGCGGTCGGCCCTGAGGGTGAAGCGCCATGCCGGTGATCCTGGACTACGGCATCAGCATCGAGTGGAGCTTCGTCTACTGGATCAGTATGGCGTTGTTCCTCCTCGCCCAGGTTTGCTTCGCGGCGACACAGAACTGGTGTCAATGGACATCTGAAACTGCCCGTGTGCGGACATGAATCTGCCCATGCGGCGGTGTCCGCCACCGGTAGGTCCGGGTGGTCAGTTCAAGGGTTTGACCCCCTGACCGTGCAGGGCTTGGGCCAGGCGGACCGAATCTCCGCTGGTTTGGCACAGGTGCGCGTGGTGCAGCAACCGGTCCACGGTGGCAGTGGCCAACGTTTTGGGCATCAACTCGTCGAAGCCGCTGGGATGTAGGTTCGAGGAGATCGCGACTGATCGGCGCTCATACGCGGCTTCGACGATGCGGTAGAGCCCTTCAGCGGCATCAGCACCCACCGGAAGGAGCCCTACGTCATCAATTATGACGAGCTCAGCCCGAACGATTTTGGTGACGGCTTTGCCCAACGAATCGTCAGCGCGATGCGCACGCACGAGCACGCCGAGTTGCTCGAGGGTGAACCACGCCACCGGCATCCCGGCTTCAATGACGTTGTGCCCCAGCGCTTCGAGGAAGAACGTCTTCCCGGTCCCCGCCGGTCCACAGACCACCAGATTCTCCCGCCGACCTACCCATTCAAGGGTGCGCAACGCGTGCTGGGTGGGCAGTGGGATCGACGACGCATTCTCGTCCCACACATCGAAGGTTTTCCCGGTCGGAAACCGGGCAGCTTTGCGGCGGGTGGTGAGCATCGAGCGCGCTCGCCCGGCGGCTTCCTCGGTCAGCAACGCTTTGACGACCTCGGCTGGA
This sequence comes from Nocardia sp. 348MFTsu5.1, assembly GCF_000383535.1. NCBI lineage: Bacteria > Bacillati > Actinomycetota > Actinomycetes > Mycobacteriales > Nocardiaceae > Nocardia > Nocardia sp. 348MFTsu5.1. The sequence goes on from NZ_KB911511.1 coordinate 326,934, forward strand.
TCCCAGCGTTGCGAGCGGGCGGTCGCCAACACCTCGCCGGCGATCGCCCGTGCATGCGGGAGCCGCAACTGCCGCATCAACTGCTCCACCTCGGCGGGCAACGTCGGGGTCGGGGTAGTCATGCAAGGTCCTCCTCGTTCACGTCAGTGTTGTTGAGGCCGAACAGATTCCACCCGGTGGTGCCCTGGGCCAACGAGGTGTCCTCGGAGGCGCCGTGGCGGGTCAGGTCCATGCCTTTGCTGGCCAGGATGGAATCGAGGTCCCCGGTCGCGAACCGGCCATGCACCGCCGCGTGACCCAACGCCCAATCCACATCGGCGCGACTACCGAGCGTCGATAGCTCCACGGCGTGGGTCATCTTCTGAATGATCCGTTCGCTACCGACCGCGGCGGCTTCTTTGAGCCACACCGCAGCACCTTCCCCGATCGCCAGGAAGGCATGCTCCGCGGCGCTGCGGGCCCGGATCCGGTAGTCCCCGGGAATCTTCTCGGGGTGATCGGGAAAGTGCGCATCATCGATGGCCGGGGTGCCTCGGGTGGTGCGGCGGTGCCGGGCGACTTCGATCGGGCCGCCCTCATCAAGGGCGCAGATGATGACCTCATCAGTGCCGGGGTGATGGCGCACCCACACACTCTGGCCCAATAGTGTTGAAGGTATTGAGTATTGGCAATGATCAAAGGTGATCATCGGCGTGTTATCCGGCACCCGGCGCGTCACCCCCAACGCTGCAGTGTGCGGCACGTCGGGCACCGCATGCAGTTGCGTGCGTTCAATCTCGAGCATCTCGACCGGCACCCGCCCGGTGGCCTTGCGAACTCGGTTGTTGACCAGTGTCATGAACTCGGTACACGCGGTCTCGACGTCGGCGAAGGTGGCGTATTGCGGCAGCAGATTCGTCTCGGTCGGCACGATATCGGACTTGGCGAGTTTGACGGCGTTCTCCACCCCACCTTTGGACGCCGGGTCGGCCGGCCCGCACGTCAGCACCGAGATGCCGTAGTAGCGGCCGAACGTCACCGCGTGCCGGTTGCGGACCGGAACACCGGCCACATGCCCAGTGGTGACCGTCTTTTCGTTGTCGGTCAGCAGGTACGTCGGGGCGCCGCCAACGATCCGGAAGGCCCGGTCCAGGCCGGCGAACACACTCGGTCCGGTCCGATCATGCAGGGCGATCACAATCCTGAAGCGGCACCACGCCAACCAGGCCACCAGCAACACAATCTTGCGGCCGTTGACGATCGGTCCGTCCCCGAAGTCGTATTGCAACCACAATCCGGGTTCGGTGACCCACGGTCGATGCACCCGTGTATTCCCCAGGCGCCATTGGTTTTTGACCTCTGCCAATGCCCGGCGTGTGGTGCGTTCGGTGCCGGTGTAGCCGAGTTTTACGAGTCGTTCGTGGGCTTTGTCTCCGCGGATCTTTCCTCTCGAGTCCTCGACCCATTTCTCGAGGTTGGGTTTCCATTCGTCGATCAACCGGGCCCGCCGCACCGCTGGCGGTAGTCCGGCCTCGCGGTCTTCGCCCGCCTTCTTGACCGTGTGGTGCGAGCATCCGCACAACTGAGCGGCCGCCCGGTACGACCCGGTCAGGTCATAGGCATTGAGTATTTCCATGAGTTCTCCGTCAGACTTCAAGTGGTCTCTCCCGCTGGGGTTCGATTCGACTAGGCATCGACATCGAAACCGCGGGAGAGGCCCCCACGGCGCAGACGCGCCGCACAGGGATCAACAGGTCTGGGCAGATTCATGGCCGCCAACGGGCACTTTCGTGTCCACCAGTGGGCAGTTCTTATTGGCCGTCAGTGGGCACTTTCATGGCCGCCAACGGGCAGTTTTTCATGTCCGCCGACAAACTGGGAACGGTTCTGGCACAACTGGTACATGGTCGGCATCTTCGTCGCCATCCAGATTGTTGTCGGCCTGATCCAATTAACCACTGCGTCCTACTACAACGACGGCGGCAAGACGCTCAAGTACATCGTGTTCGCGCCCTGGTACATGCTGGTCTACTGGATGGTGAACACCTGGACCGTCGTCTTAGAGTTCATCCCCACAGTCGTCAAGGTCTGGAGGCGTCGAGACGGCGGCATGTGGAAGTCTCCGGAGCGCTCCACCAGCCTGCAAGGCATCCGCTACGCCAGAAATGGTGAAACGCCGGGACTTCGAAGCCGTCATACGTAATACATCACGTCGACGAAGAACATGTGACCGTCGAATGGTTCTTCGGGAAAGGGCGGGCCGGTAAGAAGGCCGCCCAACTGGTACTGGTTCTGTTCGGTTGGTTCTTCACCGTGCTCCCGGTAGTCATCACCGCCTCTGCCCTGCTGAACCGGCACAACGAGAGCGGATGGTGGGCATACCACGAAGGATTCGTGATGTGGGATCTCACGATGGCATTTCTGGGTATCTTGGTCTGCGCCTTCGCCGCGGGATTCCTCGTCCTGCACATCATCGACCGTGCCGGTGCGGGTCGACGTGCGAAGGAGAAAACCTACAACCAAGAACGCCTGGAACAGCGACTGGAGATTGCTGCCGACTGGTACGCCGACAAGTTCGGACCTGAAGCGGTACGTGGGCAGCAGACGAGGATCCAGATCGAGGCTTGGGGCGATATCGAGACATATGAGCTGCGTGGTCTGTACCGACAGAACGGGGTCGCATGATGCCGTTGTCATCAGCAGACCAGGAGCTCGTTGCCACCATGAAGCAGCGTGAGTTCCACCTCAAGCGGAGGCAACGTGCCGCCGACACCATCCATTACGAGCTGCGGCGCCATCGAGTACTGATGGTTGGAACGGTGGCAGTGCTGGTCGCGGGAGCATTGCTCTGCATGCTCGCCGCGATGAGGAACACGCTGCCTGACACCTGGGGCTGGTGGCGCCCGGCGCTCGTGACTGCCACGCTCGGAGCGGTCCTCGGTTCGTATATCGGGCAGTCCTTGCTGCACACGGCATACGGGCGAAAACTCCTTGTCGGCAAGGAGAACCGGGTCCGTGAGAAGTACAGCGCGGATCTGCACGCGGGCCGGCGTTGGCTGCAGTACTACTACGAGGGCGAAAACATCTCGGGATATGTGCCGCAGATTCTGTATTCCATTGAAGGAGAACGGCGTTTCGACTCGGTGGCCGCCGCGCTCGCCTGGGCTAAGGCCAGCCGCCGTGTGCAGACCGAAGTCGCAGATCGCGCGATGGACAGGTTCACCGGTGTCACGGCGCAAATCAATCTTGCGGTCATCGCGAGTACGGATCAGTTCGGTCGGCCGTCGAGCCGTCTCATGCGCTTCGTCATCTCGGGCCGACCCGGGGTGTGGTACGTGACCACAGCACCGGAATCACCGAAGGTACAAGAGTTCGATCACGGCCGGATAGCACTGCTGACACTGCCGACGGAGTCAGGGGAAACGATCGGCAGTAACCGAGTCCAGATCAGATGCCTGGGGACATCCTTTTCCACGATTGCCGAGTTGTATCGCACGCAGGTACCGGGATATCTGGACGGGTTGACAGAGGAGGAGCAACAACGCGAGTTGGTGTACGAACTGACGCTCGAGTCGGCAACGGCAGACAACTGGTCAGAGCACGATGTGGTCGAGTTCCGCGATCGTGAGCTTCCCGAACCGGATCTGTAGTGAGACAACGGTCTTCTGATTCTGGTTCATGCATGTTCCCCGTTATCGATTTCGGTGTAAATCGATTGCTAACGCCCGAGAACCTCACGGATCGCGGAACGTACTTGGTCGATGCCCTGACCGACTTCGATCAACTCAGCGCCGGAATACACTAGCGAGTTGATCAGTGTTGCCGTCAGCTTCGGGTCAGGCACCCCCTGAGCACGGAGCGCATCGATCAGAGGAAGCACCAAACTGTCGTGCATTTCCAAGATCCGTGAGTCGCGAAATGTCTGCGGAGTCAACGTCGCCAACGCTCCTACTATCGCGTGCTCACCGTCCGCGACGAGCTGCAGATTGGCGTCGACATACGCCCATACCGGGTCGTCGGCGACTTCCATGGCTTCCACGATCTTGCCGTTCCAGCGCGGAAACATGTCTTCGACTACCGCGCTGAGCAGATCATCGCGGGAGCGGAAGTAGTGGTAGGCACTGGATCTGGCGAGCCCTGCCTTGGCTGCCACCTCACCGAGCCCCGGCGGCCGATCCGGGGTCTCGGAGAGAAGGGTGTGCGCGGCATCGAGGAGCGCTCGGCGCTGAGCAGCGCGATGTTCGCCGACAGTGGCGGCAGCGATTCTCGGCACCGACTCTCCTTACTCGTGCTGATGCAGTTGCCCGTCAACCATTTCGAGGACGCGGTCACAGTGTATGAGCACATCGTGGTCGTGGGTCACCATAATCGTAGCGACGCCCGCCTCGTGGGTTTCGCGTGCCAACAGTTCGACGACCTCATGGCTTCGCTTACGGTCGAGTGCTGCGGTCGGCTCGTCGACAAGAAGCAGCGAAGGACTACTCGTCAGTGCCCGGGCGATACCGACGCGCTGGCGTTCACCACCGGAAAGTTGTCCGGGCCGCCGGTTGCTTCGGTGACTCATTCCGACCGAGTCGAGGAGTTCGTCGACGTCGCGACCTGGCCGTCCAGTGATTTTGGAAACGAGTCGCAGTTGGTCACGTGCTGTCAATGCCGGAATGAGATTGCCGGACTGAAAGACGAAGCCGACCTTGTCGCGTCGCAACTTCGCCAGTGCGCGGTTAGGCATATCCGTGACGTCGAGGCCGTCGATGGACACCGAACCGCTCGACGGACGGGACAGGCCACCGGCGACGGCGAGCAGGCTCGACTTACCGGCGCCGGACGGACCGACGATCGCGACGATCTCGCCGCGCGGCACCTCCAAATTGACGTCGTCCAGCGCGAGGATGGTGGAGTCACCGTCGCCGAATCGGAGGCTGACCGAGGTGAGCGCGAGCCCTGTCGTGGCCGTTGCAATGGTGCTCATCGGTTTTCTCCCAGCGCGGTGAGTGGATTGACACGAGTGATGCGGACGATGGCAAAGGCCGCGCCGATCAGGCCCAGTACGACGAGCAGGATTGCGCCGTTGATGATGGGTCCGGATTCGAGCGCAAACGGCATACCGCTGCCTTCGAGTCCCGAGCCGAGACCGAGTCCGATCAAGACGCCGACGACGGTGGATCCGAGGAGCACTACGAGCGCCTGAACCAATCCGTCGCGCAACAGGAATCCGGTGGATGCTCCCATCGCGCGCATGACAGCGAGTTCACGGCTGCGCTGCACGGTCCAGATGCTGAAGAACGCGCCGACGACAAGCGCCGAAATCGCATACAGGAATGCCTTGATCATCGACATCGTCATCGTCTCGGCGGAGTATCCGGGCGACGAGCCGAAGGAATCCTCGAGAGTCTTTGCCGATGTCCCGGCCGCGGTATCGCCTGAAGAGAGATTCGGAACCACGTCGTTCATACCACGAATAGCGACCACGCTGGCTTCGGAATACGCACTGGCGGTCGGGGTTTCGCCGACCTTGGCGCCGGCGTGCACCTCCTGCCAGGTGCGCAACGGAAGGTAGGCGACATTGACGTGTCCGAAAGTGCGCTTGTCGCTGGTGAATCCGACGACTGTCAGCTCAGTACCGAGTTGGTCGAGGATGACGGTATCGCCGAGGCTGACCCCCTCGTCGCGAAAGGTGGAGCTGACGATGATGTCGTTCCCACCGCGAAGTGCGGTTCCCACGGCGGGGACCGGTTCGAGGAACGATCCCGGTTCGATACCGAAGAGCGTGAGGTCGACGGCCGTGCCGTTGCCCGTTTTCGCATTGACGATCATGTTGCCGAAGAGTTCGGCCGCTTCGACGTCGGGTTGCGTGCGCCATGTCTGCGCCTGCTCCTCGGTGACAACCGAGCGGGAGAAGGCGGAGTCGGACTTGGTGTCCGGAGCGAAGGCGAACGCGTGGACCGGCGTCTTCTGGAGCGCAGAGACACCGTCGCTGACCAGGCCGGACGAGAGTCCTGACAGGATCACCATCAGGATCGAAATCAAGGCGACCACTGCGCCCATCAAGAGGAATCGGTTGCGCGCAAACCACAGCTCACGCAGAGCAAGGAACATATCGCAAGCCCCCTAGGGAGTCGAGAAGAGTCACGCCCACCTTTTGTGGACGTCATGTCGACATCATATCGACAAGGTGTTGACATAAAATGTGATGTCGAATACAAGGTTCTGCAGAGGCTACGCATCGGGACTGATCGACTTCATGCCCGCCGCGCGCGACGAAAAAACACTTCGCCCAGCCGTATTCGAGCACGAGTTGATCGCGACTACCGAGCGCCCCGAGGTCGGTATGTGCTAGGCGCAGGTCCGTCGCAACGACCGCACCAAAGCGCTCGCGTTTTGTCGCTGCTACAGCCCGAAGCCCAGGTGGGCACCGCCAAAAGGACACATTCTGGGTTAGGGGCGGTCTCCGGCGAGGCCGCGCCAGCCCATTGAGACCATGAGGTCGGCGGCGGAGTCGAGGTCGATGTCGCCTTCGGCAATCCGGTCGGCCACGGCTTCACCCGCACCGACGAGTGCAACTGCCATCAGTTCGAAATCGGTGTCGCTGGGATGCGGGACGGTCGTGCCGCGACGCAGCAGGTCGGCGACCATCTCGATCAGCCGGGCCCGGCTGGCGTCGACCAGGCCGACGAACTTGGCCTGTCCGGTGGCGAGGCGATAGAGCACCCGCCACGACTCCCGGTTGTTGTGGACGTAATAGAGGAAGTCGTAGATGACCGTGCGAGCCTGATCGCGTTGCTTGAGGTTGGGGTCGAATCCGGCGCTCATGGCCTCGATGAACCGGCCACCCTCACGGTTGATGCAGGCGCCGAAGAGTTCGTCCTTCGATCCGTAATAGAGGTAGAGCATCGGTTTGCTGATACTCGCCTCGGCGGCGATCGCGTCCATCGAGGTCTCGCGAAAACCGTTCGCGGCGAACACATGTACCGCGGCATCGAGCATCTGCTGCTCGCGGACGGCGCGCGGCAGACGCTTCGTTCCTCCGGCCACGACACCAACTTCCCTCGGTAAACTTCAGATCGCGGTCATATTACCAGCCGGTAAGTTCTGGCGGACCCACCGTCCGAACCCGCTTCAGCAGTCGAGGACATTCTTGGCGCGCAGCACCCGAACCACCGAGGCATCGACCTGGTCGGCCGGGAGCTCACCATTTTCTACCGCAGCGGTCAGCGTATCCAGGACCGCGGGAACGTCGTTCGTCGAGAGCCACAGCGCGATATCGGCACCGGCGGACAACGCCATCGTGGCCGCCTTCTCGATGCCGTACCGCGCCGAGATAGCCGCCATCCCCGACAGGTCATCGGTGAAGATCGGACCGTCGAACGGCGGGGCGGCGTAGCCCGTGCCGCCGCGCAGCAACGACATCGCTGCCGGGCTGATGCTGGCCGGGGTGTCCGGCTCGGTCAGCCCCGGGACGATGAGGTGACCGACCATGACACCGACGCCGGGCCCGACCAATGTGCGGTAGGGCACCAGGTCGTTGGTCTGCAGCTCCGACAGCGGCGGCGTCGCGACGTTGCCGGTGTGGGAATCCCCCGAGCCGTGGCCGTGGCCGGGGAAGTGCTTGAACACCGGCATGATGCCCGCATCGGTCAATCCCTGGGCGTACGCCTCGGCGTAGATGGCCACCGTCTGCGGATCGTCGCTGAACGAGCGGTCGCCGATGACGTCGTCGGCCGGCTCGTCGCTGACATCGGCCACCGGTGCGAAGTCGACCGTGACACCGAGTTCCTTCATCTGCAGTCCCTGCGACTTCGCCAGCGCGCGCACCTCCTCGGGGGTCTGCCCCGACTGCACCAGCTCCCGGGCCGAGGGGCTGTCGATACCGAGCGGCGATAACCGCGACACCCGGCCACCCTCCTGGTCCACGGTGACCATCACGGGAGTCTTCGCCGCGGACTGCACCGACTTGACACCACCGTCGGAGAGGATCGACAGGTCGGTCCAGCTGCCGACGAAGATCCCGCCGATCTGCTCGGTCTCGACCACATCGAGCGCATCGGCCGTACCGGTCACCCCGACCACCAAGAGCTGGGCAAGCTTGCGCCGCAACGACATCGACTCGAGCTCGGTGGCGCCACAGGACGTCGGGGTCACCATCGGTGTCCCCGACGGCTCCGCGGACGTCGCCGTCGAAGCGGGCGAGCGCACCCCGGAATCCGGTGCGCTCAAGAGCACCTCGGGCTCGTCGCCGGCCCCGCTGCAGGCGGCCACCACCGACGCGATGGTGATCGTCAAGGCGGCCAGGGCACGGCGAGACCGGTGTTCGGCAAACATGAAACGAGTCTTGCACGGCGTCTGGATGTGATGTCCATTACATTCGACGGGTATCCTCGACAGCGAGGACCTGCACAGGAGGCAACCATGTCCGGTCAGCACACGATCGGTAAGCCGGGGGACACCCGACAAGACACCATCATGATCGCCTACGACGGCAGCGAGAACGCCGATCGGGCGATCGACTACGCCGGGAGATTCCTGAAGTCCCACAAAGCGTTTGTGGTGACAGCCTGGGAGACCGGTGTCCACCAGAGCGCGCGACTCTCAGCCCTGTCGGGCGGAATGCAGCCCGTTCTGCACTCAGTGGTCGATCAAGGCATCGACGACGCCCTTCACGACGAGGCCCGCGACCGCAACACCCAGGGGGTCCAGCGCGCCATCGCCGCCGGACTGGACGCCGAGGGCCGCCTCGCCGAGGTCGACTCGACGGTATGGGCAGCGCTCGTCGATGCTGCCGACACCTTGGAAGTCGACATCCTGGTCACCGCCACCAGCGGCTCGTCCGGACTGCGGGCACTTCTGCACAGCAGTGTGTCCGAGCATGTCCTCAAGCACTGCCACCGTCCGGTGCTCGTGGTGCCGGCCGGATGCGCACGTAAGAATGAAGATGCACGCGCCATGCGTAAGTCGAAGGCCCGGATGGTAACTTCGCACCCATGACCAACAACCGCCTGATTGCGGGCGCAGTCGCCGGAGTCCTGGGCGTTGTATTTGCCATTGCTGCTGTCTTCCTCGGTGGCGTGCTCGCGTCCGAAGACTCGCCGGCCACGAATGTGAACAGCTTCAATGCAGACGACGGTTTCGTCCAGGGGACTGTCGATTACGGCACCCGCGACAACGCCGGAGTCACAAACTGACCAAAAGAGGTCTGCTGTATGCAGCTCTCGTGGCGCTGTTCGCGTCGTTCCTCCAGTCTCCCGGCCTGATATCGGCTGACACCAAGCTCGACCTCACCGGGGATCCGATCGGATTCCTCGGCCGGGCGGCACATCTGTGGTCGTCCGTCGCACCGCTCGGGCAGGTGCAGAACCAGGCCTACGGATACTTCTTTCCCCACGGCGCATTCTTCGCGCTCGGCGATCTGTTGTCGCTGCCGGCGTGGATCACCCAGCGACTCTGGTGGGCAATGCTGCTGTGGGTCGGGTTCGTGGGGTTCGTGCGGCTCGCCGATGCCCTCGGGGTCGGCTCGCGGTGGTCCCGGATCTTCGCGGCGCTGGTCTTCGTCGCCAGCCCCCGGGTCCTGACAACCATCGGCTCGATCTCGTCCGAGACACTGCCGGTGATGTTGGCACCGTGGGTCCTGGCCCCGGTGGTGATGGCCCTGGGTCACGTGGCTGCAACCAAAACCCCACGCCGCCTGGCGTTTGAATCCGCCTGCGCGCTCGCCCTGATGGGTGCGGTCAACGCGGTGGCAACCGTGGCCGCGGCATCGGTGGCCATCATCTGGTGGCTGATGCACACACCGCTGCGGGGGCATGCCGCCCGCTGGTGGCGGTTCGGGGTGTGGTGGCTGCTCGGTGCTGTGATGGCATGCCTCTGGTGGATCGTCCCGCTGCTCATCCTGTCTCAGGTCAGTCCCCCGTTCCTCGACTTCATCGAATCCTCGCGCGTGACAACGGAATGGGTGTCACTGACCGAGGTCCTGCGCGGCACGAGCTCGTGGACGCCTTTCGTCTCCCCGGAACGAGTCGCCGGCGCCGGGCTCGTCACCCAGCCCGCCGCGGTCGTGGCCACGGGCATCCTGGCCGCCGCCGGCCTGACCGGACTCGCGATGCGGGCGATGCCCGCGCGCGGGCGCCTGACCGTCATCCTGATCATCGGTCTGCTCCTCATCTGCCTCGGCTACCCCGGACAGCTGGGATCCCCCATCGGCGAATCGGTTCGGGTCTTCCTCGACGGCGCCGGTGCCCCACTGCGCAACGTCCACAAATGGGAACCGCTGATCCGGATCCCGCTCACGCTGGGCATCGCGCACCTGTTGGCCCGCGTCCCGACCCCGGACATCGCCGGATGGCGTGGCACGCGAGAGGCATTCGCGCACCCCGAGCGATCGAAGCCGGTCGCCGCTGCGGTGGTGGTGCTGGTGGCACTACTCGCTGCCGGCTCGATGGTCTGGACCAGGTCAATGGCAGCACCGGGCAGCTATAGCGCCATCCCTTCGTATTGGAGCGACACCGCGAAGTGGCTCGAAGACAACGGTGCGGACGAAAACCGTCGCGCACTGGTGGTTCCGGGGTCACCCTTTGCCAACCAGACTTGGGGGCTGACCCGCGATGAGCCACTGCAGGTACTCGCCGAGGAGCCCTGGGCCGTCCGCGACGCCATTCCCCTGACCCCGCCGGGAGCGATCCGGGCGATGGATTCGGTCCAACGGTCGATCTCCGAGGGCAGACCGATGGCCGGTCTGGCCGCCACCCTGGCCCAGCAGGGGATCTCCTACGTGGTGGTCCGGGCCGACCTCGATCCCTCCACCTCCAGATCGACTCGTCCGGTGTTGGCGCGCAACGCAATTGCCGGATCTCCGGGTATGACGCTGGTTGCCGGCTTCGGGCCGGAGGTGGGGGCGCCCAGCATCGACGACGACATCGTGTCCGACAGTGGGCTGCGGCCGAAACTGCCCGCGATCTCGATCTACGAGGTCGACTCCACGGTCGGCTTCGACGGGACCCGGCCGGCAACCGTTCCGCTCGAAGAGATGCCACGCGTCTTCGGTGGACCCGAATCCCTTGCCCAGCTGCAGAACAACGCGGCCATCGCCGGTGAGCCGCCGCTGGGTCCGGTCGTCCTGCAGTCCGATGCGCAGGACGCCGGCCTGCCCGAGGCCCCGATGGTGGTGACGGACAGCCCCACCAACCGTGAGGTCGATTTCGGGCGCGTCGACGACCACAGCTCCGGCATCCGCACCCCCGACGATCCGCGCCTGACACAGAACGCCGTGGCCGACTATCCGGTCGACGGCCAGCCCCTGGTGCAGGGCCAATGGCTGCTCGATGAACAGCCCGACCAGGTATCGGTCAGCACCTCCGGATCAGCTTCCGATGCAACACAATTGGGGCAGACCTCCCCCGGCAGCGCACCCGCGGCCGCCTTCGACGGAAGCCCGAACACCAGCTGGGTCAGCCGCGGCCTCGACTCCGCGGTCGGACAATGGCTGCAACTCGACTTCACAGCGCCCCGATCGCGACTCGCCCTCGACATCACACTGGGCACCGCCCTCGGCCCCGGCGTCTCGACGTTGCTGATCACCACCGAGGCCGGCAGCACCGTCGCGTCCGGGGTCTCACCCGGGACCGCAACCAGGGTTGTCCCACCGAGCGGGCCGACCCGGTGGATACAGATCCGCGCCATCGAAACCGAAAACCACACCGCCGGAAATCAATTCGTGATCTCCGAAGTCGAGCTGCGTGATGCCGCAGCCGACCGGGTCATTCCGGTCCGCCATCGGGTGGTGCTACCGGAACTTGTTGCCGGTCAACAGGTCTCGCAGTGGAGCCTGGGCCCCGAACTACCCGGCCGCGCGGCCTGTGTACCCGACGGCGACGTGACGCTCTGCTCCGATGCCCTGAGCCTGCCCACCGAAGAACCCGGGACATTCGGCCGGGTGTTGTCGGTGCCGTCCGCGGTGTCGGTCAACCCGGCGGTGACGGTGACGGCCCGACCGTCAGAAGCGTTGACCCGCTTGCTCTCCGACCCCACCGAGATCACCGCGACGGGCGACTCGGCCATCGCCGATCCGCGCGGTGCGCCGATGGCCGCTGTTGACGGAGATCCAGGGACCAGCTGGATCGCCCGCATCTCGGAGCCCGGCGAAGCCCGCCCCACCCTTTCCCTGCACCTGCCGACACCGCAGACCGTCAGCGGGCTGAAGATCACCGTGCCACCGCGACAGTTCCCCGCCGATCCGCTGCTGGTCGGCGTCGACCTCGGCAACGGACGGCAGGTGCGCGAGGTCGGCGACGACGGCGTCATCCGGCTCGATCCACTTCAGACCTCGTCGATCGCGATCACGGTTCTGGAGAAGGCCGAGATCCTCGACGCCAACAGCCTCGGGTTCGCCGACCTCGCCCCGACCGGCATCGCAGAGGTCGAGGTCCTCGGCTCCGACATCCCTCCGGCCGACCCGGACCGGCCGATCGAGGTCGATTGCTCGAGTGGGCCCGGACTCACCATTTCCGGTGGCACGGAGCGCTTCTCGCTGAAGACCACCGCGGGTGCACTCCGGTCCGGTGCGCCCATCGCGGCGACACCCTGCGGCTCGGCACCGCTCGCACTCCCGGCCGGAGAACAGGAACTGGCCGTCAACCCCGGGGATGCCTTCTCGGTGGCGGCGGTGACCCTGACCGCAACCAATGCGCAGATCCCGCGGGCCGTCCCGCAGCCCACCGACGTCACCCGGTGGGATGCGACCGACCGTCGCGTCGAGGTGACCGCCGCGGCCGCAGACCGGGTGCTGATCGTGCCCGAGAGCGTCAACACCGGCTGGGAGGCACGCGCGGGCGACACCGAGCTGTCACCGCTGACCGTGAACGGCTGGCAGCAGGGCTGGATCATCCCGGCCGGGTACTCGGGTGCGATACACCTGACATATCCACTCGATCAGCCGTACCGATGGTCCATCGGGATCGGCCTGGCGCTGGTCGTGCTCCTATTCATCGCCACGTTGGTACCGACTCGTCGCACGCCCGCGACGACCTGGGCCGTGGCGCAACCGATCCGGGCCGGCGTCGTGGCACCGGTGTTGCTCGCCGGCGCCGTCTACCTGCTCACCGGACCGGTCGGACTGATCATCTCGGCCGTGGTGGCCGGCGCGGTGACCGCCGTTTCACTGCTGGCACGCCGCACCCGGCATCACCAGTTCGGTGCCGCGCTGGTCGCGATCATGATGTTGCTGGCGACCTTCGGGCTCGCGTCCGGCCCGTGGCGGTCGTCGCTGGGCTACACCGGCTGGGACTGGTGGGTACAGCTACCGGCTCTGCTGGCGGTCGTACTCGCCGCGTGGCTCGCGATCGACGTGCCGCGGTGGCTGGTTCGACTGGTCTCCCGGCGCCCTGTCTCTAGGCGCCACGGATAGGGCCGCGCGAGCCTCGCTGTTGCGCAGCCAGTGTCGGGTCGGTTCCTCGATCCAGGCGTAGCTGGCCGCCGACACCCCAATGGTCAACAGCAGGGTCAGCAAGAACACCACCAACATCGACCCCGAGAACGGAACGATTCCGGCCAGGGGAAAGACCCAGGCGAGCACCACCAGATGCCAGAGGAAGATGGAGTACGACCACCGGCCGAGTGCCTGCATCGGTGCCGAATCCAGGAATCGATGGCTTCGGCCGGGATTCAGGGTCAACGGGGCGATCAGCGCAAAACCGATGATCACGCCCAGCACCATCTTGATGGCGAACTGCCAGGGCTCGAGCGGCGCCAGACCGGTCGGTCCGGCGAGTTCGGTGCAGGAGAGCGCAAACGCGACCACTGCGATGGCTGCCAGCAACAGGCGGCGACGTCCGAGGCGCGCGATACGCCCTCGCATACCGGCCGCACCCGCCTCGGCAGTCCCCAATTCCGCGAGGACGAGCCCGCACAGGAACCAGGGCAGATGTCCGGGCAGCCAGTTCTTGGCCTCGACGCCCGCCTCCAGTGGCAACGCATCGGCGACCCAGGCCCAGCCCAGGCTGATGACGCCCGTGGTCACCAGCACCGGGATCCGCCACCGCGCCGCCGGTCCGCGCAGGCGCAGCATCAGCCAGGCGATCAGCGGCAGCGCCAGATAGAAGCTGACCTCCACCGACAGGCTCCACATCTGGGTGAGGCCGGCGGTCAGGGTCAACGGCACGTAGATCTGGGTGAGCGTGAGGTTGGCGATCCAGACGGTGAAACTGGCGGGCCGCGCATCGGGCAGCAGGCTCAGGACCACCACCACGACCACCACATAGGCCGGCCAGATCCGGACCACGCGATGTCGCAGGTACCGCCAGGTTCCGGGCACCTTGCGGTGCGGGTCCCGGGCCGCCTCGGAGTGCGGGCGCCAGAGCAGATAGCCCGACAGCGCAAAAAACAGGGCCACCGCCATGTCGAAGCGGCCCCACACCGCGCCCAACCAGCTGCCGTCCACCGATCCGGTCTGGAACGCGACGTGCGTGACCATGACACCGACGGCGGCACAGGCACGCATGCCTTCGAGTGCCCGATTGAAACCGGCGACCGGTGGCGTAGAGCTCATGATGAGCCCAAACGTACCCGGCGCACCTGGCGAAAGCGGCGTCGAGACGCGAAAGGCAATGGGTAGGACTGTTAGTCTCGCCTTTGCCCTAAGCGTTGCCGCTCAGACCTCAAGGAGAACTGCCGGATGGCTCCTGCGCCACGGATGTCAGCAAAGGACCTCGCCGGTCCGGTCGCGATCTTCTTCGGGACATTGTTGCTCGTCTCAGCCATTGCCCTGCCGCTCTACTTCACGGACACGCTGAAGAAGACCCCGATGGACCTCGACCTCACCAGTGTCGCGGTGAGCCAGCCCCAACAGGGGGTGTCCGGAAGTGACGACCAGCCGGCGAAGATCTTCAACAGTTGTTCGGTCAACCAGCCTCGGGCCGAGGTCTCCGATGCCCGCCTGACGCAGCAGCAGCGCGTGATCGTGGTCGACCCCGCCGACGCCGACATCGCTACGTTCCAGGCCGGCAACTCGATCCGGATCGACTCGTACACCAGCGGCGACAAGACGGTCACCCCGTCGGCCGTGGGTGGCAAGGGCGCCTGCATGACCTCGCTGCTCACCGCGACGCGCGATCTGGTCACCACCAATCGGGAGACCGCGCAGCCGCAGATCTCCGGTGGCGGTCAATCCGAGGTCAAGGTCGACGCCAGCGACAACAGCGTCAGCCTTCCCGATCGCACCGGCCTGCAGTACCGCTTCCCGTTCGATGTCGAGAAGAGTGACAAGTACCAGTACTTCGACCTGACGACACGAACCACCAATCCGCTGACCTACGTCGATGACTCGACCGAGATCCACGGGGTGAAGACCCTCCACTTCACCCAGGAGGTTCCCGAGGTCGATCTCAGCACCCTGGTCGACGCCAACGACCAGCAAATGCCGAACACGTCCCTCGATCAGACCTCGGGGTGGTACGGCGGATTCCCCGGCTATCGCAACAATGACAAGTTGCCGGCCTCACTGATGCAGTCCAGCACCCGCGACCTTTACGTCGACCCGGCCAGCGGCACCATTCTCAATGAGCAGCAACACATTCGGCAGTCATACAAGCTGAACGTCAGCGACGATTCGCCGAAGGAGATGCTCGACTACCGCCTCACCGCCCTCGATGTGGTGTTCTCGTACGACCAGCAAACCCAGGAAGCACTGGCTTCGGACGCGAAGAGCCTGAGCGATCCGATCACGCTGTGGGGCCGCTGGATCCCGATTGTCATCGGCATCATCGGTGTCTTCCTTCTCGCGGTTGGTATCTGGCTCCTGCTCGGTTCCGGCGGCAGGTCGAAGCCGGCCGTCGCGGCGGACGGACCCTCCGATCCTGATGAGCAGCCTTACCCGCCGCGGCATGAAGAACCCCAGTACGCGGAATCGCACTACTCGGAACCGCAATACGAGCAGCCTTATGATCCGGATCAGACCAGGCAGATCCCGGTCATCAAGGACGACGGCGACGGTTTCACCGACTGGTCACCGCCCAGACGCTCCTGACACACAAACCACACGTTCCGGTCAGAACCACCTTGAACCAGGTGGATTCGACCGGAACGTGTGGTTTGCGGGATGTATCAGTTCACCAACGGCGACAACGCATTTGCCGCGAGGGTGATCAGTCCCGGCACGTGGCCGTTGGAGATCATGTTGATGGTGATGCCGTCGATGCCGACGTCGAGCACCCGGGTCTTGATCTGTACCGCGACCTCATCGGGCGAACCGACGAAGAACCGGTCGGTCGCCTCCGCCCACTTCTCGGCACCGACCTCCTCGGCGTCGAGGCCGCGGGCCTTCATCATGTCGACCAGGTTTGCCCGGGCCTTGTCGCCGTCCTCGTCGAGGACGACGGTCGCCAGGAAGCTCGTCTTGAGTGTGCTGCGATCCCGCTCGACCTCTTCGCAGCGCTTCGCAAGGGCCTCGAGTTTGCGCGGTAGTTCGGTGGCCGGCGCGATGATGTTGAGGTGCTGGGCGTAGCGGGCCGCCATCCCGAATGTCTTCTTCTCGCCACCACCACCGAGCATGATCGGGATGTCGGTACGGAGCTGCGGCTGATTCCGGGTGCCATGCGCCTGGTACCACTTGCCGTCGAGTTCGGGCTTGCTGCCGCGCAACATCGGCTCGATGATCTGGAGCGCTTCTTCGAGGCGCTCGAATCGGTCGGTGAAGGTGCCGAACTCGTAACCCATCTCCTGGTGTTCGAGTTCGAACCAGCCGGCGCCGAGTCCGAGGATCGCGCGGCCACCGCTGATGACGTCCAGGGTGGTGATGGTCTTGGCCAGCATCGCCGGATTCCGGTAGGTGTTGCCGGTGACCAGGGTCGAGAGGTTGATGTCCGACGTTGCCGTCGCCAGCGCACCCAGGGTCGTGTACGCCTCCAGCATCGGTTCGTCAGGAGCACCGATACCGGGCAATTGGTAAAAATGGTCCATCACCAAAACCGTGTCGAATCCGGCACTTTCGGCTTCCTGGGCCTGTGCGATGACCGTCGGGAACAGTTCGGCGACGCCACCGGGGTAGGAGAAATTGGGGATTTGATAACCGAGTCGAATGCTCATGCATCAACAGTACGACTGACGCCGATCCTTCGATGCGTTCCGAGCGCGACAAACGTGAGCGCGGTCCCGGCCACTGCGCAACCCGCCGCGGTCACCGCCAGCGTCGTGATGCTGTGGGCCCACAGCACCATCACCACGATCTCGACCACCAGCACCACCCAACTCAGGGCGGCGACCAGGGTGCGATCTGCCGCGATCGCGGCGAGAAGGCCGACCTGCAGAATCGACAGGGCACTGCCGGTGAGCGCGAACACCCAGAGAATCGGCACCACCGGGCTGTATTCGTCGCCGACGAGAACCGGGATCAGCGGCGCGCAGATGGCCGCGCCGGACACCACCACCGCACCGATCCCGGCGAGCCACACGACCGCGGTCTTCAACGCGTCGCGGGACTGGGTGGCATCGGCGAACTGCGGGAACAGCACCACCCCGATCGCCTGTGGCAACCAGAACGCGGCCTTGGTCGCGATGGTCCCGAAGGCATAGACCCCGGCGTCGTCATCACCGAGCAACGGCCGGGCCAGCAGCAGATCGACCGACGAGAGCGCGATGAGGACCAGTTGCACCTGCGATGCCCGCAACACCGTGCTCAGTGCCATCGCCTGCGCCGACTCCCCGTGCGCTGCCGGTGCCGCACCGGTCCGCGTCACCGCTGCCCAGACCCCCACCGCGGCGAGCGCAGCCCCACAGGCGGTCGCGGTCAGCGCGCCCGCGGCACCACCACCGGCCGCCAGGATCACGATGCCGGGCACTGTCCGTAAGATGCCCACCCCGGCCAGCACCCACGACAGGATCGAAAAGTGTTGCCGCCCTTGCAGAATCCCCTGCCCGGCGGCAATCAGAACCAACAGGGGCGCGGTCGCGAACGCCGCGATGGTGGCGGCCGGACCGGTATCGGCCAAAGCCATCATCACCGGTACCCCGATCGCAGCGGCGACCAGCACCGCGGCGGTCGTCCGCAGAGTGATCGAGATCAGATCGGCGGTTGCCCGACCCCGCACCACCTCCCGGGCGATCACCACCTGTAGCGCAAGCGCGGGCACCCCGAGGATCAGCATGGACTGGAGCAGGACGGCGAACTCGCCGTACTCGCTCTCGGTCAGCCAGCGGGCGGCGGGCACATGGATGAGGTAGCCGCAGATGTTGGCGACCATCGTCCCGACCGCAACACCTCCCACACCCGCCATCCGATTCCCCATGGCGTTCAGTGTCTCAGGGCGACCTCGACTCGAGGCGAAGGGCTGGTGTCACCGGTATTCGGGGAAACGTCCGTGGTCCGCAGCCGGGCCCGCTGCGCGATCCAGACGAGCAGACCCAGCACAATCCCGACCAGATAGATCCAGGCGTCGGGCCGCTCACCGAGGATCAGCGCCGACCACACGATGGTCAGGAGGGGCTGGATCTGCTGGAGCTGCCCGATCCGGGCGATGCCACCGCGGGCCAGACCGCCGTACCAGGCGAAGAAGCCGAGGAACTGCGAGATCACCGTGATGTACACCATCCCGGCGACCACCGACGCGGTCAGCGTGACCGTCCCCCCGATCAGCGCCACGACCGCGACCGGTATCGACAACGGCATCAGCAGGACCAACGACCACGAGATGCTCTGCGCTCCCCCGATCCGCTTGGCCACCGTTCCGCCGACCGCATAGCCGAACCCGGCGCTGACGGTGGCCAGGAACATCCAGAGGTGACCCCAGCCCAGCGCGAAGCCGGACAGGCCCGACGGGCTGGCCGACAGAAGATAGGCGATCAGCACCACGGCACCGGCACCGGTGGCCGCCCAGAACAGCCAGGGCAACCGTTCTCCGCCCAGGAGTGCGGCGAAAGTTGCCGTGAGCGCGGGCAGCAAACCGAGGATCACCGCTGCGGTGGCCGAATCGATGCGCTCCAGGGCGAGCGAGGAGAAGAGCGGGAACCCGACGACCACGCCCAGCCCCGAACACACCAGTGCTGCCAGGTCACCACGACCGGGCACCGACGCGCGGACGACGAGCAGGTAGGCCAATGCCAGCAGCCCGGCCAGGGCGGCGCGCAAGGCGGTCACGGTGAAGGCATCGATGCCCGCGACCGCCAGTTTGTTGGCCGGCAGGGAAAAACTGAAGGCCAGGACACCCAGCCCACCGAGTAGGAATCCCGCCGGGAGAACACGAGACCGGTCGGCGTTATCCGCTATCCGCATCTCAGGCGAACTGTTATCCTTGGCTCTCATGTTCAACGATAGCGGAGTATCAGTGCTTCGCGAAAGTCTGCGTGCACTGATCGTCGACAGCAAGCCGGGAACTCAGCTCCCGTCGGTGCGGTCGCTGCAGCAGGAACATCGGGTCTCACCCAACTCTGTGCAGCGCGTCCTGCGAGAACTGGCCGTCGAAGGTCTCGTCGACGTCCGCCCCGGTGCGGGGTCGTTTGTGGCCACCGCACCGCCGCCGCGGGCACCCGCCGACACCTCGTGGCAGGAATCGGTACTCGGCAGCCGGATCCCACCGGAACTGAACCGAACACTCGACCTGTGGCGTATCCCCGGATCCGATGTCATCCGTCTCAAGGGCGGCTACCTCGACAACGAACTCCTCCCGCGGGCCGCGCTCGACGCCGCGATGACCCGGGCGATCAAACGAGTACCGAGTTGGGGCCGTTATCCGATCGAGGGCAGCGAAGACCTGCGCCGCTGGTTTGCCTCCGAGATCGACGGCGTGCACGCGTCCGAGGTGATCGTGACCGCCGGTGGGCAGAGCGCGTTGTCCGTGGCGATCCGGGCACTGGTCCGCCCCGGCGAGCCGGTGATCGTCGAAAGTCCCACGTACACCGGCACAATCGCGATAGCCCGCAGCCACGGCGCCGACGTGATCCCGGTACCCAGCGACGCGGACGGTATCCGTACCGATCTGCTCGCCGATGCCATCGAACGCACCGGCAGCCGTCTCGTGGTGCTGCAACCCGCATTTGCCAATCCGAGTGGTGTCACCCTGTCCCGTGCCCGCCGCGACGAGGTCCTCGCTCTGGCACAGCAGCATTCACTGTTCATCCTCGAGGACGACTACGCCCGCTACCTCGGTATCGACCACGAGCCACCGCCGCCGCTGATCAGCCAGGACCCTAGCGGCCATGTGGTGCATGTCCGTTCGCTGTCCAAACCGGTCGGACCGGGATTGCGCGTCGCCGCCCTGTGCGCCCGCGGTCCGGCGCTGGCCCGGCTCCGGGCGGCGAAGACCCTCGACGACTTCTACGTGTCGGGCCCGATCCAGGAAGCCGCCGTCGAGTTCTTGACCTCCCCTGCCTGGCCCCGCCACAACCAGCTGGTTCGCCGGGCACTCGGCGAGCGACGCGATGCCCTGCTCGCCGCCATGACCCGATTGCTCCCGCACGTGGGCATTCCCGCTGTGCCCCACGGCGGCCTGCACCTGTGGGTCCGGTTGCCCGCCGGCGTCGACGACCGCGACGTCGCCGCAGCGGCCTATGCCGAGGGCGTCCTGGTGGGCGAAGGATCCCCCTGGTTCCCAGCCGGATTCGACCACTCCCACCTGCGCCTCACCTTCGGTGAAACGCCCGCGCCGATGATCACCGAGGCGGTGACCCGACTGGCCCGGGTCCTGCCTCCTTTGTGATCGGGTTAGGGTCCGTTCATGACCCGCCGGCACTGGATCACGCTGTGGCTGACCAGTGCCACCCTCTCGCTGGTGATCACCGCGCCCTTCTTCCGGTCCGGCTATCTGTTGATCGCCGACATGGTGAGTACCCCGCGTTCTCACCTCACCGATTCGGCCATCGGGCTCGGTGTCGGCGCGCCCCGGGCGGTACCGCAGGACTGGTTCATCGCGCTGACCTCACCGGTGGTCGACGGCGGGATCATCGTGAAGGTGCTGACGACGCTGGCGTTGATCCTCACCGGAGTCGGGTACGGCCGGCTGGTACGCGTCGCACTCCCCGGCTCGGGATCGGCCGGAATGCTGGTCGGTACCACGGTCGCGATCTGGAATCCGTATGTCGCAGAGCGCCTTCTGCAGGGACATTGGAGTCTGCTGTTCGGATACGCCGCGATCGCCTGGATCTTCTTGTGCGCCAATCGGATCCGGCGCCACCCCGGATACATCTCCTATTCGGTGCTCGCCGCCTGGCTCGCCATCGCCGGACTGACACCCACCGGGTCGATGCTCGCCCTGTTCACCCTGGTGGCCGCACTGCTCGTCCCGGTGGCTGTCAGCTGCCCGCACCGGATCGCGGCGAAGACCGGCGGTGTCGCACTGGCGATCTGGGTGACGTCGGCCCTGCCCTGGATCATGGCGTCGCTGCTGGGCTCCGGCTCCGCCACATCCGATCCGGATTCCGTGGCGATCTTCGCCGCCCGCGCCGAACCCGGTCTGGGTACATTCGGTTCGCTGCTGGGGCTCGGCGGTATCTGGAATGCGGACGCCGTCCCCGCCAGCCGCACCGCTGTCTGGGCCGCGGTGGCCACCGCGGCGCTGCTGGTGGTCGTCGCTGCGGGCGTGCCCACGCTCTACCGACGTCGGCGCAATCCGCCGGTGGCCGGGGCCGCGGGGCTTGCCACGGCGTCGATTGTGTTGATCACCCTGGCCTCCACCGATCCTGGCATCGCGGTCCTCGAGTGGGCGGTGGACACCGTGCCCGGCGCGGGACTGCTCCGCGACACCCAGAAGTGGGTTGCCCTGGCCGTGCCGCTCTACGCACTCGCGGCAGCGGCGGCGGTGCAGGCATCCCGGCGATGGGTCCCACGGGGTTTCGCGGCCGTGGTGGTCGCGGTACTCATCGTCGCACCGCTACCCGACCTCGCGTGGGGTGTCGGCAACAAGGTCACCGTGAGCACTTATCCAACCGACTGGCAACAGGTCGCCGGGCACATCCCGGCCGACGAGGGCGACGTACTACTGCTCCCGACCGGCATGAACCGGCTCTACGATTTCACCGGCCACGTCTCGCTTGATCCCGCTCCCCGGCTGCTGCGCGCCGACGTCTTACAGACCGGCGAACTCGTGGTCGGCGGCCGGGCGGTCGACCGCACCGAGTCACGTGCCACCGCAGCCGAATCCGCGCTGCTGTCGGGCGCCTCGCCGGCTGAACTGGCGGAGCTCGGTGTCGGATGGGTACTAGTCGAAGGCCGTCTCGCCGCCGACTCCCCGGCCCGGCCGACACTGGACGCGGCCACCGAGGTCTTCGACGGCGAAGACCTTCGCGTGTACTGGATCGAGGGCGCGCGGACAGTCTCCGCCTCCACCATCGACCGGGTGGCGGTCTGGAGCGCCCACCTGTTGTGGATTGTGCTGATCGCCAATGGGTTTGTGGCGATTGTGCTGAAATGGGCGCACCGATCGACGCACCGGAAGAAGGTCAGATAGTGGACGACATCGAAGCCATCAAGGCGGTCAAGTATCGCTACCTGCGGGCGCTGGACACCAAGGCCTGGGAGGACTTCGAAGACACGCTCACCACCGACGTCACCGGTGAATACGGCGAAAGCCTCTCTTTTGCCGACCGCACCACATTGGTCGACTTCATGCGATCGACGGTGGGACCGGCCGTGATCACCGAACATCGCGCCGATCATCCGGTGATCACGGTGAACGGCGATGAGGCAACCGGCGAGTGGTACCTGCAAGATCGGGTGATCGTCACCGAGTTCAAGTTCATGTTGTTCGGTGCCGCGTTCTACAGCGACCGGTACCGCCGGACCGCTGACGGCTGGAAGATCTGCGCCACCGGATACAAGCGGACCTACGAGGCGACCCTGTCACTCGATGACATCCCGAGCTTTCAGTGCAAACCCGGAGCCGCACTCAATCTTTGACGAGCCCGGAGATCGGCTGCCCGGCCACCGCCGCGGCGAGCACCTGATTCACGCCGGCCGCCGCTGCCGCCCAGGAGTATCCACCGGCACGCTCCCGCGCC
Organism: Nocardia sp. 348MFTsu5.1; assembly: GCF_000383535.1. Lineage (NCBI taxonomy): Bacteria > Bacillati > Actinomycetota > Actinomycetes > Mycobacteriales > Nocardiaceae > Nocardia > Nocardia sp. 348MFTsu5.1. The sequence continues at coordinate 349,881 of NZ_KB911511.1, forward strand.
TTGTCGCCGAGCTCGTGGCGCCAGGACTGTTCGTCGAGCAATTGCGCTGTCACCGCGGCGAGTTCGTCGATGTTGTCGACCAGCACCCCGGTCACACCGTCGACCACCGAGTCGGTCAGCCCGCGCGATGACCGGTAGCCGACGGTCGGGACGCCGTAGCCCGCGGCCTCGATGACCGCCAGTCCCCAGCCCTCGGTGCGCGACGGCATCAGGTGGACCGAGGCACCGGCCAGGAGCTGGTGCTTGCGTTCCTCGCTGACATGGCCGTGGAAGACCACCCGATCATCGATCCCGAGCTCAGACGCCTTGGCCCGCAGTTCTTCCGACCACCAGCCGTCACCGATCACATCCAGCATCACATCTGGATGACTCGCGGAGATCCGCCCCATCACCTCGAGGGCATGTTCGATCTGCTTGTGCGGCACCAGCCGCGACAGCACACACAGCCGGCGTGCATCGGGGTCGACCTGTTCATCCGGCAGTGCGAACGGCGACGGATCGGTACCGGCGCGCACCACGGCCACCCGCTGCGCGTCCACCCCCAGCGACACCAGGTCTTCCGCCGACGGCAACGACACCGTCAGATACTGCGCATCACGATGCACCCGCGGCGACAGCCACGATTCGATGAACCAGCCGACCTTGCCCATCAGCACACCGGCAACCGGCCACTGCCGCTTGTGGCAGTGATGCACCAGCACCACGACCGGGGCCCGGCTCACCCACCGCGCGAAGAACGGGATCCCGTTCTGGGTGTCGATCACGACGTCGGGGTCGATCCCGGCCAGCGGCCCACGGCCGAAACGGGCGGCGAGGATCGCCGCCATCGCGCGTGGGTACACACTCAGGCGCCCACCGCCCCGCGACACCCGCATCCCGGCTCGGGACTCGACGGCTGGGGCACCCGGATAACCCGCGGTCCGGAACGTCACCTTCACACCGCTGCGGGCCAGTTCGGCGCCAACGCGTTCCAGGTAGCGCTCGCTGCCGCCACCCTGCGGATGGTCACTGTCGCGCCAGCACAGCAACAGCACCTCACGCAGAGGTGCTGTTTGCCCCGATTCGCCGCTGGGGGCCACTGTGTCGTCGATGGGTTTCACTGCAAGACAGGGTAGCGGGCAGGGCCCGGATGTCACCACCCGTATCCTTTGGCCGGTGAACGCTGCCATTTCCCGAGCGCAACGGCGGGCAACGTTGCCGCGGTCAGCACGTCTGCTGAATCATTTTCGCTACGAACAGCCCGACCCGGACCGGTTTTACGGCGCCCTGGCCGACGACTCCGTCGAGCTCATCGAGGCCCTCCATCAGGACGTCTACAACGCCGGACTCGAGGGACTGACCGTCCTCGATGTCGGTGGCGGTCCCGGCTACTTCGCCGAGGTCTTCCGATCCCGCGGCGCCGACTACGTATCCGTGGAACCGGACGCCACCGAAATGCATGCGGCCGGACTCCCGCAACGGGCCAGTGTCCGGGGCTCGGGCATGGCGTTGCCGATCTTCTCGGGCAGCGTCGACATCTGCTATTCGTCGAACGTGGCCGAACACGTGCGGGATCCGTGGGCGATGGCCCAGGAGATGCTGCGGATCACCAAACCCGGCGGACTGGTGCTACTGAGCTACACCCTCTGGTACGGCCCCTTCGGCGGCCACGAAATGGGACTGACCCACTACTTCGGTGGCGCCCGGGCAGCCCGCTGGTACACCCGCAAACACAGACATCCTCCCAAGAACCTCTACGGCACATCGCTGTTCAAGGTGACCGCGGCCGACGGGCTGCGCTGGGCCAAGTCCGTCCCGGCCGATCAGGCCACCCTGCTGGCGGCATTCCCCCGATATCTGCCCGGCCGGATGTGGTGGGTGATGCGGGTACCGCTTCTGCGAGAGCTGTTGGGCAGCAACCTCGTTCTGATGCTGCGCAAGAACTGACCGGATTCACTCCACAACGCACCGAGCCCCTGCACCGGAATACGGCACAGGGGCTCGGGCACAGCGAATCAGTTGGTGATCCGCTGTCGGGTTGGCTATTCGGCGATTGCCTCCAACGGTTTCGTCTTCGCCGCTCGCGATGCCGGCCACAGTGCAGCCGCCACGCCGACCAGCGCCGCCCCGATCAAGGTGATGATGATCAGACCTGTCGGCAGTACCGGATCGCCGAGGCCCCAGTACCGCAGGGTCCGGACCAGCGCCCAGCCGAACGCGACGCCGAGGACGACACCGAGTACCGCACCGAAGATCGCGATGAGCAGCGATTCGATGTAGATCGTGCGGCGAACCTGAGCGCGGGCCATACCGATCGCGCGCAACATACCGATCTCACGCTTGCGTTCGATCACCGACAGCGCGAGGGTGTTCACGATGCCGAGGACGGCGATCACCAGCGCGAGTCCGAGCATGGCGTACAGCACGCTCAGCATCTGGTCGATCTGAGATGACTGCTGGCCCTTGAACTCCGATGGGGTCTGTACCTTCACGGTGAGGTAGTCGCTGGTGACATCCTCGATCCGATCACTGACAGCTTGCACATCTGCGCCGGGCACGGTCTTGACGGCGGCAAACACATCCTGGCGCAGCGCCTCGGGAATCAATTTCTGATACGCAGAGCTGCCCATGGCCCACGGGTCGATCAGCGGATTGTTCTTGAAGACACCGGTGACGGTTACCGGGACAACAGTGCCGTCGTAGCTGGTGAACTCCACGACTTCACCCATCTTCCAACCCTTTTCCGCAGAAGTCCGCTCGCTGACGATTATTCCGTCCGGATCGATCGTGCGGGAACCCTCGACCATCTCGTACGGCGTGACCGAGTACATGTCACCGGAGGGCGAATAGCCCTGCACTCCTGAACCGTCGACCTCTGCCAGGACACCACCGAACGACACCACCGATTCAACACCGTCGACATCATCAACCGATTGACCCACCAAGGGCGAGAAGCCACTTCCCTGTTGCCCGGAGATGATCAGGTTGGCGGTCAGACCGGTGTCGATCGCATCGTCGATGGTGCCCTTGAATGTCGATCCGAGCGTGCCGATGACGGCAACCAGCATCAGCCCCAGCGTCAGCGCGAAAGCTGTTGCCGCAGTGCGCCTCGGGTTCCGGACCGCGTTGGTCCGGGCCAGCTGCCCGATCTTTCCGAATGGTCGCGCGAGCGCCGCACCCAGCACCCCGACCACCGGCCTCGACAAGGCCGGAGAGGCGAAAACAACCGCGAAGATCATCACCAGGGCGCCGAGCCCGACAATCCCGGCCGCACGGCCACCCTCGCCTGAGGTACCGATCGCCAACAGCACAATTGCGATGGCACCCAGCACGATTCCGATGATGGTGCGCACCTTCAGTGAGGCCTGGCCGTCGGTGGCGCTTTCCCTCATCGCCTCGACCGGCGACACCTTGGAAGCGCGCCGGGCCGGCGCATAGGCGCTCACCATTGTCACGCCGATACCGACCACCAGGCAGGCGATGATCGATGACGCCCCGACCTGCAGCGACGTACTCGGGAGACCGCTGGACGCGGTCAGGGCCCGCAGTAACGCCGCGATTCCGATGCCGGCGGCCAATCCGACCAGCGCACCGAACAGGCCGACAACAAACGCCTCGAGCAGCACCGAACGGGTGACCTGTTTACGACTGGCACCAATTGCCCTCAGCAGAGCCAACTCCCGGACGCGCTGCGCCACGATCATCGAGAAGGTGTTGTAGATGATGAACGTTCCGACGATCAGGCCGATGGCCGCGAACGCCAGCAGGATGTAGTTGAAGACGTCGAGGAACTGGTTGACATTGTCCTTTTCGTCCTGACGGACCTCATCGCCGGTACGCAGCTTGTAGTCGTCGCCGATGAGACCGGCAACCCGCGACTTGAGCTCTTCCGGGCTCACACCGGGGACCGCCTGCAGATCGATCGACTGCGAATGCGAACCATCGGTGAACAGTTTCTGCGCAGTCGATTCGAGGAACTGCACGTTTGTGAATCCACTGGTGGCGCCCGGCACATCGAGGATACCGACGACCGTGACCTCCATCGGGGCGCCGCTACCGCGGGTGGTCGCCACCTTGGTGATCGACCCGACTTCGAGGCCGGCCTCGTCCGCGGACGACTCGTTCAGCGCGACCTCATTGGCGGTCTCGGGGGCCCGGCCCTCGATGAGGTTGCTCTCGGTGTCCGACAACCGCTCGTCCGGCGGCTGGAAGGCGCTTCCGATACTGGGTGCACCCCCGGTCTGCAACGCTTTGCCGTTTTCCTTGGCGATGGTTGTCGGGCCCGAGTACGTCGGGAGGATCTTGGCGATGCCGAGTTCGGTCTTGTTGTTCTCCAACTGCGTCAGGACCGAATCCGGGACACCCGACGAGTTGGAGTCCTCCGGCGAGACCTGTGTGTCGACGCCGAGCGCAACCTTGTCGAAGATGCCGTCGAATGCGCTGGAGATCGTGGCCGTGAAGATCATCGAACCAGCCACGAAGGCCGTGCCGAGTACCACCGACAGAACTGTCAGTACAAGCCGGAGCTTGTGTGCCGCAAGATTTCTCAACGACACCTTACGCATGGTGTTCGAGGCCATCACAGCTCCTTGGGAGCTCGCGAGAAGCCTCCGGTCGCCGGGGTCTCGTCGAGGTTCTTCATGTACTCGAAGATCTCGTCGGCATCCGGGTTGCGCAGTTCCTGGACGATCTGTCCGTCAGCCAGGAAGACCACGCGATCGGCATAGCTGGCAGCCCGCGGATCGTGGGTCACGATGACCACGGTCTGCCCGAACTCGCTCACCGCAGCCCGCAGAATGCTGAGAACCTCGCCCGACGAACGGGAGTCGAGGTTACCGGTCGGCTCGTCACCGAAGATGATCTCCGGCTGGCCGACCAGCGCGCGAGCGCAGGCCACACGCTGCTGCTGACCACCGGACAGCTCGCTGGGACGGTGGTCGAGGCGATCGCCGATACCCAGGCGGCCGATCACGGTGTCGAACCACTCCTGGTCGGGCTTGCGACCGGCGATGTCGAGCGGGAGGGTGATGTTCTCCCGGGCGGTGAGCGTTGGCACCAGGTTGAACGACTGGAACACGAACCCGATCCGATCGCGCCGCAGCAACGTCATCTGCTTGTCCGAGAGGCCTGACAGTGCGGTGTCACCAATGCTCACGGAACCGCTGCTGGCGGTGTCCAGGCCGGCCAGGCAATGCATGAGTGTCGACTTACCCGAACCCGACGGGCCCATGATCGCGGTGAACTCGCCACGCACAAAATCCGCGGAGACGCCCGCGAGTGCAACCACCTGGGTGTCGCCGCTGCCGTACACCTTCCTCAAATCGGTCGCACGGGCTGCTACTGCAGTGGGTGGGGCAGTCATGTTCTGGCCTTTCTGGATGTCTGGTCAGTGATGCACAAACTCTGGCGTCGCCGGTACTTTCGAACAATCCGGCCCTGCACTGCAGGTTCGGTCTGTTCGAGCCGTACAAATAGTGACTGCCAGGGCGCCTCCGAATCATCGGGGACCACCCTGATCTTTCCCCCCACATCCTCCACGAAGATGCGTCCCTTCAAGTAAGGACGAACCGGCCATAAGACGCAACTGGATTCGCGACCCACTTAAAAGCCACAAGCACCCACAGGCAGTGCCTGTGGGTGCTTGTGGGAAAGCAACAGTGTCTGAGGAATCCCCCGACTACTGGGCGCCCAATCGCTGTTTGAGTGCGTCGAACTCGTCCTGCAGACCGGTGGGCAGCTTCTCACCGACGAACTTGAACCACTCCTCGATCGACGGGATCTCGCCGAGCCATTCGTCCTGGTTGACCGCCAGGGCCTCCGCGACGTCGGCTGCGGAGACATCGAGTCCTTCGAGATCGAGCGACTCGGGTGTCGCCACGATGCCGATCGGTGTCTCGACACCGCCGGCCTTGCCCTCGATGCGTTCGACGATCCACTTCAGCACGCGGCTGTTCTCACCGAATCCTGGCCACAGGAAGCGCTTGTCGTCGCCACGACGGAACCAGTTGACGTAGAAGACCTTCGGCAGCTTGGACTCGTCGGCGTTCTTGCCGAGGTTGATCCAGTGATTCAGGTAGTCGCCGACGTTGTATCCGAGGAACGGCAGCATGGCCATCGGATCGCGGCGGATGGTGCCGACGGTGCCTTCGGCGGCGGCGGTCTGCTCGGAGCCGACCGTGGCACCCATGAACACACCGTGCTGCCAGTTGCGGGCCTCGGTGACCAGCGGAACCGTGGTCTTGCGACGTCCACCGAACAGGATCGCCGAGATCGGCACACCCTGCGGGTCGTCCCACTCGGGAGCCATGATCGGGCACTGCGCCATCGGCGTGCAGTACCGCGAGTTCGGGTGGGCCGCCGGGGTGTCGGAATCCGGCGTCCAGTCGTTGCCCCGCCAGTCGATGAGGTGCTTGTGGTCGCCTTCGAGGCCTTCCCACCAGATGTCGCCGTCGTCGGTCAGCGCCACGTTCGTGTAGAGCGTGTTGCCGGCCTCGATCGTCTTCATGGCGTTCGGGTTGGAGCTGTAGTTGGTGCCGGGTGCGACACCGAAGAAACCGAACTCGGGGTTCACGGCGTAGAGCTGACCGTCCTTGCCGAAACGCATCCAGGCGATGTCATCGCCCAGGGTCTCCGCACGCCAGCCCGGGATCGTCGGCTGGATCATCGCGAGGTTGGTCTTGCCACAGGCGCTCGGGAACGCGGCCGCGATGTAGTAGGCCTTGTCTTCCGGGCTGATCAGCTTAAGGATCAGCATGTGCTCGGCGAGCCAGCCCTCATCGTGTGCCATCGCCGAGGCGATACGCAGCGAGTAGCACTTCTTGCCCAGCAGGGCGTTGCCGCCGTAACCCGATCCGTACGACCAGATCTCGCGATCCTCGGGGTAATGGGTGATGTACTTCTCGGTGTTGCACGGCCACGGCACATCTTTCTGGCCGTCCTCGAGCGGTGCGCCCAGCGAATGCAGAGCCTTGACGAAGAACCGGTCCTCACCGAGGGCGGCAATCACGTCGGGGCCGACCCGAGTCATGACCCGCATCGAGAGCACCACGTAGGCGGAGTCGGTGATCTCGACACCGAGCTTCGGGTCGTCCGAACCGAGCGGGCCCATGCAGAACGGGATGACGTACATGGTGCGGCCGCGCATGCTGCCGCGGTACAGCTCGGTCATCTTGGCGCGCATCTCGGTCGGATCGACCCAGTTGTTCGTCGGGCCGGCGTCGACCTCGTTCTTCGAACAGATGTAAGTCCGTGACTCGACCCGCGCGACGTCGGCGGGGTCCGAGTTGGCCAGGAACGAGTTGGGCTTGCGCTCTTCGTTCAACTTGGTCAGGGTGCCCGCGGCGACGAGCTCTGCCGTGAGGCGATCCCACTCGGCATCGGAACCGTCAGACCAGACGACCTGATCCGGCCGGGTCAGTTCGGCGATCTCCCGTACCCAGGCCAAAAGCTCTGAATGCGACGTGGGCGCGCTGTCGGGATCCAAACCAGGAATTGTCGCTGAAGTCATTGTTATCTCTCCTGCTGGTGACCGACCGGTGCCGGTGACGCCAATGTGTGCGTCTGCGCCGGTCAGCCCCTCCGTGGGGTGCTCTGTCAGGTTACTTCGACCGCATCCGATCTGGTGCATCGGGTACGTGCGTTACGGCACATCTCATCATGCGAGGTGAGCAAACACTTACTCAAAGTCCAAACTAGTGCTGTGACAATTATCGCGAAATCGGCTATTCGAGCCTACCGCTGCCGGTGACATTTGACCGTCGACTGGACGGATCACCTCCCGATGTTCGCCGGTCGCGGGCTCCCTATTCGAGCCGGCCGCTGTCGGTGGCAGTCCACTGGCCACTGCCCGGATCGAGCCGGGATGTCCGGTATCCACCGTCGCGGTTCACCTCGGTGATCAGATCGACCTGACCGTCCTGGTCGGTATCGGTGTACACCGTCATACCGGCCGGCCCGGTGCGGGTCAGGGAGTCGGCAACACCGTCGGCATCGGTATCCAGATCGGCCGGTCCGAGGTCCCAGACCCGGTCGTTCTCGACGATCCACAGGTTGTCGTACGCCTCGCTGCCCATCCCCTGATCAGGCGTGATCGCGGCAGCCGGGTGAAACTGCAGCCCCTGATCAGCCGCATCGTCACCGAACTCGGTTCCAAAGTCGCCGTCCATCGCATCCGCCCCCGTCGTCGTGGTCGCAGGTCCGAGGTCTTGGACGCACCGATCCGGCCGCTGGTTCCGCGCCCGGGGGAATTCAGTGACCGATGGCGATCAGAACCTCGTCGAGTCGATCCCTCGCCTCCACGGCTGCAGCGAGTCGTCGCAGGTCGCGCTCACGCCACTCGGGGGCCACGCGCCGACGGGCCCGGATCTGCGCATCGAGTTCGGCCACCCGGTCGGAGACCGTCTGCGCGCGATGCTCATAGAACCGGGCCAGGCGTCCGCCGAGGACGGATTCGGTGGCCTGCACCTGCCGCGCGATGTCCTGTTCGATCCGGCCGCGCATGGTGACGACCGCTTCACTTGCCCAGGCGGCCATGGATGTCCGGAGCGCCGACAGTCGTCGTAGACGTACCAATCCGACCGCGATGGCCGCACCGAGCAGCAGCGTCAGCGGCATCGCGACCCATTGCAGGGTGTCCACGGCCGACAGCGGCATGACCAACAGCCGTCCCAGCCCGAGCCCGGCCGACGCACCGAAGGCCACCACCAAAGCTTCTTCCACGCCCCGGCGCCGCGGTGGCACCGGCGGCATCTGGATGGGCAACGGCGGGTGGGCGGGCGGCGGACCCACCTCTTCGAGTCCGAGCAATGCCCGACTCTCGAGTGCGCTGCGGGCGTCGTCGAAACGCTGCTGCGCCCGATCCCGCAGTGCAGTGAGCCGCCCGGCGAGCCACTGTTCGAACTCTTTGGTGCCCCGCCGGCTCAGCGCAGATGCCCGGACAGCGGATTCCCTCGACAGGTCCCGGGCTGCCCCGTCCAGTTCGGTGACCGCGGTGGCCCGGATCTGGTTTGCCCCGCCGCGCACCGCCGCGAGTCGGTCGGATCGGCCACGATCACGGGACGCGACCGCATCCGCGCGCGCGGTCAGCAGATCCGCGGCCGGATCCCCGCGCTCGGTCGCGAGCTCCGAGATCAGGGCGTCGAGGTGACGTTCGGCTTCGAGCGATTCCAGTCGTTCCGGCCGGGCCGGACCGTCCACCTGTTCGTCCAGCCATTCGATCAGCTCGCCGAAGCCGGATTCCGGCTGATGTCCCGCCAGCGCCGCGGCCGCCGACACGGCAAAGATCGGCATGCGCCCGTCGGGATCGACGATGCCCCTGTTGACCTTCAGCAGCGTCGGCCAGTCCCAGTACGCATCGATCTTGTTGCAGACCACGGCCACCAGCGGCGCGCAGTCGCGCAGCCGGCGCACCACGTCGACCTCGACGTCCGACACCCCGGACGAAGGATCGAGGATCAACAACGCCACCGCAGCCCGTCGTCCCGACTCCGACCATTCCCGCGCCCGGATGCCGTGGTCGCCGAGCACTCGGGTCACCGACGTGACCCCGACCTTTCCCGTCCCCCCGACCACCACGTCGGTCGCGTCGATGCCCGCCAGGCCGGTTCCGGTCAGTCCGGCGACCTCGGCGATGACCGATCGCATCTGCATCACATCCATACAAATGGCTCCTCAGCCGCGCCGGACAGCATCGACCCCGACAACAGGTCTTCGATCTCGTCCCGCAGAACACCTTGTGCAGCAATGATTTCCAGCTCAGCTACCACCAGGCGCAACCGTGTCACCGGCGCGGCGGCGGCAAAAACGCGCAGCGGGCCGGCCAGCGCATCGAGCCCGCTGCGCTGCATGAGCAGCTCGGCGAGTTCGTCGGCCGAGCAGGGAACGTTGCCGAGCACCGCGATCGCAGCGGCGATTCCGTAGGCGTCGAGACGCCGCAGCAGCGCGATCCGTTGCAGGCGCTGGCCCGGACCACCGGCATCGATGAACGTGGCCTGCATCGGCGGGACGGCTTCACCGGCCGCGGCCATCGCCGCGAGCATGTCCATCTCTTCGTCACCGAGATCGGCGATCGCCAGCATCGCCATCACCGGGATGACCTGCCTACCGAGTTCCAGAACGCATTCGTCCGCCCGGGCGCGCGCCGCCGGCCACGATCCGAGACTGTCCGACTTGCCCAGCAACACCAGGCTGCGCCGGGGATCGAGGCCCGCCAGCACCGCCACATCGTCCGCCCGGGGCCAGCCCGCCAGGACATGGAGCCAGGCATCGGCATCCTCGGCATCGTCGCCCGGGCCGATCGGGGACACATCGAAGCGGCGACGCAACGCCGCCGCCACGGTGTCGCGGCCGGTGCCGAACCGTCCGGTCACCGCCACCCGCAGCGGACCGTGCAGGTCGCCCACTGCGCGGTTCAGATCACGCGCCCCCGGCAGCCGCGCGCACAGCGACTCCAGCCGAACCGTCAGATCGGCATAAGCCGGATCCCCCACTCGCAGATCAATTTGATCCAATTCACCCTCCCCGACCAAAACCCACCGCCAACAGGTCAGACGCAGCCCGCGTCGCCTTGGTTCCGGTCACTTGCGGATAACAATCGGCAGGTGATTGGTCAACCCCTGCTGTCACATCCGTGCCGAATGCGGGACTATGGCCGGGTGACCAGCCCACGCTCGAACCCGAATCCGGACACCGATAAGGGCGTCGACACCGAATCCGACGCCCCCGCCATGTCCGAATCGGCCTCAGATGATGACGCCCAGAGACGCGAACGCGCCCGGCTCTACCCCCGCGTGACCAGCTTCCGGACCCGGCGCGGCAGCCTGACCCCGGCCCAACAGGCCAACTGGGAGCGTCTGTGGCCAACTGTGGGTCGCGACGTCAGTGAAACCGACCGGCTCGATCCAGTCGCCTGGTTCGGCCGTAGCGCCCCGCTGATCCTGGAGATCGGCTGCGGCACCGGCACCTCGACCGCGGCGATGGCGGCCCTCGAACCCGAACACGACGTCATCGCGGTCGATGTCTACCGACCGGGCATCGCCCAGCTCGTCGGCGCGATCGGCCGCGACGACCTGGAGAACATCCGGATCATCCGGGGCGACGCCATCATCGTCCTGAAGAACATGCTCGCGCCGGCGTCTCTGACCGGGGTCCGGGTGTTCTTCCCCGACCCCTGGCCCAAGGCCCGGCATCACAAGCGGCGACTCCTCCAACCGGAAACCATCGCTTTGATCGCCGACGTCCTGCGGGACGGCGGAGCGCTGCACATCGCCACCGACCACGCCGACTACGCCGAGTCCATCGCCGCGGTCCTCGCCGGCCAGACTTTGCTGGTCCCCACCGACGAGCCGGTGCCGTTCTCCACAGAGCGTCCCGTCACCAAATTCGAGGGACGGGCCGCAGTCGACGGCCGATCGATAACTGAGTTCGTTCTCACACGGGTACCCCGATGAGCCCCGCGTCGTACGGCGATGACGCCGCCCGCGGAGCCGACAACACGGTCGCCCACACCATCTCGGGAGCCAGCCAGGAGCAGCGAGTCCTGCTGATCTGGGATGCGCCGAACCTCGACATGGGGCTCGGTTCGATCCTCGGCGGGCGTCCCACCGCAGCTCACCGCCCCCGTTTCGATGCGCTGGGCCGGTGGCTGCTGGGCCGCACCGCTGACATCTCCGCGGCGGTGCCCCGCGTTGCCGCCGACGGCGACAACCGGCCCAAGGCCGGGCTCGCACCGATCCCCGAGGCCACCGTCTTCACCAACATCGCCCCTGGTACCGCCGAAGTGGTGCGACCGTGGGTCGAGGCGTTGCGTAATGTTGGCTTTGCTGTTTTTGCCAAGCCCAAGGTCGATGAAGACAGCGACGTGGATTCGGACATGCTCGACCACATCGAGCTGCGCAGGCACACTGTGGGGCTGGCCGGTCTGATCGTCGCGTCGGCGGACGGACAGGCCTTCCGCGAGGTGCTGCTGGATGTCGCTGCAAGCGGTGTGCCGGTGCAGGTGCTCGGTTTCCGGGAGCACGCCGCGTGGGCACTGACGTCGGAGAGTTTGGAGTTTGTAGACCTAGAAGACATACCCGGGGTGTTCCGCGAGCCCTTGCCGCGGATCAACCTGGATTCACTTCCCGAGGAAGGTGCCTGGCTGGCACCGTTCCGGCCGCTCACAGCATTGCTGTCCGGCCGCCAGAACTGAAAGCAATATCTGTAGTGGTGTGCAAGCCCGGTCCACGATGTGACCATCCATGCGCCGATGCGAATCTGCGCGACAACAATGACTGCCTGAGTACAGAAAGGACGCTGCGGTGTTTGGTGCCATAGGCAACTTCGTGTACCGGATGCGTTTTGCGGTCATCGCTGTGATGGTCGCGTTGATGGCGGGTTTCGGTCTCTACGGCCTCGACCTCAACAAGCATCTGAGCCAGTCCGGCTGGTTTGATCCCGGTTCGGAGTCCGTCGCGGGCTCGCAGCTGCGCGACGAGATCCTCGGCCGCGACCACAAGTCGGACGTGATCCTGCTGGTGACGCCGCCGGCCGGAACCAAGGTCGACGACCCCGCCTTCGGGGCGAAGGTCGAGCAGATCGTCGAAGATCTCACGGCGCAGTACCCGGGCATCGTCGACCGCACCGATCCCGGCATCGTCGATCCGTTCCGGGTGGGTGTCAACGAGTTCGACAAGGGTGCGCTGACCCAGATCCAGGCGCGATTGTTCGACGCGTCCCGCGACCACGCCTTCATCAGTATCGGCATCAGCGGTGACGACGACACCACGATCCTGAAGAACTACAAAACCGTCGAACCGTTCTTCGAAGATCTCGCGGTCCGATACGACTTACCTGGCACAACGTTCGAAATGGCCGGTCTGCAACCGGTCGCCGGCGCGATGGCCGCCGGTATGGACGAGGACATCCACCGGGCCGAGATCATCGCGCTGCCGCTTGTCGCGATCATGCTGTTCTTCATCTTCGGCGGTGTGGTCGCCGCCTGTTTGCCCGTGCTGATCGGCGGTCTGACGATCGCCGGGTCGCTGGGTGTCATGAAAGTTCTGGCGCAGGTCACCGAACTCAACATCTTTGCCCAATCGGTGGTGACGCTGATCGGGCTCGGCATCGCCATCGACTACGGGTTGTTCATCGTCAGCCGCTTCCGGGAAGAACTCGCGGAGGGCTATGACACCCCCAATGCGATCCGCCGGACGGTGATGACCTCCGGCCAGACCGTGGTCTTCTCGGCAACGATCATCGTCGCGGCGCTGGCCTGTCTGCTGTTGTTCCCGCAGGGCTTCCTGAAGTCGGTCGCCTACGGCGCGATCGCATCGGTCACCCTCGCGGCCCTGTTGTCCATCACGGTGCTGCCCGCGATCCTGTCGATCCTCGGGCCTCGCATCGACATGTGGGGTTTCTCGTTCCTGCGCCGGACGAAGACCAAGAAAGAGGTCGAGGACGGTTTCTGGGGCCGGCTCGCGAGCTGGGTCATGCGGCATCCGCTCCAGATCGCCATCCCGGTGGTCCTGCTGCTCCTGGCCCTGATCATCCCGTTCGCCAACATCCAGTTCGGTGGCATCACCGAGAAGTATCTGCCGCCGAATAACGACAACCGCGTCGCGCAGCAGCACTTCGATGAGTACTTCCCCACCGAACGCACCGAAGAGATCAAGCTCGTCATCGTCTACGACCCCGAGAGCAGCGACGACGCGGCCAAACTCCAGCAGATCGCGGATCAGGCCAACCAGATCCCGGGCTTCACCAAGGAGTTCACCCTCGATTCCGCGCTTGCCGAGGGCAACCTCGTCGAGATGTCGGCCGGTCTGATCGACATGGACACCGCCGGTGAGGCCGTCGATGAACTCCGTGCGATCGACACCCAGGGCCTGCAGGTCTACGTCGCCGGCACCCCGGCGCTGACCCAGGATTCGATCAACGCGTTGCTCACGGACCTGCCACTGATGATCTTGTTGCTGATCCTGGTGACGAGCCTGCTGATGTTCCTCGCGTTCGGTTCCGTCGTCTTGCCGATCAAGGCCGCATTGGTCTCGGCGCTCGGCCTCGGCGCCACGCTCGGCATCCTGACGTGGATCTTCATCGACGGGCACGGCTCGACTGTCGCCAACTTCACGCCGGGGCCGCTGATGTCGGCTGTTCTGGTGCTGATCATCGCCATCATCTACGGCCTGTCCACCGACTACGAGGTGTTCCTGCTCTCCCGCATGGTCGAGGAGAGACAGAAGGGCGCGAGTACCACCGAGGCGATCAGACGCGGTACTGCACACACCGGGCGCATCATCACCGCGGCCGCCGCGATCCTGGTGGTGGTCACCGGAGCCTTCGGTCTGTCCGAGATCGTGATGATGAAGTACATCGCGTTCGGCATGATCGCGGCTCTGATCCTGGACGCCACCATCATTCGTATGCTGCTCGTCCCGGCCCTCATGAAGCTGCTGGGCGACGACTGCTGGTGGGCCCCGCAGTGGATGAAGAAGATCCAGGAGAAGATCGGGCTCGGAGAGACCGTCCTCGACGAGGAATTCGGTGCCGGACGTTCGTCTCAGGCCACACGCGGCGACCGCAGCGCGGGAACCGTTGTCGCCGAAGCTCCGACCTCTGCCTTCCGCACTCAGCCGGCAGGCGCCCGTCGACCGGTCGCGGTGGGTGCCGCTGCTGGTGCCGCGGCCCCGGCCCGGCCGTCCGGACCCATCAATCGCCCACCGCAGGGCCCGCGGCCACCGGCCCCCACACCACCGCCGAATGCGGGACGTGGTGGCAGAGCGGCAGATCCGGCTCAGCTGTCGAATCCCCGACTCCAGAAGGCTCCCGGTTCGGCACCCGCGGCGCCGGTCCGCAACGGCTCGACGCAGGCTCCCGCCCCCACGGGCCCGGTACGCCGGCCCGAGCGTCCGCCGGTTCCCCCGGTCAGCGGACCGATCCGGCGTTCACCGAGTCGTCCGGCACCGGAACCCGATCCGGTGGCACCCCGGACACCGAGTCGAGAGAATGCCCGTACGAACCGGCCCGATACCGGTGGGTGGAGTCTGGGCGCAGGCGGAATTCGCCTGGGTGGCACCGACACCCCTGTCGCCAACGGGACCGGCGCATCCGAGCCCACTCGTCAGCCGGGTCGTCCGCCGCGTCCCCAGCCGATCCAGTCCGGTCAGGGCAGCCCTGAACCCCGGAGCACCGGACCACGCGCGGTCCCGGCCGGACGTCAGGATCCTTCGGGTCGTGACCAGAGCAGTCCGCTGCGGCGTCGGCCCGAGCTGGGACCACAGGGTGGACAACCGTTGATCGCGTCCTTGAACCCGGAACAGCGGGCACCGTCGGGGCCGGCCGGGCCGCCGCGGCAGCCGAGTGCACCGACTCCACCGCCGCAGCAGCCCGCACCGCAGACGTCGCCGGAAGATGCTGAGTCTCAGGACACTTCATCAAGTGGCCGTCGACGGGCCCGCGGTCGTGCCGATGGACAGATCAGCGTCCGCGATCTGCTCCGCCGCGGCAATGACACCGGCACCGCCGACCCCACCGACACCGACAACTGACTGACCCGACCCGACCCCCATCCGTCGAGCGTGCCAAACCGACCGCCGAGCGTGCCTTTATGTTCACTGACCGGGCCGAAAACGCTTTCGGCTCTGCAACTTTGGCACACTCGACGGCATCGAGGGCACGCTCAACGGTAACTAGGGCCCGCTGGGCGGCAACGCGAACCGCCGAGCGTGCCTTTATGTTCACCGACCGGGCCGAAAACGCTTTCGGCTCTGCAACTTTGGCACACTCGACGGCAACGAGGGCCCGCTCGGCGGTCGGTTCGGCACGGTCGACGGCAACGAGGGCACGGTCGACGGATCGGGACGGATGCGGGACGGAGCGCGGGGTTGGTTTGTTTGCCGATCAGCGGACGGTGCGGGCCAGGGTCTGGCCGCGCTCGAGCCGGCGGATGTTGTCGGCGATGTCGCGGACGCGGCCGACGAAGGTGTCCTGAGTGACCCCGGATGAGTGTGGTGTCATCAGGAGATTGGGCAGGTCGGCGAACGGGAGGTCGGCGGGGTTGCCACGGCCATCGGGATCCGGGTATGCATACCAGACGTCGATGGCGGCGGCGCGAATATGGTTGTGGCTCAAGGCGTCATAGAGTGCCTGCTGCTGGACGAGCGGTCCACGCCCGACATTGATCAGGACACCATCGGGACCGAGAGCGGCGAGTTCGGCCGGACCGATCATGCCGCGGGTGTGGCCGGTCAGTGGCGCCGACAACACGACGACGTCGGACTCGGTCATCAGTCGGCTCAGGTCGTCGCTGTCACCGGCCCAGGACAGACCTGCCGCAGCGGCGTCGACGGTGCCGCGACCGGTCACCGCGGATCCGGTGCACCCCAACGTCCGCAGCAGGTTCCAGCTCTTCGACCCGATGTGCCCGAAGCCGACGAAGCCGATATGCGCAGCGCTCATCGAGAGCGGTTGGGGAAGTGAATCGTCGTATACCGACGACGCCCACACACCGTGGCGCAGTGCCCGATCCTGGGTGAGGAATCCACGCCGCATCATGATCGCGGTGGACAGGACATACTCCGCGATCGAGTCCGCGTGGTGAAAGGTGTTGGCCACCTTGGTTCGCGGATCGAGTGATGCGAACGCCACCTTGTCGGTGCCGGCGCCCGCCACGTGCACCAACTGAAGTCGATCCGCCGCCGATGCCATCGCCGCGGTGAACTTGCCACCGACATAGACGTCGGCAGCAGGAAGGTCGTCGATGATCGCGGCTTCGTCGAACCGCTCATGCCAGCGCACCTCGGCCTCCGGCGGAAGCAAGCTTTCGAACAGATCGCGGTGCGGCAACAGGTTTCGGTCACCGACGACGATGCGCATCTTGGGTATCTCGTCGCTCACGCCCGCACCAGGGCGGGGCGTTTGCTGTCAAAGGTCCAGTTGGGCACCAGATATTGCATGCCCACCGAGTCGTCACGAGATCCGAGCCCCTCGCGGAGGTACAGCTCGTGGGCGGCCTCCACTTCGTCCATGTCGAGTTCGACACCCAGGCCGGGGGCGGACGGAAGCGTGAGATAGCCGTCGACGATGTCGTAGGGCTCCTTCGTGATCCGCTGCCCGTCCTGCCAGATCCAGTGGGTGTCGATCGCGGTGATGTCGCCGGGTGCGGCGGCGGCCACGTGGGTGAACATCGCCAGCGAGACGTCGAAGTGGTTGTTGGAGTGCGAGCCCCACGTCAACCCCCAGGCATCGCAGAGCTGGGCGACCCGGACCGACCCGGCCATCGTCCAGAAGTGTGGATCGGCGAGTGGGATGTCGACCGCACCGGATCGGATGGTGTGGCCCAGTTCGCGCCAGTCGGTGGCGATCATGTTGGTGGCGGTCGGCAGTCCGGTCGCCCGCTTGAACTCGCTCATCACCTCGCGACCGGAGAAACCGCCCTCCGGGCCGACCGGATCTTCCGCGTAGGCCAGGACGTCGCGCAATCCGCGGCAGGTCTCGATCGCCTCGGACAGCAACCATCCACCGTTGGGGTCGAGGGTGATCCGGGCATCGGGGAACTGCTCGGCGAGGGCGGTGACGGCGGCCGCCTCGTCCCGGGGTGCCAGTACGCCACCTTTGAGTTTGAAGTCGGCGAACCCGTAGCGGGACTGTGCGGCCGCCGCGAGCGCAACGATCGAGTCCGGGGTCAGCGCCTCCTGGTGCCGCAACCGCAGCCAGTTGTCGGTTTCGCCGGAGCCGTCGGCGTAGTCCAGCGCCGTCTTGTTGCGATCGCCGATGAAGAACAGATAGCCGAGCGCCTGCACCCGGTCGCGCTGCTGGCCGTCGCCGAGCAGAGCCGCCACCGGCACATCGAGGTGCTGGCCGAGCAGGTCCAGGAATGCGGATTCGACGGCTGTCACCGCATGGATGGTGACGCGCAGATCGAAGGTCTGGTTTCCGCGACCGCCGGCATCCCGGTCGGCGAAAGCACTGCGGATCGAGGCCAGAACGGCGTTGTGGTCGCCGATACCGCGTCCGACCACAAGATCCCGGGCGTCGGACAGCGTCTGCCGGATGGGTTCTCCTCCGGGCACTTCGCCGACTCCGGTGTTGCCGTCGGAATCCTTGAGCACCAACAGATTTCGGGTGAAGAATGGTGCATGGGCCCCCGACAGGTTCAGCAGCATGCTGTCCCGGCCGGCGATCGGGATCACCCGCATATCGGTGACCACCGGGGCGCCGCGGCTGTTATCTGACGTCATTGATCGAGCCTTTCGCTTGCGTGACCACGCTCACAGTCGAGGATAGGCGTGGTAATTGATGCGCGTCCAACACTCTTAATGGATAGAACGATGCGTATTAGGTATCAGAGGATCTGCTGGCCGATCAGCAGGACCGCACCGACCGACGAGATCCCGATCGAGAGCAACCGCAACCGCGCCGGATCGAGGAGGCGATTGACGAAGCGGGAGGCCACGTAGCCGAGCACCGTCACGGGGATCAGGACCACGAACATCTCGGTGTTCTCCCGCTCGATGGCGCCGGCCGCCGCGAGAACCGCGATCGACATCAGCGAACCCACCAGGAAGAACGCACTCATGTTCCCGCGCAGCCGGGCACCGGTCGAGCCCTGCAGAACCAGCGCCATCGGTGGTCCACCGATCGAGGTCGCCGTGCCGAGCAGACCGGACGCCGCGCCCGCGGTCGCCAGGTTGCGGCGCAACGGTGGTGGTGACCATCCCATCGTGGCCATGACGACACCGGCCAGCACCACCGCGGCCAGGAGCAGCGAGAGACCCCGTTCGGGGAGCAGCAACAGAAGTGCCGCGCCCGCAAGGGTTCCGGGCACCCGTCCGGCGAGTGCCCATCCGGTACCGCCCAGGTCCAGACTCTGCCGTTCGCGCACCACGACGAGCAGTGTGACCACCACCGCCGACATGATGAGCGTTCCCGGGATCAGGGTCGGGTCGACCAGCGCGACGACCGGGGCCGCGAGCATGCCCATGCCGAATCCGATCGATGCCTGCATGCAGGCCGCAGCGAAGACCGCGACGGCGACCAGGACAAATGCGCCGGCGCTCACCCGGCAGCGACTTTCAGACGTCGGGACATTCGTCAGACGTGTGCGGGCATACCGAGGGAGACCGCTGTCCGCGGATGGAAGCATTCCGCGATGTGGGTCGATTCGCCGAGCGCTGCGCGGATCGACTTGTCCGGTGCGACGCCGGTCGCGACCGGAGGCAGCGACTGGGCGCACTCGTCGGTCGCGTGCACGCAACGGGTCCGGAACCGGCAACCCGATGGTGGGTTCAGCGGCGACGGCACTTCGCCCTCGAGGATGATGCGGGTCCGGCGCGAGCTCGGATCGAGTGTCGGGGCCGCGGACATCAGCGCCTCGGTGTACGGATGCAGCGGCGAATCGAAAACCGTTTCCGTCGGGCCTGTTTCGACCATCCGGCCCAGATACATCACGGCGACCCGGTCGGCGACATGCCGTACGACCGACAGATCATGTGAGATGAAGATGTACGAGATGCCCAGCTCCTGTTGCAACTCGTTGAGCAGGTTGAGCACCTGCGCCTGGACCGAGAGATCCAGCGCCGACACCGGCTCGTCGCAGATCAGCACCGACGGCCGCAGGGCCAGTGCCCGGGCGATGCCGAGCCGCTGGCGCTGACCGCCGGAGAACTCCTGCGGGGACCGGTGCTCGTCGCTCGGACGCAGCCCCACCAGCTGCAACAGTTCGCGGACGCGGGCGATGCGATCGCGCTTGGACTGGTACAGCCCCTTGTGGGTACGCCACGGCTCGGAGATGATCTCGCCGGCCGTCATCCGCGCGTTGAGTGAGGCGTAGGGATCCTGGAACACCATCTGCACCCGGCGGCGCAGTGCGAGCATGTCTTTGCCCTTGAGGGTGTACGGATCGATGCCGTCCCAGGTGATCGTGCCCTCGTCGGGGCGCTCGAGCATCATCAGCGTTCGGGCGAGAGTGGACTTGCCGCAACCGGATTCACCGACCAGTCCCAGCGTCTCGCCGCGCGCGAGGTCGAGATTGATCCCATCGAGGGCACGCAGTTGCGTATTCCCGTCCTTGCCGGCGGGTACCTTGAACGACTTCGTGAGGTTCCGGACCTCCAGGACGCCGGGGTTCGCGGTTTCAGACCCGATGGATTCAGGCTTGGTGAAATCAGGCATTGCCGACCTCCTCGGTGAAGTGGCACGCGGCCGCGCGGTCGGTGGCGACCGAGAGCAGTGCGGGCCGGGTGCTGACGCAGATGGCCTGGGCCAGTGGGCATCGTGCTTGGTAGACGCAGCCGGACGGAACCGAATGCAGATCGGGCGGGGTGCCGCCGATGGACTTGAGGTCTTCGCCGCGCTTGACGTTCACCGGCACCGAATCGAGCAAGCCCTTGGTGTAGGGGTGCTTGGGATTTCCGAATACTTCCGCGACCCGTCCGGTCTCGACGACGTTGCCCGCGTACATGATTGCGACCCGGTCGGCCTCCTCGGCCACCAGCGCCAGATCGTGGGTGATGAGGATGACGGCCATGTCGAACTCGGTCCGCAGATCATTCAGCAACGACATGATCTGGGCCTGGACGGTGACGTCGAGGGCGGTGGTCGGTTCGTCGGCGAGCAGTACCTTCGGGCTCAGCGCAACCGCCATCGCGATCAGCAGACGCTGGCGCATACCACCCGAGAACTGGTGCGGGTACGAATCGATACGCGACTCGGGTTCAGGGATCCCGACACGCTCCATCAGCCGAATCGCCTCGTGTCTGGCATCTTTCGCCGACATCTTGCGGTGGAGACGGAACGGTTCGGCCAGCTGGGTTCCCACGGTGTACACGGGATTGAGTGCGGTGAGCGCATCCTGGAACACGATGGCGAGCTCGGTGCCGGCGACCTGACGGCGCTTGCGCTTGCTGGCGGTGATCAGGTCCGTGTCACCGAGGACGACCGAACCGTCGGTGATGTCGGCGATCGGATCGAGCAGACCGACGATCGCCTGTGCGGTCATCGACTTGCCGCATCCGGATTCGCCGAGCAGCGCCAGGGTTTCGCCGCGGCGTGCCACAAACGAGACGTGATCCACGGCGCGCACGACACCGGTGGGGGTGCGCAGGTCGACGGTGAGGTCGGTGACATCGAGGGCGACACGATCACCCGTGGTGTCGGAATCGGAATCGGCGAGGGCTGGAGCACTCATGCGACTGCCTTTCGTGAGGAGAACATCCGACGGCGTTTGCGCGGCACGGTCAGGCGCCAGCGCTGTCCGGGATCGGTGGCGATCCGGGCCCAGGCCGCCAGGACGGTGGCCGCGACGGTGGTCACCACGATGGCCAGGCCGGGGAAGAACGACAACCACCAGGCGGTCTGCAGGTAGGTGCGGCCTTGCGAGACCATCAGGCCCCAGCTGATCTCGGGCGGCTGGATGCCGATACCCAGGAAGCTCAGTGACGATTCGGCGAGCATCACGAAGCAGAAGTCGAGGGTGGCGACGGTGAGCAACGTCGGTAGCAGGATCGGCAGAACGTGCCGGCGGATGATCGATCCGCTGCTGGCGCCGAATGTCCTTGCCGCATCGACGAAGATCCGGCTCTGCAGCTCGGCCGATTCGGCCCGGGCGGTACGCAGGTAGATCGGGATGCGGGTGAAGGCGAGGACGAGCACGATGTTGGCGGCACTCGGCGAGAAGACATACAGCACCACCACGGCGAGCAGCAGTGACGGGAAGCTCATCATCACATCGGCGATCCGCATGGCGGTGGTCTCCCGCCAGCCGCGGTGATACCCGGCCCACATCCCGATGACCGAACCGATCACGCACGAGATCAGGACGGCCGGCAAGGCCACCATCATGGTGGTGCGGCAGGCGACGATCAGCCTGGCCAGCATGCTGCGGCCCAGCGGGTCGGTCCCGAGGATGTTCATGAATCCGGTGTCGAGGTTGAACGGGGACAGGTTCGACTCGTCCAGGTTCTGGTCGTAGGCGGCGTCTCCGACCAGCCAGGGCCCGAATGCGGCGACGAGTAGGACGAAGACCAGAATCGCGGCGGCGACGGTGGCCATCGGATCTCGCAGGAGCAGTCGCCAGAGCGGCATCTTGCCCGAAGGCGCCTTGCCCTTGGCGACGGAATCGCCCGTGAGGTCCGTGGGCGCGACCTGCGAACCGGTCGGGTCTGTGACTTCGGTGGAGCTGTATGGTCCGGTGGCAATCGACATGGTGTTCTCCTAGACCTTGACCTTTTCGCGGACCCGCGCATCGAGCAGCGCGTATCCGACGTCGATGACGACGTTGAGGATGAAGATGCTGACGGCGGTGAGCAGGACCGCGGCCTGCAGGACCGCGAAGTCGCGTTGCAGGATCGAATCGATCATCAGCTTGCCGATACCCGGCCAACCGAAGATCACCTCGACAACCACCGCACCGTTGACCAGCGCGACGGCCAGGTCGCCGGCGACGGTCAGTGCGGGGGCGGCGGCGTTGCGCAGGGCGTGATGCGTGACGACCCGGAAATCACCGGCGCCCTTGCTGCGTGCGAGTCGTACATACGGTGCCGAGAGGGCCTGCACCATCGCGCCGCGGACCACCTGGGTCAAGACCCCCAGTGGGCGGATCAGCAGCGTGGCGATCGGCAGGATCCAGGCCAGGCTGCTGCCGGTACCCGATGTGGGCAACCACCCGAACACCACGGCGAAGATCCAGATGCCGGTGATGGCGAACCAGAAGTCGGGGACGCTGGCGGCGGTCATCGACACGAGCGACGAGAAGCGATCGGCGAGGGAGTTGGGCCGGAATGCTGCCCAGCAACCGAGGATCACCGAACCGACGATGGCCAGCAGCATGGTGAAGAACGCCAGCTGCAAGGTCGCCGGGAAGGCCCGGAGCGCCATCGAGGCGGCGGACTCACCGGTGCGCAGTGATTCACCGAAATCGAGGTGGGCCACCCCGGAGAGGTAGTCGCCCATCTGGCCCCAGACCGGCTTGTCCAGTCCGTTCTCGGCGGCGAACTCGGCGCGCTGGTCGGGTGTGGCCGAGACGGGCAGGTAGAGGTTGGTCGGGTCACCGGTGAGACGGGCGAGCAGGAATACTCCGAAGAGCACCACCAGCAATGGGATGAGGCTGGTGTACATGCGGCGCCTCAGGAATGCGAACATCTCTCACCGCTTTCTCGGGTGGGGCGGATGGATCATGGCGGGTACTCCAAAAAGGGCTGAAAGAGCGCGGGTGGGCTGGAGAAAACGGGTGTCAGTCATTGCCGGACGATTCGGCGTGTTTCATCTCGGCCAGGCGCATTTCATCGCCGGTTCCCGAGTTCGGTTGGTAGGCAACCGACGTGGCCTTCGCCAGCACCGCGTTCATGTGTGCGATGTAGGCGTACTGCCGGATGAGCCGGGGCTCGTCGGCCAGGACACCGGCAAACGCGGCCTGACGGGCGTCACCGATCTGCTCCTGTGCGGCGACGATCTCGGCGTCGTATTCCGGTGTGCCGTACGTACTCTGGTATCCGTCACTGAGCAGGTACTGCTCTGCGGTGAACTGGGCGTCGCCGGCCTGGTTGCCGTGCTGCACCATCAGCATCACCGGTCCGGCATCAGGGAATGGCCGGATTTGATACTGCATCTGGCCGGAGGTGTCCATCATCTCGATCTTGACGTTGAGGCCGACCTGGTCGAGCGAGTTCTGGATGACCTCGATCGTCTCGTTGATCTTCGGGAACTGCCCGGTCCGGCCGATCAGCTTGATCTCCTTGTCGACCGGAACGCCGTCTGCCTTGGCCTCGGCGACAAGCTCTTTGGCGCGTTCGAGATCGTAGGGAGTCGGGGTGAGCTGATCGTTGTAGCCGACGATGCTGTTGCCGACGAGTTGTGCAGCCGGCTCCCCGAGCCCGCGGAACAAGGCCTTGACGATTCCGGCCCGGTTGATCGACAGATCAATGGCTTCGCGGACGCGGTAGTCGTCCAGCGGCGGTTCGGTCGCCTGCAGTCGCAGGGCGGTGGTCTCGTTGTTCGGGTAGGCGACTCCTAGATCGCCGGCACCGTCCTCGGGGCCGAGGTAGGTGGCGATCTCCGCCTCGTCATTGGTCACCATCGCCGCGCGCACGCTGCCTTCGGTGCGCCACTGGTAAACCGCTCGCGTGTAATCGGGTGTGGGGCCTGAATATTCGGGATTGACGGCCAGTGCGAGCTTCTGCCCGGCATCCCAGTAGTCGACCTGGTACGGGCCGGTGCCGATCGGGATGCGGACTTTGTCCGTCGCGTCAGTGGTGTCGGGGACCATCTCAACAAAGGAGATACGCAGCGGGAGAATCGGGTCAGGTGTCACGGTCGTGACAGTGACAGTCGCCGGATCGACGGCCTCGATGCCGAGATCGTCGTCACCGAAGACATAGCCGTCGACGTCGCAGCCGATCGACGAGTTCACCGTGCGGTCGATCGAGAAAGCCGCGTCGTCGGCATCGAACGTGGTGCCGTCGCTGAACTTCACGCCCGGGTGCAACCGGAACGTCCATGTGGTCGGCGACGTCTGCTCCCAGGAATCGGCCAGTTTGGGCCCCAGATCGCCGCTGATGGGATCGCGCTCGACGAGCGGCTCGGTGATGTTGGACCGGACAATCGGGCCGGTGGCTGTCAGCGACGCGTCGCATGGTTCGAGTGTGGGCGGCTCCTGCGGGAGCACGATGCGCAAGGTGTCGGGGCTGGCGGCGTCGGTCTGCGTCGTGTTCGCGACGGAACAGCCGGTGGCCAGGACTGCGGCGGCGGCCAGTGCGACGGCTACACGCAGGGTGTGGCGTCGGGATGCCGGCTGCGGCGGGGCTGCGGCGTGCATGGTTCCTCCGTTGTGAAGATGAATCGCGTCGATCGTCAGACGCTGACCGTTTGTGACGGTAGCCACAACGTAGGAGGGCCTCGAAAGCGCGTCAACAGGCCAAAACGCCTGTAGAGGGCACTTTTCACCTGTAATTGGCATCACTCCGTGGCCGGACCGGTGACGTGAATCACTCCAAATATACCGCCTGACCTGCCAGTTTCCTCGAGCGCTCAAATCCGCCGCGGACGAACCGCCTGACAACCATGCCGTTTCGGTATCAGTCCATGTTATTTACGAGTTGGACAGGTATTCCTGGGCGGGCTTACCGTGTGTTGAGCCCATCAGAGGACCACGCCGGTTCTCACGTGCCGTCAGGAGATGCGATGGTCAACGCACAAGCCACCACAGCAGAGCCCAAATCTGTTGGGGCGCAGCCCACTACCCGCTTCACCGGGAACGGTAAGGTATTGCAGGTCGGCCCCCTCAAGCCGTCGCTCGCGCAGACTCTGTCCGCCGACTACGACGCCCTGCTGCTCCCTGTCGACGAATCCCGTCCCGCGTTCCTCGCCGCGCACGGCGACAGCGTGACCGCGGTGGTCACCTCGGGCCGCACCGGCGTCGACGCCGCGTTGATGGCCGACCTGCCCAATCTCGGCGCCATCGTCCACTTCGGGGTCGGCTACGACACCACCGACGTCGAGGCCGCCACCGAGAAGGGTGTCGGGGTCAGCAACACCCCCGATGTCCTCACCGACTGCGTCGCAGACACCGCACTGGGACTCCTCATCGACACGCTGCGGGGATTCTCCGCGGCAGACCGGTATGTCCGGGCCGGACGCTGGCCACGTGAGGGCAACGTCCCGCTGACCCGCAAGGTCAGCGGATCCCGGGTCGGCATCATCGGACTCGGACGGATCGGCACGGCCATCGCCGATCGTCTGACCGGCTTCGGCTGCGACATCGCGTACCACAATCGCCGTGAGATCCCCGGTTCGCAGTATCGATACGCGGCGTCGGCAACCGAACTCGCATCGTCCGTCGACATCCTGGTGATCGCGGCGTCGGGAGGCAAGGGGACACAGCAGCTCGTCGACCGCAGCGTCCTGGAAGCACTTGGGCCACAAGGATTCCTGATCAATGTGGCACGCGGCAGCGTCGTCGACGAGGTAGCGCTGACCGAGTTGCTCCGCTCAGGCGGTCTCGCCGGTGCCGGGCTCGACGTCTTCGCGGATGAACCGAATGTCCCCACCGAATTGTTCGATCTCGACAACGTCGTCCTGCTCCCGCACGTCGGCAGCGGCACCACCGCAACCCGCGCCGCGATGGAGGCACTCACCTTGCAGAATCTCGACGAATTCCTTGCCACCGGAACACTCACCACAGCTGTGGTGCAACCGAAAGCGGTGAAGTCATGAGCGTTGTGCTCAGCTACGTACCGACCAACGAGGGCCGCGGAGCACTCTCCTTCGGCTTCGCCGAGGCGCGGATGCGCCGCACCGATCTGCTGGTCGTCGCCGAGAACGAGAGCGCCTCGTCGCCGGAGTTCGAACTCGATCTGGCCGCGGCTCGCCACGCGGCCGACGCCGGCGACGTCGTGGTGAAGGTCGACCCCAACGAACCCGGACTTTCCCACTCCGACAACCTCATCGACGCGTCGTACCGCGACGACGTCGAGCTGATCGTGATCGGACTCCGGCGCCGATCGCCTGTCGGAAAGCTGTTGACCGGCAGCGCAATGCAGCGTGTGCTGCTCGACGCCCAGTGCCCCGTCACGGCCGTCAAGCCGCCGGTCCAACCCGCGCTCTGACCCCGAATCGGGCGGGTTCTAGATCCACTCCCGTTGGGGTAGAACATCTTCCATGAGCCTGGCCAGTGCCGGATTCTGGTTGCCCGGCCGCCAGGCGGCATTCATCTGAACCGGCCGGTCGCGCACCGACGTCACCTCTTTGAAGACCACACCCTCCGGGTGCATGGTGGCGGCCGATTCTGGCACCAGAGCCATCCCCAGACCGGATCGCACCAGCACCAGCATCGTGTGCACCTGCGTCACGTATTGGACGTATCTCGGTGTCGCGCCGACGATCGTGAAGGTACTGATCAGCAGTTCGTGGAAGTACCGGGCGTCGACCGGCGAATACATCACGACGGGACGGTCGTCGAAATCCTCGATGGTGAGGTGCTCGGCGTCGACCAGCTCGTGGTCGACGGGCAGGGCCGCGATCAACCGTTCATGATGGATGGGCCGGCTGCT
This sequence comes from Nocardia sp. 348MFTsu5.1, assembly GCF_000383535.1. NCBI lineage: Bacteria > Bacillati > Actinomycetota > Actinomycetes > Mycobacteriales > Nocardiaceae > Nocardia > Nocardia sp. 348MFTsu5.1. The sequence goes on from NZ_KB911511.1 coordinate 376,880, forward strand.
GATGCCCGGGCGGGTCATGATCGGGCGCACGAGTCCTAGGTCGAGCTCTCCACCTGACAGTGACTCGATCTGCGCCGACGAAACCATCTCGCGCAGAACGAGCTTCACGTCGGGAAGGATCTCCCGGGCGGATGCCAGCAGGCGTGGCAGAACCGCGTGCGCCGAGGCGCCGGTGAATCCGATGATGACGGTTCCCAGATCGCCGGCAGGCACCCGGCGCACGGTCAGCACCGCGCTCTCCGACAGCCGGACGATACGGCGGGCGTCAGGCAGAAAAGCGGTGCCGGCAGCGGTCAGCGTCACCGACCGGCTGGTCCGGTCGACGAGCTGGACGCCGAGTTCGCTTTCGAGCTGCTGAATCTGCCGACTCAGCGGTGGCTGCGTCATGTGCAGACGCTCGGCCGCCCGCCCGAAATGCAGCTCTTCGGCGACAGCGATGAAGCACGTGAGGCGCGCCAACGAGAACATTGATCCACTCCCGGTATCGAGAAGCGGGCGCAACTGCACCCTGATGGATCAATGTACTAGGCAGCAGGAGGGGTCCGGGCCGGATTCACCAGCGCGGGGAGGTGTTTTCGAACGTCGGATCGACGGATTTCATGTAGCCGGTGTCGTCCCGGTCGCGGATCCCGCAGTCGAGGTACTGCTGATGCAGAGCGGCCAGCGCATCGTCGTCGATCTCGACCCCGAGTCCGGGTGCGGTCGGTACCGGCACGGCTCCGTCGACGATGGACAGTGCGCCCGTTGCGATCACGTCCTCGCTCTTCCACGGCCAGTGGGTGTCGCACGCGTAGGTGAGGTTCGGTGTCGCGGCAGCCAGGTGGACCATGGCGGCCAGCGAGATCCCCAGATGCGAGTTGGAGTGCATCGACAACCCCAGTCCGAACGTGTCGCAGATCCCGGCCAGCAATCGGGATCGCTGCAATCCGCCCCAGTAGTGATGGTCGGAGAGGACCACCGCGACCGAGTTCTGCCGGACCGCGGGTTTGAGCTGGTCGAACGCGACCACGCACATGTTGGTGGCCAGCGGCATCTTCGCCTCGGCCGCGACCTCGGCCATACCCTCGAGTCCGGGTGTCGGATCCTCTAGGTACTCGACGATGCCCGCGAGTTCCGAGGCCACCGTCACCGAGGTGTCGACGGTCCACGCGGCGTTCGGGTCGAGCCGCAGCGGCAGGTCGGGGAAGGCAGCTCGCAGCGCCTTGATGGCGGCGATCTCCTGCTCGGGCGGGAACACGCCGCCCTTGAGCTTGATCGCCTTGAAACCGTATTCGCCGATCATTCGCCGGGCCTGGCGGACCAGGCCGTCGGGATCGAGTGCCTCACCCCACGCATCGGGTTCGGCGCCGGGATGGCCCGCCCACTTGTAGAAGAGGTAGGCGCTGAACGGAACCTCGGTGCGGACCGCGCCACCGAGGAGGTCGGACACCGGCCGGCCGAGGGCTTTGCCCTGCACATCGAGGCAGGCGACCTCGAACGGTGACAGCACCCGGTCGGTGGTGCTGGCGGTCGTGATCATGCCGGCGACGCCGTCCCCACCGGTGATCGACAGCGTGCCGAGCACGGTATCGATGGCCTCGCGCAGAGTGCCCAGTGCGAACACGTCGATCCCGACGATCGCCTCCGCCGCCGCTTCCAGCCGCGCCAGGTGCGCGGTGTCGGCGTAGGTCTCGCCGAGACCGACCAATCCGGCATCGGTGTCGAGCTGAATGATCGCGCGGAGCGCGTACGGCTGGTGAACCCCGACGGTGTTGAGCAACGGCGGATCGACGAAGGCGACCGGTGTGATCCGCGCGCCGGTGATCAGGATCGGCTTCTCCGACATCAGACCGCGGACGCCCGGGTCAGTGCGTTATCGAGCACTGCGCGACCGGCGGCGGTGATGGCGATCAGTTCCTGCTCGTGCTCGGGGGTCAGGGCGACGAGCGGTGCGCGCACCGGTCCGGCGTTGATCCCCTCCATGGTGACACCGAACTTGACCAGGGAGACCGCGTATCCGGGGACCAGGTTCCGCAGGCGGACGAGTGGGTGGAAGAAGTTGCGCAACAGGGCTTCCGCGAGTTCGTCGTTTCCGGACTCGAGCGCGTTGTAGAACGCCAGCGCGATCTCGGGAGCGAACGCGAACGTCGCCGACGAGTACAGCGTGACACCGATGGCGCGGTAGGCCTGCTGGGTGATCTCGGCGGTCGGTAGCCCGTTGAAGAACAGGAACTCCTTCCCCGACGGCGCGAGTGCGTCCTTGACTGCGATGACTATGCGGGCGACGTTGTCGAGATCGCCTGTCCCGTCCTTGAATCCGATCACTGTGGGCAGTTGCGCCACCGCAACGGCACTGGCCTCGTTGTAGACCGCGGAGCCGCGGTTGTAGACGATGAGCGGGAGATCGGTGGCCGCAGCCACCGCCCGGGTGTATTCGACGAGCCCGGCGGGCGGCATCGTCACGAGGTACGGCGGCAAGAGCAGGATGCCGTCGGCGCCGGCGGTCTTGGCGCTGACCGCGAACTCCTTGGCCTGGACGAGGGAGCCGCCGGCGCCCGCGAATACGGGGACCCGGCCGGCCACCACCTCGACCGCGGTAGCCACGATCCGGCCGAACTCTTCGAGGCCGAGGGCGTGGAATTCTCCTGTGCCACAGGCGATGAACACGCCACCGGGACCGGCCGCGATACCTCTTTCGAGGTGCTCGGCGAGCAGCGTGTAGTCCACCTCACCGGACTCGGTGAACGGGGTGACGGGAAAGAACAGGACTCCGTCGAGCATGGCTTTGTCTCCTTGTGTGGGTACGGGTGTCAGTCTTGGGTGAGTTGGCCGTCGATGCGGCGCCAGAGGTGATCGGGGTTGCCGTCGGCGATGGCCGAGGGCAGTAGTGCGGGCGGCACGTCCTGATAGGCGACGGGACGCAGGAACCGTTCGATGGCCAGCGACCCGACCGATGTGCTCCGGGAGTCGGAGGTCGACGGGTACGGTCCGCCGTGGACCATCGCGTGACCGACCTCGACCCCGGTGGGCCAGCCGTCGAACAGGATTCGGCCGACCTTGAGTTCGAGGACCTTGAGTAGCCGGCCGGCCTCGTCGAGGTCGGAGTCGTCGGCGTGCACGGTGGCGGTCAGTTGGCCCTCGAGTGCGGACGCGACGTGGCGGACCTGCCGCGCATCGACGCACCGCACGATCAGACTCGCGGAGCCGAAGACCTCTTGCTGCAACACTTCCGACGCGAGGAACAACTCGGCATCCGTGCTGAACACCGCGGCGGCGCAGGCGTTGGGTGCGTCGGTGGCCGCGGCCCGGGCCTCTACCTTCGAGGCGTTCGACAACGCCTGGACACCGTCGGCGTACGAGTTCGCGATGTTCGGGGTGAGCATCGGGGTGGGACTGCTGGCGGCGACTGCGGCTCCGGCCGCCTCGACGAAAGCGTCGAGGCCAGGGCCGTCAACGGCGATGACCAGCCCTGGATTGGTGCAGAACTGGCCCGATCCCAGGGTCAGCGATCCGATGAATGCCTTGCCCAGTTCCGCGCCACGGGTGGACAGTGCCCCTTCGAGGAGGAAGACGGGGTTGATGGAACTCATCTCGGCGTAGACCGGGATCGGCTCAGGCCGCGACGCAGCTGCGGCAACGAGAGCCGTTCCGCCCGAACGTGATCCGGTGAACCCGACGGCCTTGATCCGGGGATCGGTGACGAGTCGGGTTCCCAGTCCCTGGCCGGATCCATACAGGAGGGAAAAGGTCCCGGCCGGCATCCCCGAGCGACTGATCGCGTCGGTGATCGCACGTCCGACCAGTTCGGAGGTACCGGGATGGGCATCGTGTGCTTTGACCACCACCGGGCAGCCCGCCGCGAGAGCCGAGGCGGTGTCGCCGCCGGCCACCGAGAACGCGAGCGGAAAGTTGCTGGCGCCGAACACCGCAACGGGTCCGAGGGGAACCTTGCGCTGCCGGATGTCGGCGCGGGGCAGTGGAGCGCGATCGGGCTGCGCCGGATCGATACGTGCACCGTTCCAGCCGCCGTCGCGGAGTACTCCGGCGAACAGGCGCAGCTGGCCCGCGGTGCGACCCACCTCTCCGGTGATCCGGCCCTTGGGCAGACCCGATTCGGCGCTCGCCCGGTTGATCAGGGTTTCACCGAGTCCTTCGAGGTTCTCGGCGATCAATTCGAGAAAGGCGGCCCGAACCTCGGAGGGGGTGGACCGATAGGCGTCGAACGCCGCTGCTGCCGCGGCGCAGGCGGCCTCGACGTCGTCGTCGGAACCGTGGGCATAGCCGGGCTCGAGTGCGGTGTCGGTCGATGGATCCAGACCTCGCACGATGTCGCCGGTGCCCGTCACAAAGCGTCCCGCGATGATCATCTGGCCGGTCAGCGCGTCGATCCGGTCAACCGTTGCTGTCATGTCGATTCCTTGCCTTGTGGTTCATTCGCGCTCGTCGCTGCGAGGGACGTGGACAACCCGGATCACGCCTGGGGCTTCGTCAAAGCGTGACCCGGGTCATATGACGACCGTAGGACGGCCATTCATTCCTGTCCAAGTCAAATATCGGTGCATTCGATAGCCAGGTTGTATCGACGCACGTGGGGCCACCTACCTCCGCTTACCCCACCACGGCATCGATGACAGACTGCGCCGCCGCCTCGAGCTGCGCCAGACCGGGTTCCTCCACCGAGGGTTCTGCCGTAGAGCGGCAGATCCGGCACCAGTACGTCCACGTCCCCGGCGGCAGTAACGCCGGCCAACGGCCAGAGCGCACCCGCGTGACCACCGGCTCCGTGGACGACCAGTCAGGCAGCGATGTATGTTGCGCGTCGCCAACCGAAGTCGATCTTGTAGGCCGACGATTCGGCAGCCTTCTGCTCGAACACTGCCCGGGCGCGCTCCTTGAACCAATCGGCATCAGCATCGCTCTCCGGATTCCACATCTCCGGATTGGTGAAATACTTCTCCGGAAAATGCGTGTTGTTCGGTTCGGGTGGGCTCAGGGAGCCGCGTTGCCGCCACCCGACCCGGCCCTGCCAGCCCGGCGGACCAGTCCCTTCGTTGATGATTTCGGTGATCCACCCCGTATCACCATCGTTGACCTGAGCATGGTCGGGGCCGCAGACCAGGGTCAGGACGGTGATGTCCGTGCGACCACCTTTGGAGTACTCATCCATGTGGTGCACCGCGCACTCGGTGGCCGGCGCGTCACACCCCGGACGTGAACAACCCCGCTCCGCAGCTATCAGCGCCAGACGTTGATCCGCCGTCGCCAGCCGCTTCTCACGACCCCAGAACAGCGGCCGATGCTTGTCATCCAGCAACGCCAGATACTTACGACTCACCCCCGCCAACTGCAATGCATCCTTGATGGTCATCACACCACCGGAAGCGGTGGTCGCCAGGCCCGTTTCGGCCTCGAGCTGTTCGAGGGTCATGGTCACGATTACCTTGGCCGGCAGACCGCGGTGCTGACCGAGCATGCCTTGCCCGACCACCATCTCCATCAACCGTTTGAACGCATCATGATTACGCTGCCCCGGCGTCCTGGTATCACGTTTCGCGGCGGCTTCAAGTGTTTCCTTATCGGCTTTGTCGGCCGGACCAGACGGCGAATCTGGATCATTCGGGTTGTTCATCCCTTGCGCCGCCCACTTCGCGGCCACCACGTCCCACAGCGCTTTGGTTGCCGGATCCAGATGACCGGTAATCCCGGACATATGGTCGGCCCCCTGCTTCGACACCTTCAAATCACGTTTCTGAGCCCGGTCGACATCATCGAACTCACCATCAGGATTGAGGTAGTTGTGAAGATGCAAACCCACCCGTTTCAACTCATCGGGATCCATCGTCCGCGCCGCCTGCGCCATCAGCCGCTCACCCTCAGACCACAGAGCCAGATCGCTACGAATCGTGCCAGGCAACGCCCGCAACACCTCGTGAATGACGTTGTAGTGAGCGATCCCGATTGCCCCGTCCCGCACCGCTTCCCACGTATTCGGGTACACCGGCGGCACCACCTCGCCGGACGGGGTGTGCCACTGCCCCACGCGTTCAGACCTTTTCGACCGGGCACTGGCCTCAGCGGCCGAGATACGCAACTGGTGACGCAGGAACTTGTTGTGCTTTAGCCCCTGTTTCGCAGCGACCGACCGTTCCCGCAACTCGACCGTGATCCGCACCTTCACCGCCTCATCACGACGGGTCTGCGACTCCACAGCTTGGGCGAGGTCGACGGTTTCTTTGTCCGACAACGTCGCCAACGACACATCAACGAGCCTGCGCGACAACACCTCACGGACAGCAACAATCTCCTCCGCATCAAGGGCCATGCCCTTGATGCGGTCGATCAGATCTGCCACCCCCGACGTCATAAAACAGTTCTATCAGCCCCCACCGACAAGCCGATGTGCTCGACATTTGCGGCCCGGTCAACGACGATATCGGCACGGTCGGCGGCGATTTCTGAGTCACGGTCGACGGGTGGGCCGCGCCGTTACTGGCGCAGTTCGGTCATGGTTGCCTCACCCTGGCCGAGTGCCCGGGCGTAACCGGAACCGAGTGCCAGCAGGATCAGGCCGACCACGATGAACACCGTGACCCGGAAGATCCCGTTCAGCGTCGCCAGGTCGAAGAGGAACAGCTTCGCCACGGCGGCGGCGGTCAGCAGCAAACCGGCTGTGACAACGATGTTCCGGCCGATTCCGCCGAACATCCTGCGACCCTTGGCAATCGAGATGGAGATGACCAGCAGGCCGGCGGCAACGATCATCCAGCAGATGGTCGCGGCCACGTGTCCGCCGAGGAATCCGCCGTCCGGGCCGCCGAAGGCCACGCCGGCGGTCACGGTCAGCGCGGTCACGGCGTAGAGGGAGGCCAGCGCGCCGAGGATTCCGAACCCCTGAACATTCTGCGCCGAATGACGTTCAGTGGCCTGGTACCACGACCACACGAGAGTCCAGACCGCAACGACGACCAGAACGCTGGCGACGATCACCGAAACTGCGTGCAACACAGCGAGTTCTGTGGATGCGAGCAGCTGTTCCGGCGGCGAGATCGCCAGGTAGCCGACACCACCCAGGACACCGATGGACGTGGCGACCACGCGGCCGACCAGGTCATGCCGGGCAGCCACCGCGATCACGATCGACATCGCGAGGAGGACCGGGGCGATCACCGGACCTTCGAAGGCCACGGCAACCCCGACAACCGCTGCGACGGCAGAGCTTGTTGCGTAGACGTACCGGACGGCGTTGTGCTGTTCACGGTCGAGAAGGGCCACCACCAGCAGCAGTACGGCCACGCCCCCGATGAGTCCGGCGGACGTCCACCGATCGAAGATCAAGGGCGACAACAGAACCGGCAGTGCTGTGGCGCAACCGAGTAGTGCGGTCAGGGGCGGCAGTCTGGTGCCCCGCGCCAGCACCGCCGAGGTGGTGATCCCGAATGCCGCGGCGACGGACATCGCGACGACCCCCACCACCAGGTGCTCGTCGTCGCCCACGACACTTGCCGCGATCCAGGCGAGCTGGACCGACGTGGCTGCGGTGACCCGCACGGCGTGCAGCCAGATCCAGTCTTTTCCGAGCTGGATCGGGAAGGAACCGATCGCCATGGCGAGCATGGATCCGACGAGCAGCAGCGACGGTCCGGCGGTGAGTACGGGAGCGAGAATGAAGACCGGGACCAGGACCAGCAGCGCCAAATGTTCTGAATCCCAACGACGGGCCAGCAACAGGCCGCTGAAGGTGATCAGTCCGGCCAGGACGAGGCCGCTGTAGTCGGGTAGCCAATCGTAGATGCGGGTGATCGCAACAACATCGAAGTATGCCGCGGCAATACCGGTGGCAGACAGTGCGATCGCCCCCACCCGGCCACCTGGCCGCTCCGCCATCCACACAGCGGTCATGACCAACGCGATCGCCAGCACGCCTCCGGCCACGACCCGGATCTCAGGGCGCAAGATGCCCGCCTGCGCGGCCAGCACCAGCATCATCACGACGCCGATCAGGGTCACCGTCACACCGGCGACCGCCAGGACCTTGCCGATCAGACCGCCACCGGATTCGGCGGTCATCCGCTGCCACAACGACGGCTTGGAGGGTGGCGGTGGTCCGGGCCGGCGAGACGCGGAGGCACTGTAGGCAGACGGGTAGGGACCGGTCGGAACCGTTGACATCTGCGGCGCCGCAGGCCGGTGCACCGGCGGCCCCATCGGCTGCGGGTGCCAGGCCTGAGGTTGCGGAGCCCGCGGTTGCATCGCTTGGGGCTGCGGCCGGGGGGCCGGCTGTGGTTGCGGCTGTGGTTGAGGCTGCGGCCGGGGCGCCGGCTGTGGTTGTGGTTGTGGTTGAGGTTGGGGCTGCGGCTGTGCCCGTAGCTGGGTGAGCACGGTGTGCAGTTCGTTCAGATCGCCCGACACACGAGCAAACTGATTCGACAAAGAGTTGAACTCGGAGGAAAGCCGGCTGATGACGGCTTGGTTCGGTTGGGTCATGTTTCGATGGTCGCGGGAGCAGGCCCCGCACGGATGAGTAGCACTACTCAGCCGGCCTAGGGACTTGCCGCAAAGTACACCTGCCATGCGGCCGTCGGCGTGCTCATTCCGGTTCGGTGTCGAGGCCGTGTTCGATGGCATAGCGGGTCAGCTCGACGCGGTTACCGAGCTGCAGCTTCCGCAGAGTCGCCTGGACGTGGTTCTCCACGGTGCGATGACTCAGGGTGAGCTTCGACGCAATCTGCTTGGCGCTCAATCCTTTTGCAACGTACCGCAACACCTCGGTCTCCCGGTCGGTGAGCGCCGGTGCATCACCGGCCCGGCCCGGGTCGCGGGCAATGCGCCGGTACTCGCCCAGCACCAGACCGGCCAGCCCCGGGGTGAACACCGCTTGCCCCGCTGCCGTCGCCCGGACCGCCGCCAGCAGTTCCTCCTTGGACGCACTCTTGACCAGATATCCGCCGGCGCCCGCCTTGACCGCCTCGAGCACGTCGTCACGCTCATCAGAGGCCGAGAGCACCAGGACCCGCGTGCGGGGCGAGACCTCGAGGATCCCGACCGTCGCCTCGGCCCCGTTGCCGTCAGGCAGCTGCATGTCCATCAGCACCACATCCGGCTGCACCGCGCGCCCACGGGCGGTGGCGGCGGCCACGCTGTCGGCAACGGCCACAACGTCAAAACCCGCGTCGGCCAGGTCGCGGGCCACACCCTCCCGCCACATCGGGTGGTCGTCGACCACCATCACCCGCAACACCGCCGCATCTCCCGCATCGGCCATCAGTCCTGTACCTCCCCGTTCCTGTCGCCCGCGTGCTTCGACACCGTGAGCTCCCATTCGGTTCCCTCGCCGGGCCCGGTGTCGAGCTTTGCCGTACCGCCGAGGGCCTCGATCCGCTCCACGATCGATCTCGACACACCCATGCGGCCCTGAGCTCTCGCCTCTCGGAGCCGACCGTCCTCGATCCCGGATCCGTCGTCACGAACGCTCACCACAACCTGATCACCGAGGTCTTCGACGAGCACATAGGCCCGCGCCCCGGCCCCGGCATGCAGGCGGACATTGTCGAGCGCGTTGACCACTGCGGCTTCCAGTTCCATCGCCCGAAAGTGGTCCAGCAGCACCGGTTCTCCCGGTTCGCTGATCGTCACCAGATCGTCGGCATGGGGCCGCAGCAACATACGCAGATCCACGTCGGCGGCCTTCTGATCGGTCAACGGCGGTTCGATGTCGGCGATCAGACGGCGAAGCGACCGCTCCTGTTCACCAGCAATCCGGGCCAGTTGTGCCGTCTCGCCACCGATCTCGGCTCCGCGCCTGCTGATCAGGGCAAGGACCTGCAGTACCCCGTCGTGCACCTGCCTGCTGAGCCGATCCCGTTCCGATGCCGCCGCGGCAAGCCGCAGCGCGCGGGTGATCCGTTCATGGTTGCGACGAGCGGCCTGGGCGGCCAACCCCACCCCGATGCCCACCGCCAACAATACGACGACGGTGGCGTCCCGGCCGACGTTCAGGTCATAGCCACCCTTGGCCACCGCGCTGGCCGCGCGAACCGCGAGAGCGAACCCGGCGCCCACCACCGGTCCGCTCAGGATCGCCGCGGAGACAACCGAATTGGTCGCCCACAACGTCGTCGGAAACGACTGGTTGTCCGCGGCCCACTGCGGCGAGGCCAACCACCGGGTCACGAGGATCAGGCCGCAGGCGATCACCAGATCCATGCCGACCCAGAACGGGCGGCGCCCGGGGCCTTTCAGGTACAAGATGGTGCTGACACCCGTCCACAGCGTCAGCAGTGCGAAGAAGAACCAGCTCCATCCGACCCGTTCGTAGTCGTCGTGGACCGCGAGCTGAAAACCCAGGGCGTAGACGTAACTCAGCAGACGAAAGACCTGTGCGGCCCGCCACAGCGGACCCACCGGGTCGTCGTCGGTGTCCGCGGATCGCCCAGATGCACTCAAAGATCGGGTCACGGGTGTTCTCAGCCGGAATCGCCGGTGTTGTCCTGCTCGGGCTCCGGCGCCCGGTCGGTCTTGTCGGGGGCGTCGTCTTCGTCCCACTTCGGCTGATCCGGACTGGCCTCGTACATCCGCTCGTGTTCGTGCCGGGCGACCGCGGCGTATTCCGCGAGTTCCGGATCAGATTCGGTCAGGTGAGATTTGGCCACCAATGTCCGCACCGCGGTGTTCAGGAACGCGATGATCGGGACCGCCAGCAGACCACCGACGATGCCGGCGGTGACAATCCCCGCGGCGATAGCGAGCACAACAGCAACGGGATGCAACCGCACCGAACGACCGAGCAAGAACGGCTGGAGGACATGGCTTTCGAGCTGCATCACCGCCACCACCACGGCAAGCGCAATAAGTGCGACAACCCAACCCTGGGTCACCAGCGCAACCACCACGGCCAGGCCACCGGTGGCCAGGGCACCGACGATCGGGATGAATGCACCGATGAAAACCAGGGAGGCCAGTGGTAATGCCAAGGGAACCTGCAGGATCGCCAGACCAACACCGATGCCGATTGCATCCACGGCTGCCACGACGACTGTTGCCCGCACATATCCGACCAGGGTCCCGAATCCGTTGTGTCCTGCCTCCCAGACCTTTTCGCGGGCGTTCACAGGAATCGCCAGGGTCAGGAAGCGCCAGATCTGACCCCCGCCATAAAGGAAGAAGATCATCAAGAACAGCATCAGGAGCCCACCGGTGACGATCTCGCTGACCGTCGTGGCCGTCGACAGCGCACCGGAGGTCACATTGTCCTGGTTGTCTTTCAAGACATTGATCGCGTCATCGCCGAGATGGTCGACCTGATCTTCGGCGACGTTCAACGGCCCATCGACGAGCCAGTCGCGGGTCTCATTGATGGTCTTCTCGATCTGGTCGGTCAGTTCCGGAAGTCCATCGATGAACTGCTGCACGACAAATGCCATGATCCCGACGATCATTCCGATCGCGACCAACAACGTCCCGAACACCGCGAGTGCGCGGGGCATACCGCGACGGTTCAGCCAATCGACCATCGGGACCAGGAACGCGGAACCCAGCACCGCGAGCCCGACCGGCACGACAACCGCTTCGTACTCGGAGACAACCAGCGACACCACGTACAGCCCGGCGACGATCACCAACAGTCGCCAGGACCACTCGGCCGCGGCCCGGACAACCGGATGCACGCTCAGTCGATCGGCCGTCCGACCGTCGATCACACCGCCACTCGGGGGTTTCGGCTCGCTCACCTGCGCAACATTAGACGCGAGCGGCCCACTACGCGCTAGAGTCGATCGGACGGCATCGAGCCACCCAGGCTCTTTGATGCCTCCTGGTCATCAAGTCGGACACTGCGGACCGATAGGCTGCACACCATGACGGCGACGAACGGTACCCGCCGCCAGTTCTGGTGGGTGCGATGGCTGGTACTCGCACTCGTTTTGGTGATCCTGGGCGTCGAGGCCTACCTGGTCTGGCCGAAGCTCAAGCAAACCTGGTTCCACCTCGACGAGATCGAGTGGGATTGGGTTGCGCTGTGCATCCTGGCGGCGTTTCTGTCGATGGACAGCTTCGCCCAGGTGCAGCGCGCATTGCTGCGATCGGCCGGGCTCAAGATCGGGCAGTGGCAGTCGCTGTCGGTGATCCTCGCTGCGAACTCGCTGAGCCAGACGATGCCCGGCGGCCAGGTGCTGGCACCGGCGTTCACCTACCGCGAGACCCGCCGGTGGGGCGCCACCCCGGTGGTCGCGTCCTGGCAGGTGGTGATGTCCGGACTGATGATGGCTGTCGGCCTCGCCGTCCTCGGTCTCGGTGGAGCGCTGCTCGCCGGCGCCCAGACCAGCCCGTTCTCGATAATCTTCTCGATCAGTGGCTTCTTGGCCTTCGCGCTCGTTGCCGGGTATGTCGCCCGCAACCCGCATTCGATCGAGGGTCTCGGCGTCACAGTGCTGCGCTGGTTCAACAACATGCGCGACAAACCATCCGACCACGGCGTCAACCGCTGGCAGGAAATCCTGCGACAACTCCAAGCCGTCCAACTCAAACCCAAGGAAACATCGATCGCCTTCGGCTGGTCGATGTTCAACTGGGTTGCCGACGTCGCCTGCCTGGCGTTTGCCTGTTACGCGGTGGGCGGTCAACCGAGCATCTCCGGGCTGATGGTGGCGTATGCGGCCTCCAAGGCCGTGGGCTCCGCCATCCCGTTGCTCCCGGGCGGTCTCGGTGTTGTGGACGGGGTCCTGGTACCCGCACTCACGTCAGCGGGCATGGGCGCCGGCGCGGCCGTGACCGCCGTCCTGGTGTACCGGATGATCAGCTACCTCGGGGTGGCTCTGGTCGGCTGGGTGGTGATCTTTGTCAAGTTCCGCACCACGTACAAGTCTTTGGAAAGCCCCGACGAGGTCGAGAAAGAAATCGAGGAAGAGATCGACGCCGAACTCGACCTGAACAAGTCGCCGGAAGGCGAGTCGCCGGACAAGGGTGATACTCCGCCCGACACGGTTCGCTGAACGCGGCCACAGCCCGCTAACGTGTCGGGTATGCGCCGACTCTTCACCGCTCTGGCAGATCTTTGCGCGGTGGTCGTCTTCGCGTTCATCGGACGGATGAATCACGACGAGGGCCTGACCTTGCAGGGAGTCTTCAGCACCGCCTGGCCATTCGTACTCGGCGGTGCAATCGGCTGGTCGCTGGCCTACCTGTACGCACACATGCGCGCCGACCACGGCAGCCCCTACCCCTTCCGCCCCGAACGGGTGGTCCCGGACGGTGTGCTGATCTGGGTCGGAGCCGTCGCCGTCGGCATGGTGTTGCGTCACCAGTTCCATCAGGGTGTGGCATTCAGCTTCATCATCGTCGCGACGATTGTCCTGGGTTTGTTCCTGCTCGGATGGCGGGCGGCGCGCGTCACGGCGCTCCGCCGGCGGGCCGTGACTGCCTGACCGGTCACCACCGGCAACGGCGCTGACGAAAGGATCGAGCATGACGACCTATCTGATCACCGGAGCCACCGGCCAGATCGGCACTCCCACCACCGCAGCGCTACGAGCCGACGGCCACGATGTGCGGGCACTGAGTCGGCGTCGCGGACCGGGTCTGGTCACCGGTGATCTGATGAGCGGTACCGGTATCGACGCCGCGATGGCCGACGTCGACACCGTCATCCATCTCGCAACCACAAACGGCGCCAAAGACATTCAAGTCGCGAAGAACCTGTTCGCGGCGGCTGCGAGCGCCCACGTCCGCCATGTCGTACTGCTCTCGATCGTGGGCATCGACAAGATCCCGATGGGCTTCTACAAACAGCGTCTCGCAATCGAATCCCTGGCAACAGCGTCGGGGGTGCCGCTGACCGTGCAACGATCAACGCAATTTCATCCGTTTGTCGACACCTTGTTCAGCGCCCAGCGTTTCCTGCCGGTGGTCATCGCCCCGTCGATCCGGTTTCAGCCGATCGCAACACAGGAGGTCGCGGCCAGGCTGGTGACTCTCGCCGCGGGTGAACCGTCGGGCCGGGTCGACGATATCGGTGGCCCGGAGCAACGGACCACGGCCGATCTGCTCTCCGCCTGGAAGAAGGCCAAGGGATCTCGCCGGCCCGCCCTGCCGCTACGGCTCCCGGGAAAACTGTTCAAGGCATTCGCCGCCGGCAACAACCTCGTACCCGGAACACCGTTCGGGCACGCGACATTCGATCAGTACCTGGCGCAGAAGTATCACAGCGGCCGATGACCGACCGCATCCCGCGCGACGGCCTGATAGCGCGCGATCACGTCCGCTTCGCTGGCCGGACCATCGGGCCGGAACCACATCGCAACGGCGGTACAAGCGGTGACCACGAATCGTGACGCCTCCACCGGGTTCTGCGTGGTGAACGCACCACGCCGGACACCGTCGTCGATGACCCTGTCGAAAATGCGTTGCTGCGCATCACGATTGGCAATCACCCGTTCGAGGGCCACCGCGTCGAGGCTGCGCAGTTCGGAGTTTCCGATATAGCTCTCCATCGGGTTCTGCGCGTGGACGCCGACGTGGGTGCTGACGATCGCATCGAGGCGGGCGGCCGGTTCCGCGGGCGCGTCCAGCAGAGCCCGTTCGGTGGCCTCGACCAGCGCAGAGCCACCACGGACCAGAATCGTCACCAGCAGTTCGTGTTTGGATCCGAAGTGGTTGTAGATCGAACCCGGACTGATACCGGCGAACGTCGCGATGTCCCGGATCGACGTGCCGTGGTAGCCGCGGGCCGCAATCATCTGGACCGCCGCACTGAGGATGGCCCGGGCCGTCGGGTCGTCTCCCTCCCGGATCGCGGCAGTGGTGAACGCCCGGGCACCCTCATCAGCTTTGGCCATCGACTACCTCTCACACGCGGTCACAGTGAACGATCGATCACTGTCGAAGGACCATCGATCCGGCAGGCTCATCAATCGAAGATACCGTGAACAGCCAATCATTACTGCAGCACAGCGGGTAATTCTCGCAGCCTCGGTGAAATCGGCTGCGGACGGTCCCCGATACCCGATACGGTCGCTCTGAACAGCTGATCAGCCGAAACCAGTTATGGGAAGGATCCAGCCGTGGACTACGCCGTACCCGAGGCGATCACCACCACCCTGCGTGAGATCGATGAGTTCATCGACACGCAGATCCGGCCACTGCAGGAGGCCGACGACAACATCCGTTTCTTCGACCACCGCCGCGAATGGGCCCGCACCGATTTCGAGGGCGGTGGCGTGCCGCGCCGGGACTGGGAAGAGCTGCTCGGTCAGATGCGCCGGCTCGCCGACGACGCCGGCTGGTTACGCTACGCGTTGCCCACCGACATCGGTGGACGCGGGGGCACCAATTTCGACATGGCGATCATCCGGGAACACCTGGCGCACAAGGGACTCGGGCTGCACAACGACTTGCAGAACGAGTCGTCGATCGTCGGAAACTTCCCCTTTGCCCACATGTTGCTCGCCTATGGCACCACAGAACAGCAGGACGAATTCCTCGAGCCGATGATCCGCGGCGAGGCCCGGATCGGGTTCGGGCTGACCGAACCCGATCACGGCAGTGACGCCACCTGGATGGAAACCACTGCCCGCAAAGTGGGCGATTCGTGGATTATCAACGGCGGCAAACGATTCAATTCGGGCATGCACAACGCCACACACGATGTGGTGTTCGCGCGCACGTCGGGCAAAGACGGTGACGCCAGAGGTATCACCGCGTTCTTCGTACCCACCGACGTCCCGGGATTCTCCGTCGATTTCCAATGGTGGACCTTCAACATGCCCACCGACCACGCCGAGGTCACCATCACCGACGTCGAGGTTCCGGATTCGGCGATCTTCGGGATGGAGGGCGAAGGTCTTGCCGTCGCGCAGACGTTTGTGCACGAGAACCGCATTCGACAGGCGGCCTCGGGGGTCGGCGCAGCTCAGTTCTGCATCGACCGCAGCGTCGAATATGCCCGGGAAAGAATAACTTTCGGGGCGCCACTGTCGAGCCGCCAGGCAATCCAGTTCCCCCTTGTCGAGCTGCACACCGAGGCGGAGATGGTCCGCGGACTGGTCCGTAAGACCGCCTGGGAGATGGACCGGATCCCGCACCTGGAGATCAGCGATCGGGTCTCGATGTGCAACTACCGCGCCAACAGGCTGGTCTGCGACGCCGCCGACCAGGCCATCCAGGTGCACGGCGGTATGGGCTACACCAGGCACATGCCCTTCGAGCACATCTACCGTCATCACCGCCGGTACCGGATCACCGAGGGGTCCGACGAGGTGCAGATCCGCAAGATCGCCGGCTATCTGTTCGGGTACGCCGGCCCGCGGCGCATCCGGAAGAAGGACCCGAACTGATGCCGGACAGCGATATCGGCGACCTCCTCGCCGCGCGATTGGGTGTGGTCTTCGGCGACGACGTCCGGGTCGAGGATCTTCGCCGGCTCACCGCCGGTGCCAACAGCGAAACCTGGTCATTTCGTTGCCATCGCGGAACCGAGGTGCAGCGGCTGATCCTGCGCCGCCAGCCCGACTCGGTACACGGACCACTCGGTATGACCCGCGAATCCGAGGCGATCTCGGCCGCCGCCGAGGCCGGTGTCCCGGTGCCCCGGGTGATCGACTTCTCCGACGACACCGACGCGCTCGGCGCCCCCTATCTGGTCTGCGACCACATCGACGGCGAATCGATCCCACGAAAACTGTTGCGCGACGACCGCTACGCGCGGGCTCGCATCGGCATGGCTGCCGAACTCGGCCGCAACCTCGCCCGGATCCACTCGATTCCGCTGTCGGCGGTACCCGCGCTGCAGACCGGGTCCCGCAGCGGACTCGACGAACTGCGGCAGTCCTATCTCGACCTCGACACACCCTCGGCGGTCACCGAGATCGCATTGGCCGCGCTGTCGATGTACCAACCCGAGCCGGTGCCCGAGACTGTCGTACACGGCGACTTCCGCAACGGGAACCTGCTGATCTCCGAGACCGGGCTCGGTGCGGTCCTGGACTGGGAACTCACCCACATCGGCGATCCGCGTGAGGATCTCGGCTGGTTACTCGTCAAGTGCTGGCGATTCGGGACCGCCCCGGAAGTCGGCGGATTCGGCACCGTCGACGAACTACTCAACGGCTACGCCGAGGTCGCCGGAACGCGACCGGACATCGAGGCGGTGCGCTGGTGGCAGCTGTATCGCACCGTGTGGTGGAGCATCGTGTGCGCGCAGATGGCGTCGCGGCACCTGTCCGGCGCGCATCGTTCGGTCGAACTCGCTGCCATCGGCCGGCGGGTGTGCGAACAGGAGCACGACATCCTGCTGGCGCTCGGCCGCCCGGCCACCGCGGTCACCCAGCCACCGGCGAAAGCCGCGGAACCAGGCCTCCACGGACGTCCCACAGCTGCCGAATTGGTCAACGCCGTGGCGGAATGGTTGCGCACCACCGTGATGACCGACGCGGCGACCGGTTCGACCAGGTTCGAAGCCCGTGTCGCGGCCAACGTGCTCGACATCGTCGAGCGTGAATTGGCCGCCGGCGACGCACCCCTGGACCGGCAGCGCGCCGCACTGGCAGAGCTGGGCTTCGACTCCGAGACCGATCTGGCACTGGAGCTCCGGGCCGGGAGAGCCAACCCTCAAGATCCACGGATCATCGCAGTGGTCCGGGCGGCCGTCACCGAACGGCTGCTGGTCGCCAATCCCAGGTATCTGGAGCAGTAGTCGGGCCCTGAGCCCGGCTACTGCTGATGCGGCCGCGGACTCAGGAAGCGCTGGGCCACCGCCAGTGCGGCACTGCCCGAGCGCTCGCCCTCGCAGTAGACCACGAACACGCGGTTGCCCTGGATCCCGACGAACCAGCCAGGACCCTGAGGTCCGTTGGTACCCACCAGCGCGCGCAATCCGCCGGCGTTCACCAGATCGCTGGCATCGCCGTCGGCAGCGGTGTCTCGCATCGCCTTGTCGATGGCGGCCAGGACCGCGGGGTCGACCGCACCTAGGTCACCACCCTGGACCTGTCCGGGAACACCGGCGATGACGGACGGAGCCACCGAATTGCCACGGGCGATGGCCACACCGAGGGTTGCCATGTTCAGCGCCGACACCCGCAGATCCTCGGGCCGGAAGGTCACCGGCTTGGCCGTCGACTGCTGACCTCCGCTGCCGGCGGGCCGGACACCGGCCACCTTGAAGTCGACACCCAGACCCAGCTGCGCGAGCAACTGCCCCGCCCTGGCGTCATCTGCCCCGGCCAGCCGGTTGATCACGTCCGCCACCGAACCGAGGGTCGCGCCGGGGGTGTACCCCTTGTCGATCGTGATGTCCGAGGCTTCGGCCGCGTCGTTGCGCATCGCTGCCCGGATCTCGCCGGTGCCCGCGTCCACGACCAGAATCGATGCCGGCTGCGCCACCTCGACCACGGCGTCGAGGGCATCGAGCTGGGTGTTCGGATCGATGCTCGTGGTCACGTCGGGTCCGGGTGGTCCCTGCTCACCGGCGAGCTGCACGGGCGGCTGCCCGGGTACGACGGTCTGGACGGCCCACCCCGAAGTGGCGTCCCGGATCGCCTGCCAATAGTCCTGCACTCCGTCGAACACGGGTGACTTTAGTCGCCGGTCGAGGAGGACGAGTTTGGGTTCCTTCTTGATCGTCACGCCCGGTACCGACGCGGGGTCGCCGGCCAGCGCGATCATGTCGGAATCGCGGACCGATACAACCGTCACCGGCTTGTTGCCGGCGTCGGCCAGCTGACGGCTGATGACGTCCGGCGTGATCAGCTGAGCCAGCGGCTCGATGATCGTCGACAGTGCCGCGACGGACCCGGCGATGTTTCCGGTCGCGGCCGGGTCGAGGACGATGTTGTTGATCGTCTGCAGCGTCAGCATCTTCTTGCCCGCACGGTCGAGCACCGCCGGCGCCGGATTGGCGTCGGTGCGAACCATGCGCAGGCTGCCACCGGTCGGTAGGTCTTCCGCGAGCAGACCCGGCTCCCATTGCACCCGCCAGCCCAACGTGAGCTTGCGGGCCGAACCCTGCGTGATGGTCTGGAACTCATGCTTGTCGCCGAGCGACCACGTGGTTTTCAACTCGAACGTTGCGGTGCCGTCAGAGTATTCTTCGGCGCGCTGCACGTCGACGTCGACCTTGTCCGCCGCCATCCCGTTGAACGTTGCCTCATACGCGATCATGGCCAGTTCGGGCGACGATGTCAGCAACGCGGTTGCACTCGGATCCTGATCTTCGATCGCCTTCTCGAAATCACCCAGCATCGCTTCGGCACCGGTGGCCGTCGACTTGCCGAAGGTGCCGCAGGAGGCGACGGCAAGGGCGCACGCAAGCGCTAAAGCGAAAGCGACCGCAAGTCGGCCAGGAGAACGATGCATAGTCACAATTTTCACTCCTGTAACAGGGTGAGCGTCACCAAAGTGGTTTCCAACTTGCTTACGAGGTCGTCACGATCCCGTAACTACCCTTAATTAGCGTGCATTCCGGACTGCGTCACTCATTTTTGCACCATCGCTGCACGAGGGCGGAGGATTGGAGAGGTGAGCTCCCGCCATCATCTTTTTCGCTCGAACGACCGACCTGTCACCGGTCTCGAGTGGCTCGATTCCCGGCACGGTTTCTCCTTCGGCGACCACTACGACCCGGACAACACGCATCACGGAGTCCTCATGGTGCACAACGACGAAACCGTGTCGCCCCAACAGGGTTTCGACACCCATCCCCATCGCAATATGGAGATCGTCACCTGGGTGATGTCGGGGTCGTTGGTGCATCAGGATTCGATGGACCATTCCGGTGTCATCTACCCGGGTCTGGCGCAGCGGATGAGTGCCGGCTCCGGTGTCACTCATTCTGAACGCAACGACACCTGGCGGGGTGGGCTCGTCCGCAAAAGTCACCCGATCGTGACCGGCGCCGAGCCGGTGCACTACATCCAGATGTGGGTTCTGCCCGACGACCCCGACACGGAACCCGGCTACGAGCAGCTCGACGTCTCCGATGAGCTACGGGCCGGTTCGCTCGTCACGGTGGCGTCGGGCATGCCCGACTACGACTCGGCGATCCGGATCGCCAACAGTTCCGTCGCGTTCCATGTCGCCAGGCTCGATGCCGGCCAATCGGTGACGTTGCCCGACCTGCCCTGGGGTCATGTGTTCGTCGCGTCCGGATCGGCCCGACTCGAATCCGTCGCCGACGACCTCGGTGCCGGAGACGCGGTCAGGATCACCGGAGGCGGCGGCGAACGGCTCACCGCCATCACCGCCACCGAGGTCCTCGTCTGGGAGATGCACCGCACTCTGGGCGGATGACCGAAGTCTCGCATCCGGCTTCGGAATTGGCCCGGGTTCAAACCCTTTACCGGTAAGTTCAGAAGCGTCGGCGACGGCCCGTCGTCGGCTGTCATCGCGCCTTCGTGTTACATGTTCTCGGCTCCAGAAACCGGGGGCACCAATATCGGGCATGAGGAGCAGATCATGGAGAGCGACAGCACCGGCGCCGAGCAGGTCGGACAGGTACTCGGCGGTGTGACACAGGCTGCGGGCAGCTTCCGCTTCCTCATCGAGCAACAGCAATGGTTCTGGTCCGACGAAGTCGCCGCGATCCACGGTTACGGGCCCGGTGAGGTCACGCCGACCACGGAGTTGCTGCTTTCGCACAAGCACCCGGAGGATCGCCAGCGCGTCGAGCATGTGGTCAACGAACTGCTCGAAGGCAAGGCGTTCAGCAGCCGCCATCGCATCATCGATCGCGCCGGAAAGGTTCGCCACGTCCTCGTGATCGGCGACCGGATGACAGACCCATCCGGAAAGCTGATCGGCACCGAGGGTTTCTATGTGGACCTCACGGATGTCCACCAATCAGAGTTGAAAGAAACGATGGACGCCGCGGTCAAGAACTTCGCGGTGTCCAGGGCGGTGATCGAGCAGGCCAAGGGCATGCTGATGCTCACCTATGGAATCTCGGCCGACCGGGCTTTCGAGGTGCTGACCTGGCGCTCGCAGCAGACGAACACCAAGCTCCGCGAGTTGGCCCAGAACATCGTCGAGGCAGCCGAGGGCTCGGTTCCGATCGGCGACGAGACCCGCCGTGCATTCGATCATTTGCTGCTCACCGCACACCAGGCCAAAGGGTCCTCGCTCAGCGGCGCCTGACGAACCGGTCCGGAGATGCCAGGATGGTCTGGTGACTTCATCAACCGAGACCGTTGACGCCACCGAATCACCGGATCCCAGGTCGGGAATCGACCTGCGCTGGGTCGATGATTCCGTGCGTCCTCAAGACGACCTGTTCGAACACGTGAACGGCGTGTGGCTACGGGACCACGTGATTCCCGAAGACCGAGCCGTGGACGGGGCCTTCCATGTACTCCGTGATCGCGCCGAGGAGAACGTCCGCGACCTGATCACCGAATGCGCCGAGTCCTCGCCGGAACCCGGAACAGACGCCCGGAAGATCGGCGATCTGTACGCCAGTTTCATGGACGAAGAGCTGATCAACTCACTGGGCATCGAACCGATTCGCGCGGATCTCGCGGCGCTGGCGAACGCCGGTGACCGCACCGAACTCGCCCGCCTGATCGGCGCGCAGCAGCGCCGCGGCATCGGCGGACTCTTCGGCTATTACGTCGACACCGATGCCAAGCAGTCCGACCGCTACCTCATCCACATCACCCAGTCGGGCCTCGGACTGCCCGACGAATCGTATTACCGCGAAGAGAATCACGCCGAGTCGCTGGCCGCCTACCGCGAGCATGTGGCAAAGATGTTCGGGCTGGCAGGTTTCGACGATGCTCTGAGCGCGGCCGACACCGTGGTCGACCTCGAGACGGCGATCGCCGCCCAGCACTGGGATGTGGTCCGCCGCCGCGACGCCGATCTCACCTACAACCTACGGACATTGGCCGAATTGAAGTCCGAGGCAACCGGCGTCGACCTCGATGCCTGGACCGCGGGACTGAGCACGACGGCCGAGAAAACATTCGGCGAAGTGGTTGTCGGGCAGCCGTCGTTCATCTCCGGAGCCGCCGCACTGTTCGCCGAGCGTGATCTGAGTGACTGGAAGCTCTGGGCACAATGGCGGCTGTTGCATTCGGCCGCGTCATACCTGTCCGACGAGTTCGTGGCCGAGAACTTCGAGTTCTACGGCAAGACCCTCACCGGCTCCGAGGTCATCCGTGACCGCTGGAAGCGTGGTGTCGGCCTGGTCGAACAGAGTCTCGGGTTCGCGGTCGGCAAACTGTATGTCGCCAAACACTTCCCACCGCAGGCGAAGGCCCGGATGGATGAGCTCATCGACAATCTGGTGAAAGCCTATCGCCGCAACATCACCGATCTGGAGTGGATGAGCCCCGAAACCCGCGAGAAGGCGCTCGTCAAACTCGAGAAGTTCACCCCCAAGATCGGCTACCCGGCCACGTGGCGGGACTACTCGTCGCTGACGATCGAACGTGGCGATCTGTTCGGAAACATCGCCCGCGCAAGCGCTTACGAGGAAGATCGGGAGTTCGCCAAGATCGGCGCACCGGTGGACCGCGACGAGTGGTTCATGACTCCGCAGACCGTCAACGCCTACTACAACCCGGGCATGAACGAGATCGTCTTCCCGGCCGCGATCCTGCAGCCACCGTTCTTCGACCCGGAAGCCGACGACGCTGCCAACTACGGCGGCATCGGCGCGGTCATCGGCCACGAGATCGGCCACGGCTTCGACGATCAGGGCGCCAAGTACGACGGCGACGGCAATCTGATCGACTGGTGGACCGACGCCGACCGTGACGAATTCGGCACTCGCACACGCAAGCTCATCGCACAGTACGGTCGGTTCACGCCCAAGGGTCTCGACGAGAAGTACAAGGTCAACGGCGATTTCACCATCGGCGAGAACATCGGCGATCTCGGCGGACTCTCCATTTCACTCGTTGCCTATCAGATTGCGCTCGATGGAAAGCCTGCTCCGGAGATCGACGGACTCACCGGCCTGCAGCGCGTGTTCTACGGCTGGGCGCAGGTGTGGCGCACCAAAACCCGTGACGCGGAGGCGATCCGCAGGCTGTCCATCGATCCGCATTCACCGCCGGAGTTCCGCTGCAACGGCGTGATCAGCAACATCGATGCCTTCTATGAGGCCTTCGGTGTCGAGAACGAGGACGCCCTGTTCCTCACCGAGGCCGAACGCGTCCGGATCTGGTAGCGCGCTCCCCACCCCGATGATGTGTCCTTTTGGCGGCGTCGACCTGCGGGTTTGTTCGCCAAAAGGCCACATCATCGGGTTTAGGGAGCAGTGAAGTCCGTGAGCCCGTCGGTGGGATCGATGGTTCCGCCGACGGTGTTCGAGACGATGACCGGCGCACCCTTGGGTGCATTCTCGAAGAACCACCGGCCGTCGTCGGTGCTCACATTGATGCACCCACGCGAGACATTGGTGTTGCCCTGCTGCCCGACCGACCACGGCGCCGCGTGGAGGAAGATGCCGCTGTTCGACAACCGGGCCGCGTACTCGACGTACGTGCGGTAGCCACCGGGGGAGTCGACGGGCACGCCGTACACCGATGAGTCCATGTACATGTCGGCGAAGCGCTCACCCACCGTGTAGGTGCCGTTCGGTGTGGGATTCTCGTTGGCGCCCATGGATATCGGCATGGTGCGCACACTCGCGCCGTCGACGGTCACCGTGAGCGTGTGGGTGTTGTCGTCGGCGGTTGCCACCCACTCGTCGCCGATGGTGAATGCCGAAGCGGCACTTCCGGCTTGCACGCCGACCTTGGTCCCGGCCGGCCAGAAGCCGTTTGGCTTCCACCGCAATTCTTTGTTGCCCACCCAGCGGTAGTGGCCCTCCACTTCGGGCTCGGTCGATACCCGGATCGCCTTCTCCGCAGTCGCCTTGTCGTCGATGGCCGCGGTGAACGAGATGATGACCGGCGCGGCGATACCCACGGTCTCGCCATCGGCGGGATCTAGAGTGGGAGTAGAGAAATTGGCGCGCCCCAGCGGCGGCTGCGCGGACGGCTCGGCGTGTGCGGACACCGTCGTGGAAGCCGCCACCAGCGCACATCCCGCAGCGACAATCGCCAGTTGCCTTCGTTGGCGGCTGGCGATCAGGCCGAACTGCATGCAATGTCCCCTTGGTGTCACTTGGACGCCCGGATATCCCCAACTTGCGCCGGGAACGATGACCGGCACCAGAATGCCCAAGATACGTCAGAGCACAACCATTCACCACCAAGTCCCCCGATGGCGACGATATCGATCGTCAGTCGTCTATCGACCTACGAAATCCACAGTAAAACTGCAGTGGTCACCGACGATATCGGCCGCTCGCCTCAGCGGGACAAGAAGTCGAGGACCGCGCCCTCGAAGGCCTTTTTGGCCTCGATCATCACCCAGTGTCCACATTTGGGGAACACATGTAGTTCGGCGTCGGGTATCAGTCGCATCGGGACCATGGCCATGTCCGGCGGGCTGACGCGGTCGTCGCGACCCCAGGTCAGCAAAGTCGGACAGTTCACCTTGTGCATCATCGACCAGTACGGCGGGGTGTCGGAGGCCGCCATGAACTGCTGCTGCATCTCGAATGCGGCCGAACCGTACATCATCTGAGCGGTTTCCTGCGCGTC
Source organism: Nocardia sp. 348MFTsu5.1 (assembly GCF_000383535.1). Classification (NCBI taxonomy): domain Bacteria; kingdom Bacillati; phylum Actinomycetota; class Actinomycetes; order Mycobacteriales; family Nocardiaceae; genus Nocardia; species Nocardia sp. 348MFTsu5.1. The sequence continues at coordinate 401,440 of NZ_KB911511.1, forward strand.
CGGGTTGATCGCCGCCTCCCAGCGCTCTTCGATCAATTCGTCGGTGATCAGGTCGCGGTTGTAGACCATCCCGGTCAGCCAGCGGATCAGCTTTTCACGGTCCGGCGCATCGGTGAACTCCTGGAGCAACCGCAGCCCTTCAGTCGGGCTCGGACTGAAGACGTTGGGCCCGACACCGCCGATGGTGACCAGCTTGCTCACCCGGTCGGGCTTCTTGATCGCCAGGTTGACGCCCACCACGCCGCCCATCGAGTTGCCGATGATCGGCGCAGACTCGATACCGAGGCCATCCATGAAGCGGATCACCGACGAACCGGCGGTCAGAACCGGATGACCCTTGACCGGATCGCTGACCCCGAATCCCGGGAACTCCAGGACGTAGCAATGGTGGCTTTCGGCAAAGACACCGATGTTGCCCCGATAGTTACGCCAACCGGTCACGCCCGGACCCGAGCCGTGGAGCAGGATCAGGGGCGGTCCGGAGCCCGCCTCGTGATAGCGCAGCACCCCGTTGTCGGTCTGCAGTTCTCGCTTGCTGTTCTCATACGTCACGTCCACCGAATCAGACTAGAACGTGTTCCAGTTTCATGTGCCGCTTGGGTGGATTTCCGCAGCAGTCGCTGTCAGCGAACGATCGACTGCTTGCAATTGTCCGACGTCGACGGACCGCAACACCGACATCGCCGACGACACCGCGAGTTCGCTGGCGGTGTCGATACTGGCGCCGGCTACGATCACCGCACGGTGCGCGACATCGAGGGTCATCCCGATCAGCATCGACGCCAGGACGTCGGCGCCCACGCCGACGGTCTGCCCACGAGCGGCGAAGGCGTCGCGGAGGCGTTGCGCGAGTTTGGGTTCCAGAGCCGCCGAGAACTGCCGTGCGGATTCCCGATGCTGGTCCCGGTTGGTCAGCAACACCCGGAATCCATCCGGATTGCGGCGGGCGTACTCGAACAACACCTCAACCGAGTACCGCGTGTGGTCGCCGTAGGTCATCTCGTCGCCCTCGTCGTAGGCCTTGAGCTTCCACCGGGTCAGTGTCTTCATCTCCCGGTCGAGAACCGCGTCGACGAGTGCATCCCGGGAACCGAAGTGGGCGTACAGGGTCACCCGGGAGGTACCGGCGCGGGCGGCGATCATGTCCATGGTCGCCCGCCCCGCGCCGACATCGGCGATCACCGCCAATGCGGCGTCGAGCAGTTCTACGTCTGTCGGCCGGTTCCGGGTACTACGACGGGTTTTGGGTACGGCCGCGGCCGAACGCGGTGTCTTCGACACAATCGGATCCTCCAGCGCGCATTCGCAGTTCGGTGTTACTCGGCAGCGGCCGCCACCTCGTCGTTCGGGCCGTCGACGCGACCGAAATACGCAGCTTCGACTTTCTCGCGCTGGGCACTGAGTTCGGAGGCAGGACCGGACAATGCCACCCGGCCATGGTGCAGCACGATCGCCGAGTCGGCAATCGCTAGAGCAAGGTCGATGTGCTGCTCCACCAATACGATCGCCATCTGCTGCTCATCGGCGATGTTGCGCAGGCGCGGCAACAGGTCCTTTACCGCGATCGGCGACAGCCCCAGACTGAGTTCGTCGATGAGCAGCACCTTGGGACGCGGCAACAGGGCTTTGGCCAGTGCCAGCATCTGCTGTTCACCACCAGAGAGGTTGCCGCACTTGCGGCCCCGCAGGTCCCTGAGCTTCGGGAAATACTCGAAGACGACGTCCACGTCTGCGCCGCCCTTGCGGTGTGCCAGTCGCAGGTTGTCCGAGACCGACAGCTTGTGGAACACACCGCGGTTGTCCGGGACCAGAGTGATGCCGCGCCGGGCATTGCGTTCGACTCGCTTGTCCAGCGGTTCACCGAGGGCCGTGATACTCCCCGACATCACCGGAATAGCACCGACCGCCGCCAACATGGTGGTCGTCTTCCCGGCCCCGTTGGGACCGAGCAGTGCCAGGATCTCCCCGGCGTGGACTTTGGCGTCGAGGTCGCGGACGGCAGGCACCCCGCCGTACCCGACGGTGAGCCCCTCGATGACCAGGACCGGCTCTGTGGCAACAACTGTGCTCATCCGAGGTTCCCTTTCTGCAGTCCTACGCCGGGGGCGATGTCGAGTTCGACGTCGGCTTCCTCGACCTCGGCGCTGCCGAGATATGCCGAGATGACAGCAGGATCGTTACGGATGTCTTCGGGTTTGCCGGACGCGATGACCTTGCCGAAATCGAGGACGTACAGGCGATCGCACACCTCGAGAACCAATGACATGTCGTGATCGATCAGAAGCACGCCGATCCCGCTGCCCGAGATCCGCCGCAGTTCGTCACCAAATGCCTTGCTCTCGTGGGTGTCGAGTCCGGCCGCCGGTTCGTCGAGCAATACCAGGCGGGTACCCCCGACGAGCGCGCGGGCGACGCCCACCATCTTCTGCTGGCCCAGGGTCAGTTCGCCCGGCCGCCGATCTGCGACATCGGTGAGCCCAACGATCGCCAGCGCCTCCCCGATGGTCTTCGCGGGCGGTTTCGACCCGGTGAACACATCGGCGACCAAAGCCTTCAAACCCGGACGTTGTACTGCGACAGCGAGGTTTTCGGCCACGGTCAGGTCGACGAACAATTCGCCGGCCTGCCACGTGCGCGCCATTCCGGCGCTGCGCCGGCGATGTGAACTCTGCTTCTCGATGTTTGACCCGGACAACAGGACTTCGCCGGTCGCCCTGGTGAACCCGGTGACGGCGTCGACAAACGTCGTCTTCCCGGCGCCGTTGGGGCCGATCAGTCCGACGATCTCGCCGGCCTCGACCGACAGGGTGATGTTGTCGTTGGCGACCACACCGCCGTATCGCACCGAGAGATCACGCGCCTGGAGTAGCGAGGTGGTGGATTCATCCGACATGGGAACTCGCTTTCGGTTCGGAGTTGTCGTTCGGCGGCTGCGGCGGCGAAGTTTTCGTCGCCGGCGATGTGCCGAACCTGGCCTTGATGTGGGCCACTGACTCCTGGACGGCACCGACGAGCCCGACGGGGTTCAGGACGGCCATCAGCAGCAGGCCACCGGCCGCGATCAGTTGGTAGTACTGCCCGAGATCGAGTGTCTGGGTGAGGAATACGTATCCCACGCCGAGTGGCCCGATGATTCCTGCGATGAATGCGCCCCACACCGACGTGATGCCGCCGACGTAGGTCATCGCCAGCAAGACCAGCCCGACCACCACGGTGAATGATGCCGCCGATAGTTGTCCACGGCTGTACCCGATGAGGCAACCACCAACGCCGGCCAGGAATGCCGATAATGCAAAGCCCAGCAATTTGGTTGCCGCGACGTTGATCCCGACCGAGGCCGCCGCGCGTTCGTTGGACCGGACCGCCAGAAACGCCCGGCCGGTGGATCCGGCCATGAACCGCATGACGATCAGCGTCAGCACGCCGACGACCACCAGCACCATCATCGAGAATGCGAACGTGGTCAGTTCCGTTCCCTGCCGTACCGACAGGTCCCAGCCGAGCAGCTTCGGATCCTTGATCAGGTTGCCCTCGAACGGTGTGATGGACGGATTGTTGAACAAGAAGCTCTGAATGGCCAGGGCTGCAGCCAAAGTCACCACCGCGAGCTGTGCACCCCGGATCCTCAGAGCCGGGATACCCACGACCACACCGACCGCGGTGGCGAACAACGCCGAGATCAAGATGCTGAACGGGAACGGCACACCCCAGTTGGTGGTCACCTTCGACAGCGCGAAGCCGGCGGTACCGGCAAACGCCATACTCGCCAGCGAGATCTGTCCCAGATAGCCGGTGAGCAAAACGAGAGACAATGCGATGAGCGACAGGATCATCGAGGTCACGATCCCGAAACGCCAACTGCCGGAGGTCAACAGGACGGCGATCACCACTGCGGCGATCACCGCGATAACCGGGATCGGCCGAATTCGGGGAATCGTCACCGCCGGCATCTTTGCCTCACCCAGCGAGCCGCGAGACGGGATCTTCCCACCGAGAAGGAACAGTGCGACCACCACGATGACAAAAGGAACGGCGTCACCCACACCGGTCTGCGCCCAGCTCGGCCACCAGTCGAGCGTGCTCGCCCACAGGATGACGGCCTGGAACGATCCCAGTACAAGGCCTGCGGCACAGGCGATCCCGAAGGACGTGAGCCGGCCGACCAGAGCCACCGCCAGCGCCGGGATGATGTAGAACGTGTAGCTCGCCGAGTCCAGGCCGATGGTGTACGCCCCGAGGACGACGATCAAACCCGATGCCGCACCGGTCATCACCCAGACGATCGCGGCAAGCCGGTCCGGGGAGAACCCCGCCAGCCGCGCGGCGAGTTCATCCTCCGAGCCGGCCCTCGTGGCGACACCGAGTGTGGTCAGCCGGAAGTAGGCCCAGAACAGCGCCGAGATGACGATCGCGGTGGCCGCCAGCAGCAGGTCACTGACGTTGATGACCGCACCGGCGAGTTCAAATGTCTTCTCCGGCAGTACCGGCAGCGCCGTCAGCGAATCGGTTTCGAATCGCAGGGTCACCAGCGCCTGGATGAAGAGCATCAGACCGACAGATGCGACCACTTGTGCCAGCGCGGGGGCGCGCCGGAGTGGTCGGAAGATCAGAAGATGGGCCAACAGGCCCCAGATGGCCGCGGTGGCAACACCGATGATGATCGCCGGGACCATCGCCGTCGGATCATCCTCGCTGCCCAGCGAGATCTTGCCGATCGGCAGCACAAAGGTGCCGTCGGTGCGCAGTGCGGCAACAACATACACCGCCCACAGGGCTATGGATCCCTGCGCGAAGTTGATGACCCCGGTCGCGGCGTAGATACCGACGAGAGACGATGCGAACACCGAATAGATCGCTCCGACAGACAGACCGAGGAAAACGAACTGAATAAATTGACTCATGAGACCGTGGTCACCTCACTCCCCTTATGGACTCGGATGCCCCTGACACTGTGTGCGCGGGGTCAATTCGGGGGTGTACCGCACGACTCCTGTCGCGCAGCACACCCCCGAATCTGTAGTGCGTGCCTCTCCGCTACTAGCTGGCACCCGGAATCATGGCCAGCACCTGGGGGGCCGGCTGGATCAGACCGCCACCGATCGGCGCAGTCTTCTTGTCCGCGGTCACCTCGAAGACGAACATCTCCGTGGTGCAGTTGGGGCTTGTCGCCTTACCGCACCCGAGTACCGGTCCCAGCCAGCTCTGGTAGCCGTTGACGGCCTTCAGCGCGGCCAGCACGGTCGGTCCGGTGATCTCGGCCGGAGCCGCTGCACCCAGTGTCCTGGCGAAGTCGACGAAGGTGGCGAAGGTGCCATAGGCGTAGAAGCCTCCGTTGCCACCCTCATCCTCGACGTATTTGGCTGTGATATCGAGGTTTTCCTGCATCGCGGGCGGGGCCGCATCCTTGGACGGCGCCAACCAGATCGGCGAGTAGGTCTGCGATCCGACTGCTTGCGCACCCATCGTGTCGATGAACTCGGTGCACGCCGCCATGAACATGGTGTTTTTGAAGCCGACGCTTTGCAGCGACTGGGCGAGCTTGGTGCAGTTGGCGTCGGTCTGCGAGGTCATCAGGCCACCGACATCGGGGTTGGTCGAGTTGATGGTGGACGCCAATGCGGTGTAGTTCGGGTTGGTCGCCGAGTAGTAGACGCTGTTCACGTCGAGCCCGAGCTGTGCTCCGAGCGGCTTGAGGATGCGGTCGAACGTCTGGTGCGCAGAAGCGACATCGACATTGGCGAGGGTCAGCGACGTCTTACCCTGCTGCTTCAGCGACTGCATGACACCGATGAGGAACGAGGCTTGCGGCGGCCCGAAGTACACCCTGTTGTCCGGTGAGGCGCCGGTGACCGAGTCGAACGGAATCTGTCCGACCAGTGGGATGTTGGCCGATTTCAGAATGGGCAGGGCCGCACTGGAAGCGGCGTCGTACCCGTCGATGACCGCGACCACGCCGGCCTGGACGAGCTGGTTGGCACAACCGATGGTCGATTCCGGGGCCGTGACGTCGACAGCGCAGTTGACGACCTCGAGTGGACGTCCGGCGACGCCGCCGATGGTGTTGTTGATGTAGTTGACAGCCGCCTTCTGTCCGGTCTCCACACCCGGCTGGGTGATCGGCCCTTGCGAAGGATTCAGGAAGCCGACCTTGATCGGCGCACCGGTCGCCTTGGTACCGCTCTCCGAAGGAGCTGCACTGCTGTCACTGCCGGAGTCGCTGTCGTCGCTACAGGAGACGACGGAAAAGACACACACCGCTGCGATAAATGCAGCCGCTATCCGGCCGGTTCTCTTACGCATTTACTTGCCTTTCCCGGCGGCTTGTGGTCGCGATGGATATGCGCGGACAACATCGGTCAGCAGCGCTGAGACGATGTTCGGGCACACACTTGATCCCGGCCAGGCCCTCCGAGTTACACGGGGTTGCAACCGAATAGCGTCTTGCCATCCGTCGTGCCCAATCCGGGTGTGATCTGGGCCACTCGAAAAGTAGCCCTTGCCTTACAGCCGTGTCAAGGTGCAGTTCGGGGCACTTTTCAATGGTGCATTTCGGCCCGGAATCGTCCGTCGAATGCATAGAATGCCGAGGTCAAAGCGGGTCGATCAACCGTTTTAATTCATTCGCTTTGCACACTAACTGCCGTAGGTCAAAGGGCCTACGCGAGTGAGCCACACGGTCGTATAAAGCCACCGGAATGAACCTGCTGTCCGACTTGCCGTCTATATTTTGACAACAAGGTGCGTCAGACGAAGAACAGCGGAGTTGTGTGGGTGTGAAGCGGATAGGCGTGGTGGAGGACCACTCGTCGGTTGTGTTGGGCCTGAAGGCCATGCTGGCCGATCATCCCGGATTGGTGGTGGCGGCGGCCACCCCGACCGTGGCCGAACTTCTCGCCCTACGCACCGAATTGGATCTGGTCCTGCTGGACCTTCGTCTGTCGGACGGATCATCGCCGACCTCCAATGTCGACGAACTCCGCGCCGCCGGCCTACAGGCACTCGTCTTCACCGGCGCCGAGAACCCCTACCTCGTTCGTCTTGCCGCGAAAGCCGGTGTGCTGGGCGTGGTTCGGAAGACCGAGCGCACCGAGGTGGTCGTCGCGGCGATCGCCGCCGCCGCCGACGGACGCCAGGTGGTGACCACCGAGTGGGCGGCTGCGATCGACGGCGACCCTGGACTCCCCGACGTCGGTCTGAGTCCTCGTCAGCGCGACGTCCTGAGCCTGTACGCCTCCGGCGAGAAGGCCGATCGCGTCGCCCGGTTGACCGGTCTGACGCCCCATACGGTGAACGACTATCTGGCGCGTATCCGTGCCAAATACGCCGACGCCGGCCGCCCGGCCGGAACCAAGATCGAGCTGTACAAGCGTGCCGTGGAGGACGGGCTTCTTCCCATGCCCGAGGCACCGGAGCCATGAGTTTACAAGCGCTGCTCTGCCCGAACGACCTCAGAGGCGGGGAGAACACGACACGCCTCGCTCGAATGTTCGCCCGCTTCATCAGCGTCGGCTATCTCGTTTACCTGGCCATCCTGCTTCCGTCCATCTCCATGCTGGCCCCCCTGATGAGTTGGTGGTGGACACCGGTCGCCGTCGCTCTGGTCTTCGGAACCGGACTGCTCCCCGGGGCATTGTCGTTTCGATCGGACCCGAAGCCGATGCGTGTCTGCAGCGGCATCGCGGCGGTGATGTTCCTGGTGGTGGCCGCGAGCTGGCCGGTGGCGTGGAACGGACCGCACATCGGCGCCGACGACGGGGTCTGGCTGGCATTCTTCCCCGGGGTGGCCAGTATCGCCGCGGTGATCGCGTGGCCGGCCATATTGGTCTTCGGCCACCTGGTGATCGGCTGCGTCGTGGTCCAGGTGATCAACTATGTGGCCCGAGGCGAGACCGAGGTGGCGATGCTCGCCCCGGAGATCATGTTCGCGATCATGTTCTGCACCCTGTTCGTGGGCGGCGGTCTGATGGCGATGCGAACCGGACGACTACTCGATTCGACCACTGAGAAAACACATGCCGCAGCCGCGGTGGCCGCAGCCGGACACGCTCGCACGGTCGAACGCGAGAGATTCGACGCCCTCATCCACGACAGCGTGATGTCGACGTTTCTGATCGCTTCCCGCGGCCAACCGCAGGACATCGTCGGCGCAATGGCAACAACCGCACTCACCGCACTCGACAACATCCGCACCGAAGCTGTTCCGGATCAGCACTTCTCGGGCAATCAGGCGATTACACACCTTCGTGCAACATCTGTCGAAGCCGACGACAAGGCACTGTTCCGTGTCACCGAGGGACCCGAGCCGGAGGTTGCGGACCTGCCCGCAGAAGTGGTCCGCACCATGGGATCCGCACTGTCAGAGGCCTTGCGCAACAGCAGACTCCATGCCGGCCCGAACACCACGCGCACCGTGGATGTCAATGTCACCGAGACCGGCTTGGGAGTTGTGGTGGCCGACGACGGACGAGGGTTCGATCCCGATTCGGTTGCCCCGCATCGTCTCGGTGTCGCCGTCAGTATTTTGGGACGGTTGCGCAACCTTCCCGGCGGGACGGCCCACGTCGACAGCCGTCCGGGTGCCGGGACTCGCGTGTATCTGGGTTGGGACGCCCGATGATCGGCTCGTCGAACGCACTCGACGACCCCAACGAAATCCAGGATGCCGGTTCGCTGTTGGGGCTTCACACCGTGGCCGCGCAGATCCTCGTGTTCGCCTATGTCGTGACGTTTGCCGTTGTCAGCTGGACCGATCCGCCACCAGGTGGATTCTGGTACGAGTTCGCGGCGTGGTTTGTGGTCAGCATCGGAGCGGTGGCATTGATCCTGATTCCCGGCGATCCCATTCCGTTGTCCGCAACCCTGGGTCTCACCGTCGTCGGACCGATTGCCATCAACCTCAACCTGGTCAAGACACCTCTGCCCCTCGAAGGGCACCTGCCGCTGTGGGCACTGGGTGCATCAACTGCCATCTACGCCTACATGTGTGTCCGCGGACGCACACTGTGGGCGTGGATCGGGATGCTCACAACGCTGGCGAGTTGCATGGTCTGGACCTCGGCGGGCGGTGAAGGCGCGTTGTACGGGCTCTCGATCTCGGTCATCAACCTCGCGCCATTGTTGATGGCCACGTTCTTCGCCTGGACGATTCGACCGGCGGCCACCAGTATCTTCGAACTCCGAAGGCAGGGGACGCTACGCGTCGCGGCCGAGGCCGCCGGTGTCGCGATCCTCGAAGAACGCGATGCGCGGCTCGCAGAACTCGACGAACTCGCCCGGCCACTCCTCGAACAGATGGCGATGCCCCAGCCGCTCACCGAGGAGGTGCGGCTGCGGGCAAAGCTCATCGAAGCCCGCCTGCGCGACTCGCTCCGCGCACCTGCGCTCGATACGCCCAAGATCGAGGCCGCCGCCCGGTTGGCCCGCACCCGTGGGGTCGATGTTGTGCTCCTCGACGACCACGGCCTCGACGACACACCCCCCGCGGTCTGCGCGAAGATCTACCGCGCCGTCACCGACGCCCTCGACCGCGCAGATACCGGCACCCTGACCATCCGGGTACTCCCACCACAGCGAGACACCCTGGTCACCGTCCTGCACAGCACACCCGACGCCGTCACCCGCCTCGAGTACGGGCACACCGGCGAGGTCCTCGCGCCGCGACTGTAGGCGGCGCCGGGGGCACTACAATCTCGGCGTGTATTTCTCACGTTTTGTTGCCATCGGCGACAGTCAGACCGAAGGTATCGGTGACGGCGATGACGTCAGCGGCCACCGAGGATGGGCCGACCGCCTCGCCGAACAACTGTCGATGATCAATCCCCGGCTCGAGTACGCAAATCTCGCGGTCCGGGGACGGCGGACCCGGCAGATCCGCGATACGCAGCTCGAACCCGCGATCGCGTTGTCACCGGATCTGATCGCCGCGCCGCTCGGGATGAACGATGTGCTGTCGAACTCGATGCTCGACGACGTTCATCAGGATCTCGACCACATCTATTCACGGCTCGCCGCAACCTCGGCGACAGTCATCATCTCGACCTTTCCGAACATGGCCAAGACCGTTCCGATCGCCAAACGCCTCGAACCACGCCTGCTGGCACTGAACGCCATGATGCGCGAGTTCGCGACCACCTACGACTTCGTCCTGGTCGATCTGCACGCCGCGCCGGTATTGGTCGACACGCGTTCGTGGTCGATCGATCGACTGCACGCATCGCCGTTCGGCCATGAGCGGTTCGCGGCCGGCGCAGCGCATGCACTCGAACTCCCCGGCAGCGACCCCAACTGGGGTCGCGCCCTCGACCCCTTGGTCCCGATGTCCTTGGCACAGAAGTCGATCCGTGAGGCACAGTGGGCACGCGCGTTCCTCGTCCCGTGGATGATCCGGCGCGTTCGCGGGGTGTCGACAGGTGACGGGTTGAGTGCAAAACGTCCTGAGCTGACGCCCGTGAGACAACAGTCGACCTGAAAACCAAAACCGCGGCCCGGTTCCCCTTTCGGAGAACCGGGCCGCGGTCTGTGTTCAGCGAACCGAATCAGCTAGCTGTTCAGTATTTTTCGCCCTTGGCCGCTTTGTCGACCAGAGACTGCGGCGGCTCGAAGTGGCTGCCGTACTTGCTCGCCAGATCTCGGGCGCGATCGACGAAGCCCTGCAGTCCACCCTCGTATCCGTTGATGTACTGGATGACACCACCGGTCCACGCGGGGAAGCCGATTCCGAAGATCGAGCCGATGTTGGCATCGGGCACGCTCGTCAGGACACCTTCGTCGAAGCACTTGACCGTCTCGATGGCCTCGGCGAAGAGCATGCGCTCTTTCATGTCCTCGAACGGGATCGTCTTCGAGCCCGAGTTGAACGATTCACGCAGGCCCGGCCAGATGCGGACGCGCTTGCCGTTTTCGTCGTACTCGTAGAAGCCCTTGCCGCCGGAACGGCCCGGACGACCGAGCTCGTCGACCATCTTGTCCACCACAGCAGAGGAGCCGTGCTCGGGGAGCGGCTTGCCCTCGTTGGCGAGCGCCTTCTCGGTTTCCTTGCGGATCTTCTGCGGCAGCGTCAGGGTCAGCTCGTCCATCAACTGCAGCGGCGGCGCCGGGTATCCGGCCTGCGAACCCGCCTGCTCGATGAACACCGGATCCACACCTTCACCGACGGCCGCGATGGCCTCGTTCACGAAGGTGCCGATGACCCGCGAGGTGAAGAATCCACGGCTGTCGTTGACGACGATCGGGGTCTTGCGGATCTGCAGTGTGTAGTCGATGACCTTGGCCAGGACAGCGTCAGAGGTCTTGGCGCCCTTGATGATCTCCACCAGTGGCATCTTGTCGACCGGCGAGAAGAAGTGGATTCCGATGAAGTCCTCGGACCGCTTCACGCCCTCGGCCAGGATCGTGATCGGCAGAGTCGAGGTGTTCGAGCCGAGCACCGCGTCGGGTTCGACGATGTCCTCGATTTCACCGAACACCTGCTTCTTGACCTCGACCGACTCGAAAGCGGCCTCGATCACCAGGTCGACACCCTTGAAGTCGGCCGCATCCACGGTAGGGGTGATCCGGGCGAGCAACGCGTCGGACTTCTCCTTGGTGGTCTTGCCACGCGAGAGTGCCTTCTCCTCGAGCTTGATCGAGTAGGCCTTGCCCTTTTCTGCGGCCTCGATGTTGATGTCCTTGAGGACGACCTCGATACCGGCCTTCGCCGAGACGTAGGCGATGGCGGCACCCATCATTCCGGCGCCGATGACACCGACCTTCTTGGCGGTGAACTTCTCGAAGCCCTCGGGGCGCGATCCGCCACCGTTGATGTAGTTGAGATCGAAGAAGAACGCCTTGATCATGTTCTGCGCGACCTGGCCGGTGACCAGCGAGACGAAGTAACGGGTCTCGATGATGTCCGCGGTGTCGACGTCGACGTATGCGCCTTCGACGGCGGCGGCCATGATGGCCCGCGGTGCGGGCATCGGAGCGCCCTTGATCTGCTGACGGAGCAGCGACGGGATGGCCGGCAGCAGCTGCGCCATGGCCGGGCTCGTCGGTGCGCCACCGGGGATCCGGTAGCCCTTCTTGTCCCACGGCTGTGCGGCTTCGGGATTGGCGGCGATCCAAGCCTTGGCGGCCGGCACGAGCTCGTCCACGGAGGAGACGACCTCGTCGACCAGACCGGTGTCCTTGGCCTTGGCAGCGTTGAAACGGTTGCCCTGCAACAGGACATTCATCAGAGCACTCTGGATACCGAGCAGACGCACGGTACGGGTGACACCACCGCCGCCGGGCAGCAGGCCCAGAGTTGCTTCGGGCAGACCGATCTGGAGGCCCTTGACATCGGCTGCGATGCGGTAGTGGGTGTGCAGCGCGATTTCGAGGCCGCCACCGAGTGCGGCGCCGTTGATGGCCGAGACAACCGGCTTGCCGAGGGTCTCCAGCCGGCGGAGCACGGCCTTGATCCCGTTGGTGTGGTTGCTGATCTGGGTTGCCAGCTCGACCTTGTCGATGCCGCTGCGGTCCGAGGTCATGTCCTTGAGGTCGCCGCCGGCAAAGAAGGTCTTCTTCGCCGAGGTGAGGATGACACCGGTGATGCTGTCTTTTTCGGCCTCGAGCCGGTCGACGGTCGCAGCCATCGACGTGGTGTAGAGGTCGTTCATGGTGTTGGCGCCCTGGTTCGGGTCGTCCATGGTGAGTACAACGACGCCGTCGCTGTCCTGCTCCCAGCCGATCATGTTGTCAGTCATATCTTTTCAAGTTCTTTCGTCAAAGTGGGAAGATGCCTGTCGAGTAGGTCGCAGAGCCGACCGATCTCTCAGACACGCTCGATGATGGTCGCGATGCCCATGCCGCCGCCGATGCACAGCGTGACCAGGCCGTAGCGGCCGCCGGTGCGCTCGAGCTCGTCGAGGCAGGTGCCCAGGATCATTGCGCCGGTGGCGCCGAGGGGGTGACCCATCGCGATTGCGCCACCGTTGACGTTGACCTTCTCGTGCGGGATCTTCAGGTCCTTCATCCACTTCATGACAACCGACGCGAACGCTTCGTTGAGCTCGAAGACGTCGATGTCGTCGACGGTCAGTCCGGCGCGCTTGAGGGCGAGTTCGGTGGCCGGGGTGGGGCCGGTGAGCATGATCGTGGGCTCACTGCCGATCTGAGCGGTGGCGACGATGCGGGCGCGCGGGGTCAGTCCGGCCTTCTTGCCGGCTGCTTCGCTACCGACCAGCACCACTGCGGCGCCGTCGACGATGCCCGACGAGTTACCGCCGGTGTGAACGTGATTGATCTTTTCGACGGTGACGTACTTCTGGCGCGCGACGTCGTCGAAGCCACCCATGGCGGCCAGGCCCACAAACGCAGCCTTCAGCTGGCCGAGGCTCTCGACGGTGCTGCCGGGACGACGGTGCTCGTCGTGATCGAGCACGGTGACACCGTTGATGTCCTTGACCGGGACGACGGACTTGGCGAAGTAGCCGGCCGACCAGGCGGCCTCGGCGCGACGCTGCGACTCGGCGGCGTAGGCGTCGACGTCCTCACGCGAGAAGCCCTCGAGGGTGGCGATCAGGTCGGCACCGATGCCCTGCGGAGCAATGTAGAGATCGAACATGGTGGTGGGGTCGGTGAAGATCGCGCCGCCGTCACTGCCCATCGGCACGCGGGACATGGATTCGACACCGCCGGCAATGACCAGGTCATCCCAGCCCGAGGCGACCTTCTGTGCCGCCAGGTTGGTGGCTTCCAGGCCGGATGCGCAGAAGCGGTTGACCTGGGTGCCGGGGACCGACTCCGGCAGACCGGCCAGAAGCGCTGCAGTCCGCGGGAGCACGCCGCCCTGCTCGCCGAGCGGCGACACGATGCCCAGGATCACGTCGTTGATGTCGGCGGTATCCATGTCGGGGAAACGAACCTTGAGTTCGTTGATCAGGCCGACCACGAGGTCGACGGGCTTGACGCTGTTCAGCGAGCCCTTCCGTTGCTTGCCACGAGGCGTACGAATGGCCTCGTAGATGTATGCATCAGTCACGCTGGGTTTCCTTTCAGATGAACTGCGCTGTCATTCGCGCCCGCCGATAACAATGACCAGGCTAACGCGCTGTAACTTATTTGACCATACCCCGAGTACAAACCCGCATTCAAGGGTCAATCCATGCGCTAGGGTTGATTCACAATGTCTCCACATCCCGATGTCGGATCCGGCAGGACCGCAAGTCGCACTCGCCGTCCTGCCGACCGCAAACGCCAACTGGTCGACCGCGCGGCCGAACTGTTCCTCGACCGCGGGTACGACCATGTCTCGGTCACCGACATCGCCAAGGCCGCCGGTGTGACCGGCCCGTCGATCTATCGGCACTTCGCCGACAAACAGGCCATCCTGTTCGCCGCGGTGATGGCCGGAGTCGAAGAAATCGAGACCTGCACCGACACCGCGCTCTCCCCCGCCGCCGACGGCGAGGTCCCGATCGACAAGGCGATCGAGAAGCTGTGCGCCCTCGGTGTCACCAACCCGAACGCGGCCGCGTTGTGGCGATGGTCGTCGGCTCACCTGTCGCCGGAGCAGAACGACGAGGTCGCGAGGCGTACCCGCAAGGTGCTGCACCGGTGGTCCGGCGCGGTCTTCGCACACCGAACCGGACTGTCATCCCGCGACATCGACCAACTCGCCTGGACCATCCTGAGTGTGAACGGCAGCGTTTCGGTACACCGGACACGCATCTCGACGTCCCGCGCGGTGGCCCGCTTGGTTGTCCTGGTCGGCCGCGTCGTCGAACTGAGCCCGGGCCTGGCCGCACCGATCGACCCGTTGCCCCGCGCGCTCGCCGAGCCGTCCGGACGGCGAGACGAGATCCTGGACGCCGCCGCCACATTGTTCGCCCGGCGAGGCTTCGCCACGGTCGGAGTGGATGAGATCGGTGAGGCCGTCGGAATCTCCGGACCCAGTGTCTACAACCATTTTCCGAGCAAACAGGCCATCCTGATCGGGATCAGCCAGCGCAGCGCCAACCGACTCGAGGCGAGCGCGATCGCCGCCTATTCGGTGGCGCAGGATCCGACCACACTGCTCGGCCTCCTGGTCGACTCCTACGTTCAGGTCCTCACCGCAACACCGGACCTCTCCGTCTCCTTCAACAGCCGCAGCGTGCTCGAGAGCATCGACAATGGCGATCTCATCACCTATCAGCGCCGGTACGTGGCACGCTGGGTGAACCTGGTCGAGCAGATCGAGACCGACCTTCCCAACCCGGAGGCCGCAGTGACCGTGCACGCAGCACTGACCATCGCCAACGACGCCATGCGATTGCGCCGGAACTGGAACCGCCCCGAGATGCCGGCGCTGTTGGCCTACCTGATGAAGGGCGTCCTCGGTCTTCCCCAGGTACCCGCGATCGCGGTCCGATCCGCGTCATGACCGAATCACCGGACATCGCCGCTTCCGCCGGGATCACCGCCGACTCGATCGAGACGCAACTCCTCGGCGGTGAACGCCTTTTCACTCTGGAAGACATGTCCGCCGCGCTGAACATCTCGGAACAACATGCGCGCCGGATGTGGTCGGCCTTCGGCTTCACCATGGACTCCGCCGACGACAAACTGTTCACGGCCGACGATGTGCAGGCCTTGCAACTCGTCCATGACGTCGATGCGGATCGATCACCCGAGCTCGAGGTGGCCATGGCACGAACCCTCGGCCAGACGATCTCACGTCTGACCGACTGGGAGGCGCACAACATGGCCGAACGCATCCGGTCCACCGCCGAGAACGACAGGGACAGTATCGACCTGGCCGCCATGGTCAAGGCGATCTCACGGGTTCAGACACTCATCTGGCGACGACACCTGGCCTCCGCGTTGCAGAATGCCCTGGCCACCACTGACGGCGTGAACCGAACCCTCACAATCGGATTCGTCGATATCGTCGGCTACACGAGCCTCTCACGCCAGATCGACATGAACGAACTCGACAAACTGCTGGAGCGCTTCGAGACCAACGCCTATGAAGTGATCTCCTCTCGAGGTGGTCGGGTGGTGAAAACTCTGGGCGATGCGGTCATGTTCGAGGTCGAGGACCCGATCAAGGGCGCCGAGATCGGCATTGCGCTGCAACAACTTTCCGATGAACACGATCTGCCGCCACTACGCGTGGGGATGGCACTGGGAACCGTACTCACCCGTCTGGGCGATGTGTTCGGTGAGCCCGTCAACATCGCATCCCGACTGACGGGTTCGGCCCGCCCCGGCACCATCCTCGTCGACAGCACTCTGGCCTCGGCCGCCCAGGACGATCGGTTCTTCTTCAAATCGATCGGACCGCTGAGTGTTCGTGGCTACAAACGACTCCGGGCCCGCACCCTGGAGTTGAACAAGAAGTCCGCCGACGCCGGCTGAACCGGTTTGTGCTTCATGCCCCTTCCGTGGGCAGCAACGTCAACCCCATGTCATAGGTCACCTGGTAGCGGGCGATCTTGCCCTGAGCGTCGAGCTGCACCACCCCGACAAAGTCCCCCGCGGCGGTGTCGTTTTCGGTGACCAGGCCATACGCGAACTGCATATCGCCATCTGTTGCGAACCGCAAGATATGATGCTCACGGTCGACCGGCGGACGTGCCCGCAGGTTTCCGAGCATCACCACACGACCCTCAGCGTGCTTGACGCCGGTGGGAAGCACCAGAACCGCCTGAACATCTTCGGCCATCATCTCGACGGCATCTTCTAAGCGGCCGCTGTTGACGGCGATGTAGTAATCCTCGATTTCGGAACTCATACAGTAAATTTAGTTTTCGAAACGTTCTCTTGTCGAGTTCGCCGGGTGGGGCCGACATTGACCCTAATTCATCTCAGGACAGTTAGAGTCAGCGGACACGTGTACATGTCTTACTGCAGGGGGCACTATGACCGCTGATACCGAGGTGCGTCGCGAAGGCCCGCGCTCCAAGCGAACGCTCATCCTGTCGGCGGCGATCGACCAGTTCGGCAAAGTCGGTTACGAACACACCAAATGGGCCTCGATCGCCGACGAGGTGGGCATCGGCCAGACCGCGCTGTACCACTACTTCGAGTCCAAAGCGCATTGTCTGTTGACGATCATGCGCCTCGAGCTCGCCGATTCGGCCGAACGAGTCACCGCCGCCACGGCGGGTATCTCAGATCCTGCCGAAGCGCTGCGCGCAGCCGTAGCCGCGTCACTGGAGGCCACGCCCACCGATGCATCTGCGCGGCGAATCCTGCAGAACCACATGGATTTGCTGGCCACCGAGCGCCACTCCGTCAAAGAAGAGGACGAACGCCTGCGGTCGCGCCAGCTCGTCGGCGAGATCGAGCAGGACTGGGCCGACATGATCACACGCGGCATCAAATCCGGCGACTTCGTCGATTCCGACCCACATCTGCTGGCTCGTCTGGTGCTCGCCCTGGTCATCAGTGTCTGGCGATGGTACCGACCGGGCGGAAAGATCACGCTCGACGAGATCACCGCGCTGGTCACCGACGCCACATTGCGGGTCGTCCGGAAGTAGACCCGGCGCCACAATCGTCCCCTGCAGAGGTGCTCGAGGGCAGATTTCCCTCGGGCCGCTCTGTCGGGACAGTTTTCAGGGGCTCACTGCTGCGTCGGTCTAGCGAGGGCGGTACAGCGTGACCTCGCTGGCCTTGATCACCAGATAGACCTCGTCGTCCGCCACCAAGCCGAGATCGGCGACGGCGGCCCACGTTATTGCCGCGGCAACCGTCTGTGGTCCCACCCCCGTGTCCACGCGGGCCAGATCACCCTGAGGAACTATGCGCGCGACAACCGCTTTCACCACATTTCGGGGGCTGCCCACCGGCGGTGTCCGGTAGATCGCCACCGCGGCCGGTGAAAACGCGGCCATGACGGGATCACCGACGGCCGGCCGGGTGTCGGTCAAACCGGTGATTCCGAAGGATCCGGCATCGAGTGCGTCGCCATCCCACTGCCCGGCAACAAGATTGAGGCCGGCCAGCTGTGCAGCAAACTGATTTGCGGGGCTGGTGAGCAGCTCACGCACCGGACCACGGTCGACGATCTTGCCGTCGCTCAAGATGATCGCCGAGTCGGCCAGCGTCACCGCATCGGCGATGTCGTGGGTGACCAACAATGTCGTGCGGGCCCGATCGGCGAGAATACCTCGCAACAACACCCGGATACGTTGGGCCACATCGACATCGAGTGCACTGAATGGTTCGTCGAGGAGCAGGAGCGCCGGATCGGCTGCCAGGGCCCGCGCCAGGGACACGCGCTGCGCCTGGCCACCTGACAGCTGCGCGGGCTTGCGATCCGCCAGGTCGATGGCATCGACCGCTACCAGCCACCGCTCTGTTCGCGCCTTCACTTCGGCGCGGGGCAAGTGGGCTGCCGCCGGGGCGAAGGCGACGTTCTGCCGGACGGTCAGGTGAGGGAAGAGCATGCCCTGTTGCGACAGCATCGCGACACCGCGCTTATGCGGCGGGACAAACACTTTCGGTCCGATGAGTTGGCGTTCTCCGACAGCGAGCGAGCCGTCGGTGGGCTTCAGCAGACCGGCCAGCAGGTTCATCAACGTGCTCTTGCCGGCACCGTTGGGGCCCAGGATCGCGACCGTGGCCCCGGCCGGAACCGTCAGTTGCAGGTCCAGGAAGGGCACCTCACTGCGGAGTTCGGCGACCAGATCTCCGGTCATACCGCCATCACCTGTCGGGAATCTCGCAGGTGCACTGCGATGACCACGAGCAGGGCAACAAGCACCAGCACCATCGAGAGCGGCAATGCTTGTTCCGGTTCGCTGATCGATTCCACATAGATCGCCAACGGCGCGGTCTGGGTGACGCCCTGCAGGTTGCCGGCAAACGTGATCGTGGCCCCGAACTCACCGAGCGCTCGCGCAAATGCCAGGACCATACCGGAGAGCAGCGCCGGAAACACCAGCGGCATGGTCACTTTCCACAGGGTGTGGGTCGGTGAGGCACCCAACGTGGCAGCGACCTGTTCGTACCGACCGCCGACGCTGCGCAGTGCGCCTTCGAGACTTATCACCAGAAAGGGAAGTGCCACAAAGGTTTGCGCCAGGATCACGGCGGCGGTGGAGAACGCGATGTCGATTCCGATCGCACTCAGATGTTCACCGACCAGACCGAATTTGCCGAAGGCATAGATCAATCCGATACCGCCGACCACCGGCGGAAGCACCAGCGGCAACAACACGACCGCGCGCAACAACCGGACAACCACGCCCGTTCGGCGTGCGAAGACTATCGCCATCGGCACACCCAGCACGATGCACAGCACAGTGCTGACACCTGCAGTCTGCAAACTCAGCTTCAGTGCATCCCGCGAGACGTCGGAGGTGATGTTCTCCCAGAAATCACTCCATGGCGTGTTGACCGCCAGCGCGATGAGCGGCAGCAGGACCAGGGCCACGCCGAACGCGGCCGGGATGTACAGCCAGGCCGGAACAGCTTTGAGCCCACTGGTTCTCAACTGGCGGGACCAAAGCCCATCGACCGCAGCAACGCCGCACCCTGCGGACCGAGCACCATGTCGACGAACTTCTGCGCGGCTTCTTTGTTCTCGCTCGCAGCCACTACCCCGATCGGGTACGTGTTCACCACTGCGGCGAACGCGGGATCGGAGATAGCGGTCACGGTGTCGCCGGCACCGGCTGCGTCCGTGACGTACACCAGTCCGGCGTCGGCCTGCTTGGTCTGAACCTTGGTGAGAACACCGGTCACCGCCGTCTCCTCACTGACGGGTTTGATGTCGACTCCGGTGTTCTCTTCGACCTGCGCAGTGGCGTTGCCACACGGAACATCGACGGCGCAGATCACCGTACTAACATCCGGCTTGGTCAGATCGGCCAGACTCTGAATGTTCTTGGGGTTACCGGGCTGGGTCACGATGGTGAGCACATTGGTCGCGAAGATCTGCGGATCACTCACCGCGTCACCGAGTTTGGCCATGTTCTTCTCATCCGCGGTGGCGATCACGTCCGCAGGCGCACCCTGCTGGATCTGTGTGACAAGGGCCGAAGATCCGTCGAAGCTGAACTTCACCTCGATGTCCGGGTTGTCCTGGGAGAACTCCTCCGCCAAAGCGGTGAAGCTGTTCTTGAGCGACGCCGCGGCGAAGACGGTGAGCGTGACCTTCTCGGTGCCGGACGCGCTGGTGCCACCGGTGTCATCGTCGTTCGACGAGCACCCCACCAGAAGCAGCGTCGCCGACAGCAGCAGAGCGAGGACAGCGATGATCCTGGACTTCATTCGAAAGGCCTCGTTTCGACGATGACGTTCGTGGCTTTGACGACGGCCGTTGCCACCGAACCGGGTTTGAGATCGAGTTCGCGCACCGCGTCGGTACTCATCAGTGAGGTGACCTCGAAAGGGCCACACTGCATCGTCACCTGGCTCATCACCGGATCCGACTTCACCTCGGTCACCAGACCGACAAAGCGGTTGCGGGCCGAGCGTGCGACGGGTGCGTCGGATGATGAGACCACCGGCGCCCGCTGGCTTGCGAGCCTGGCCAGTTCGGCACCGTCGACGACCTGGCGGCCACTCGCATCGGTATGGGCAGACAGTTCAGCCGAGGCGATCAGCCGCCGAACGGTGTCGTCGCTGATGCCCAGGAGTTCTGCGGCTTGGCGGATTCGCAGGTCGGTCACCCGTTGAGATTCGTCCGCTGATGCGGATCTGTCAAGCCGATATCACCGCAAGTGCGGACAGATCTGGCCAACACAATCGTTCCGGAGCACGCTGGTCCATGTCCGTGAAGCCCTCGCGCCGCCTGCCAGGAGGAGACCAACGCAATGCCTGCCATCGACTCACAACCCGACGGCGCTCCCGTCTGGTTCGACCTGTCCAGCTCCGACCCGGCTGCCGCCGCGAAGTTCTACGGAGACCTGTTCGGCTGGGGCCAGTACGAACTGCCGGTGGAGTTCGGCGGCTACTCGTACTTCACGTACGAGGGCAAAATGGTCGCGGGACTGGGCCCCAAACCCCCGGGTGAGGAAATTCCCGATATCTGGTGCACGTACTTCCAGACGTCGGACATCGAGAAGTCCGTGACGCAGGTAGCCGCAGCAGGCGGTTCGGTACTCGCCGGACCGATGGACATCCCCCTACAGGGATTCATGGCCTTCGCGACAGACCGTGCCGGCGCGGTGTTCGGGCTCTGGCAACCGCGCGAGCACCGGGGCTTCGGGATCTTCATGGAACCCAGCGCCCCCTGCTACTTCGAACTTCAGACCACCGACTACCCCGCCGCTCTCGAGTTCTATCGTGATGTCCTCGGCAATCCGGTGATCACCGTCGCCGACACCGACGACTTCCGCTACAGCCAACTCGCCCAACAAGACCTGGAGGCCGGCGAACGTCATGCCGGCATCATGGATGCGTCGAAGGACCTGCCGCCCGAGGTGCCCTCGCACTGGTCCGTCTACATCGGAGTCGAAAGTGCGGACGCCACAGCTGCCAAGGCCACCGAACTCGGCGGCACCGTGGTCCAGGCTCCTGAAGACACTCCGCATGGACGCATCGCCACACTCGGTGACCCCTGGGGAGCAACGATCAAGCTCTATCAGCTCAAGGTGTGAGACTCGCTCTGGCCTCGATGAGTTTTCACGCGCACCCTGGTCTATGCCTGTGAAGCTTTAATCGCCGCCCGGAGGAGACCATCACCATGCCCACCATCGACTCACACCCCGACAGCGTTCCCGTCTGGTTCGACCTGTCCAGCTCAGAGCCCGTTGCCGCCGCGAAGTTCTATGGAGACCTGTTCAACTGGGACTGCACCGAACCCAACGAGGAGTTCGGCGGGTACGCAACGTTCAGCTATCAGGACAAGCGCATCGCCGGCATCGGTCCGAAGATGGCTCCGGATACACCGGACTACTGGGGGATGTACTTCCAGACTTCCGACATCGACGCCTCCGTCAAAAAGGTTTCCGAAGCCGGCGGGAGCATTCTCGTCGAATCGATGGAGATCCCCGAGCTGGGAAAGATGGCCATCGTCACCGACCGTGGCAGCAACCCCGACACCTCGCCGGGCCTCAATCCCCACGGAGCGGTATTCGGCTTCTGGGAACCCCAATCCCACAAGGGCTTTCAGCTCTATAACGAAGTCAGCGCACCCTGCTACTTCGAATTGCAGACCACCGACCACGCCGCGGCGGTGGACTTCTACGGCCAGGTTCTGGACAGTCCGGTGGTGACGGTCAGTGATACCGACGAGTTCCGCTACAGCCAATTGGCCCAACAGGGCCAGGGGCCCGGCGAAGGGCACGCCGGGATCATGGACGCGTCGAGCTACCTGCCGCCGGAGGTGCCATCACATTGGGCCATCTACATCGGAGTCGAAAGTGCGGACGCCACCGCCGCCAAGGCCACCGAACTCGGTGGCACCGTGGTCCAGGCTCCTGAAGACACCCCATATGGACGCCTCGCCACCATCAGCGATCCCTGGGGCGCGATGATCAAGCTCCATCAAGTTGTCGAATCATGATCACCCCGAACTGACTGCACCCGCCGGAATTCCGGCCTCCACGACGATATTTCGAATGGGCGGAGCCACCCGATCCTTGACTTCAAGCGCACTTGAAGTCGCAGGATCGGGGGCAACGCTCTGCACCCAAAGCGACTGAAGGGGAATCCAAGTGTCCGTACTTGGCAGCAAATCCATCGGGATCGGCAAAAAAATCACTGGCACCGTGTCAGACCACGTCGCTACCGTTGCACCCATGACTTCCACCGCCATCGCCACCGATTACGCCGTCGAGGCCATCGACCTGGTCAAAGAGTTCGATGGTGTCCGAGCCGTCGACGGAGTGAGCTTCCAGGTTCCGCCGGGTTCGGTTCTGGGCCTGCTCGGTCCCAACGGGGCCGGCAAAACCACTGTGGTCCGCATGATGACCACGCTGAGCAAACCCACCTCGGGCACCGCGAAGATCGCGGGCTACGACGTAACAGAACACCCCGACCTGGTACGCAGCAATATGGGCCTGACCGGGCAGGCCGCCACGGTCGACGAACTGCTGACCGGCCGGGAGAACCTGTGGATGATCGGGAATCTGTACGGACTCCCCCGCAAGCAGGTGCGCTCATCCGGCGATGCGCTTCTCGAGCAGTTCTCGCTGACGGACGCCGCTGATCGGGTGGTCAAGACCTACTCAGGCGGGATGCGTCGCCGGCTTGATCTGGCGGTCAGCCTCCTGGCATCCCCACCCGTCCTGTTCCTCGACGAACCGACCACCGGCCTCGACCCGAGGAGCCGGCAGGAACTCTGGGATGTGCTGCGATCGCTGGTCAACAACGGCACCACCCTGCTGCTCACCACGCAATACCTCGAAGAAGCAGACCAACTCGCCGACGACATCGTCGTCATCGACAAGGGCAAGATCATCGCCGCCGGCACGCCGCTGCAACTCAAGGAACAGTCCGGCAAGGCCAGTCTGGTCATCACGGTGTCGTTGTCCGACGACCTCCCCGAGGCGACGAGGCTGCTGCGAGAGAACAGCGGCGAGGTCTTTGTCGACGAATCGGCACGCCAGCTCTCCGCGAGCGCCAACGGGATTCACGACCTGACCAAGATTGCCGGAATCTTCGAACGCAGTGAGATCGAGGTCGACGACATCGGACTCACCCGCCCCAGCCTGGACGACGTCTTCCTCTCCCTCACCGGACACCGCGCAGAAGACGCCGACGACGAGGAGAACAACTCATGACCACAACTGCCTCTGGTACCAAAGCCAAACAAACGCCGTCCACCTTCACCGCCGGCAAACCGGATCTACTCCGGGAATCACTGGTGATGGTGCGGCGCAATCTGATTCACACCAAACGGCAGCCCGAGATGTTGTCGGACGTGACCATACAGCCGATCATGTTCGTGCTGCTGTTCGCGTATGTGTTCGGTGCGTCCATCAACCCCGGGTCAGGTTTCGACTACAAAGAGTGGTTGCTGCCCGGGATCATGGGCCAGACGATCGCGTTCTCCGCGTTCATCGTTGCGCTGGGCCTGACAAACGACCTTGAGAAGGGCATCATCGACCGATTCCGGTCGCTGCCGATGGCAAAGTCGTCGGTGCTCGTCGGCAGATCAGTGGCCGGATTGATCCACTCATCGATCGGCATCGTGGTCATGGCGCTCACCGGTTTGCTGATCGGGTGGCGCATCCACGAAGGATTTGCGAAGGCGGTTCTCGCGTTTGCCCTGGTCCTGATGTTCGGGTTCGCGATGGTCTGGTTCGGCATCCTCATCGGTTCGATCATGAAATCACCAGAAGCCGTCAATGGCGTCATGTTCACCCTGCTGTTTCCGCTCACGTTCCTGTCGAACGCCTTTGTGCCCACGGCACCGATGCCCGGCTGGTTGCAGACGGTCGCAGAATGGAACCCGATTTCGTCGCTGGTGCAGTCGATGCGTGTGCTCTGGGGTAACGGCCCGGCCGCGCCCGCGGATGCGCCGTGGCCTCTGCAGAACCCGGAGCTCTCGACAGTGTTGTGGTCGATCGCGCTGACGCTGATCTTCGCCCCATTCGCCTTGCGCGCCTACCACAACCGCACCACCGACTGACCGTGCCAATCCGTCGACCGTGCCGAAAAAACCGTCGAGCGTGCCCCAATTACCATTGACCGTGCCAAAGATGTTGGCGCACCGGTAGTTTCGGCACGCTCGGCGGTTTTTTGGGCACGCTCGGCGGTTTTTTGGGCACGCTCGGCGGCGGTTTGGGCCCGCTCGGCGGAGGTATCTTAGGCAGTACGGGCGAGGGCCTCGATGGGATCGCTGTAGATCGCATCGAGTGAGACCGCACCGGCGGCCTGTTGCTGAACCGTTGCGCCGGAACGGGACACGCGGACGTCGCGTCGCGGGGCGACGGAGGTTTCGCGGACCGCCTGGGCGACCATCGGAAGAGTCGAGGGCGCATCGGTGAATGCCTGGCCACCGAGAACGATGTGATCGGGATTGAAGATGTCGCCGATCAGACCGACCGCACGACCCAGGATCACCGCACGTTCGGCCAGGATTGCCCGGGCGACGTCATTGCCCTCGGCCGCGAGTTGGTGCACCTCGTCGACGTTGTCGATCGCAAGGCCGGCCGCAATCGCGGCATCCACGATGCCGGTGTCACTGACCGTCGACTCGAGCTGTCCGGTTCCGGTCGGATCGAGCAGTTCGGTCTTGCCGACCGGGAAGTGTCCGATCTCCGGGGGTCCACCGGCCGGGGTGTAGACGCTGCCGCCGACGGTGAATGCGATACCCACCGATTCACGGGCGTAGAAGTAGACGAAGCTGCCACCCTCTTTTGCCGGGTCGACCAGCAGTTCGGCCTGGGGGTTGAGCAGCAGTTCGGCGGCGGCCATGGCTTCCACGTGGGAGGCCACCGAGATCGGGAGTCCGATGACCGACGCGAGCACCTCGCCGACCGGTGCGGAATCCCACGCCAATCGCGGATGGGTGTTGCGTCCGGCCTTGTCGACCCGACCGGCCAACGCCACGCCTGTCCACAGCATCTTCTTGTTCGGCCAGCGCGACAGGAATCGCTTGGCACTCAGACCGATCGACGTCAGGGTCTGCTCCGGCGTATCGGCAACCGGTGTCGGGATCTGAATGGCACCGACAACACGGTGGAAGAGGTCGTGGGTGGTGATAGACGTGACCTTGAGGCCGATATGGATGCCCACGGTCAGGAAGTCTGCGGTGTTCAGCTCGAACGGCAGACGAGGGCGGCCGATGGCGCCTGCCGGAGCAAGATCGGCGCGTTCGCGCAGCAGACCGGCCTTGAGAAGTGCGCTGACCTGCCGGTTCACTGTCGAGATGCTGAGCCCCGAAGCGCTTGACGCCGCATCGCGGAACACCGGTCCGTGCAGACGCGCAGCCCGCAACACAACTGCTGCCGGCTTGGTCGACAGATGTAGCTGCGGGTTCGCGATGTGAATCTTGGCTGCCTTCTTCGGGACGGGAACGCCCTGCGGACGGGCAGGGCGACCGGGCGCGGTGACGCGAGAGCCGACGAGGGGTCGCGAACCGCTGCGCTCGGACGGGCGGACGGGGGTAGAGCGGGTGTCGGTGGAGCCAGAAGTGATGCGGTGATCAAGTGTTGCAGTCATCGGAAGTCCTCGTGGAATGATCGCGCCAAAAACCCCATGGTTTCGGTGCGAAGTTTGTTGATGCGGAAAATGCCGCGAGCGCGGCGAGATCAGATCAGGACATTCGACAACAGAGGACGCGAGCGAGTGGCAGACGACATCCCAGCGCGGTGATCACATAGGTGACCTCCGGGATGTGGTGACCGGTGCTCGACATAGGCAAAAACATATCAGCGACGCGACCCGGCTGCCAACAATCCGCCTGGCGGCCGCACGTGATGTGAACCGGATCCGGCAGCGCAGCCAACACCCGCCGAAGACCGGTTCACCGGCGACAATAGACCCGGCGCCCTTCCGCTCGTCGACTTGGAATCACAGCGAACGAAATTGTGGAAAGGGATCGAGGCCGCGGCCCACACTGGGTTGCGATCCTCGTTTCCAACAGAAAGGCACGTGCCGTGTCCCTGCATTTCCACTGGTTCCTGCCGACGTACGGCGACTCCCGGAATCTGATGGCAGGTGGTCACGGTTCGGACATGTCAGGCGATCGTCCGGCGACGCTGCGTTATCTGAAGCAACTGGCCGGCGCTGCCGAGGTCAATGGCTTCGAAGCCGTCCTCACACCTACCGGCATGTGGTGCGAGGACGCCTGGTTGTCGACGGCGATGCTCCTGGAGACCACTGACACCCTCAAGTTCCTGGTGGCGATGCGCCCGGGCCTGACCAGCCCGACGCTGGCGGCACAGATGGCAGCCACCTACCAGTGGCAGTCCCAGGGACGACTCCTCCTCAATGTCGTGACCGGTGGCGAATCCTCTGAGCAGCGCGCATTCGGCGACTTCCTCTCGAAGGACGCCCGCTACGAACGGTGCGGCGAGTACCTCGACATCGTCCGGCGTCTGTGGACCCAGGAAGGGCCGGTCGACTTCACCGGCCGGCACCTGCGGGTGCAGGGTGCCCAGCTCGCCCGTCGGCCCGATCCGTTGCCCCCGGTCTTCTTCGGCGGGTCCTCGGCGGCGGCCGGCGCCGTAGCCTCGAAGTTCGCCGACACCTATCTGACCTGGGGCGAGAAGCCCGACGCCGTCGCCGCCAAGCTCAACTGGATCCGCGGGCTGGCCGCTGCCGAAGGGCGCGAACTGACATACGGGATCCGGCTGCATGTCATCTCCCGCGACACCTCCGAGCAGGCGTGGGCAGAAGCCGACCGACTGCTCGGCGCGCTCGATCCCGCGGTGGTGGCCGGCGCTCAGCAGAACCTCGCGCAGTCCGAGTCCGAGGGACAGAAGCGGATGCTCGAACTCCACGGTGGCGGGGCAGCTTTCAACGCCGAAACCGGTGCCCGGTCATTGGAGATCTACCCCAACCTGTGGTCCGGCGTGGGCCTGGTCCGCGGTGGTGCCGGAACCGCACTCGTCGGATCCCACGATCAGGTCGCCGACAGGATCGCGGAATACGCCGCCCTGGGCCTCGACCACTTCATCCTCTCGGGTTACCCGCATGTCGAGGAGGCCTACCACTTCGGTGAGGGCGTTCGTCCCCGGCTGATCAAGCGCGGATTGCTCGACGCCGACGATCACGCACCCGAACCGGTTCGTGGAGCATTCCTGACCTCGTACGAGCCCGCCAGCGCCTCCTGACAACCCGGCCTCAACAACTTCTGGAGAATCCATGACCACCGAAAAGATTGCCGATCAGATCAAATTCGCCTACTGGGTGCCCAACGTCAGTGGCGGCCTGGTCACCAGCGACATCGAACAGCGCACCGGCTGGGACTTCGAATACAACAAGAAGCTGGCCCAGACGGCGGAGAACAACGGCTTCGAATACGCCCTGTCCCAGGTGCGGTACATGGCCTCCTACGGCGCCGAGTTCCAGCACGAGTCAACAGCTTTCAGCCTCGCACTCCTGGGAGCCACGGAGAAGCTGAAGGTCATCGCGGCCATCCACCCCGGACTCTGGCATCCCGCGGTACTCGCAAAGTTCGGTGCCACCGCCGACCACCTGTCCAACGGACGCTTCGCGATCAATGTGGTGTCCGGCTGGTTTTCCGGTGAGTTCAAAGCCCTCGGTGAGCCGTGGCTCGAGCACGACGAGCGTTACCGCCGCAGCGCCGAGTTCCTCGAGGTGATCCGGAAAATCTGGACCGAGGACAACGTCGAATACGCCGGCGACTTCTACCGGATCCGCGACTTCACCCTCAAGCCGAAGCCGCTCAACACCCCGGAGCGCCCGAATCCTGAACTGTTCCAGGGTGGTAACTCCACCGCGGCCCGCAACAACGGTGGCCGCTACGCCGACTGGTACTTCTCCAACGGCAAGGACTTCGACGGCGTCACCGAGCAGGTGGAGGACCTGCGGGCCGTCGCGCGAGCGCACAGCCGTGAGGTCAAGTTCGGACTCAACGGATTCATCATCGCCCGCGACACCGAGGCCGAGGCACACGACACCCTCCGCGAGATCATCTCGAAGGCCAATCGTCCTGCGGTGGAAGGCTTCCGCGACGCGGTACAGCAGGCGGGTGCGTCGACCTCCGACAAGAAGGGCATGTGGGCCAATTCCTCGTTCGAGGACCTCGTCCAGTACAACGACGGCTTCAAGACCAAGCTCATCGGCACCCCTGAGCAGGTCGCCGAACGGATCGTCGCCTACAAGCGCCTCGGAGTCGACCTGGTTCTCGGCGGCTTCCTGCACTTCCAGGAAGAGATCGAGTACTTCGGAGCCAAGGTGCTCCCGCTGGTTCGTGAGATCGAGGCGGCCGACAAAGCCGCAGGTGTCAGCGCGTCGTGAGCAGCACCGCAATCGCGACCCGGATCGACTCTGCGGAACAAGCACTTTCGACCGCACGCACCCTGGCGGCACACTTCGCCACCGGGGCGGTGGCACGCGATCGCGACCGCAAACTCCCGTACCGCGAGCTCGACGAGCTCTCCGCCAGCGGTCTGCTGGCGATCACCGTGCCGGCTCAATACGGCGGCGCCGACCTGGCCCCGAGCGTCGTTGCCGAGGTCTTCCGGATCCTGGCCGCGGCCGACCCGAACATCGCGCAGATCCCCCACAGCCACTTTGTGTACCTGAATCTGTTGCGACTGGCCGGGACTCCGACACAGCAACGGGATCTGTTCTCGGATGTTCTCGGCGGCGGTCGTATCGCCAACGCGCAGTCCGAGCGCGGTGGCAAGACCATTGCCGCCATCTCCACAACCATCAAGCCCGAATCGGGAAATCTGCGGCTCGACGGTTCGAAGTTCTACTGTACGGGTTCCCTGTACGCCCATACTCTGGCGGTACTCGCCCGACTTGAGGATCCGTCCGGTGAATCAGGTTTGGAGCCAGGCGAATACGTGGCGTTCATACCGGCTGACATCGCCGGTGTCCGCATCGTCGACGACTGGAACGGCCTCGGGCAGCGCACCACCGGCAGCGGGACAATCTCGTTCGAGGCGGTCACCGTACATCCGAAACAACTGGTGGCGCGGGCCAAGGCGATCAACGCACCGGCGGGCTACGGCGCCTTCGCCCAGTTGCTGCACGTGGCGATCGACGTCGGCATCGCTGCCGGCGCCCTGCGCGCCGCAACCGGATTCGCCCGCACGAAGAGCCGTCCGTGGTTCGAGGCCGCCGTCGATCGGGCCATCGATGATCCACTGCTGATCCAGCGTTTCGGTGAACTCGCCGTCGAGGTGCGGACCGCCGAGGCAACACTGGTCGCTGCCGGCCACGCCGTCGACGCCACGTTCTCGTCGACACCGGCCGACGCGACGGAGCGTGCGGCGGAAGCCTCGATCGCGGTCGCGACGGCCAAGATCGTTGCCGACCGGGCCGCCAACGAGGTGTCGTCGGCGCTGTTCGAGGTGTCGGGAACACGCAGCGCCGCCGCTGATCTCGGACTCGATCACTTCTGGCGCAATGCCCGCACCCACACCCTGCACGATCCGGTGCGCTGGAAGTATCAGCACATCGGGCGGGCTCTGCTCCACGATGCACCACCGCCGCTGCACGGCGTCATCTGAGATCAGATCAGGAGTCTGAGTCCTCGGGTTTGTCGAAAGTCACCGTGACCTGCTCGAACCCCTTGAGCCGCTGAGCTTTCGCCTGCCTGGTGTAGGTCTTTCGATCTCCACGGGTGAGGTCTACCTTGTCGGTGAAGGGGGTCAGCAAGGCGCGCGGATACAGCCGGTGTTTACGCACCACGTTGATCTCGCCGGATATGACGATGGCCGTCGCCGCCAGGTAGAAGTAAGCGAGCAGACCCAGGACCACCGCGAAAACACTGTTGGTGGTGCTGGCGTTCTTGACCACGACGTTCACGTAGACCGTTCCGAATGTCTGCAACAGCTGCCACACCACGCCCATGACAACCGCGCCGGGCAACACATCGCGATAACCCACCCTCTCGGATGTCGTACTCAGCCGGAATGCAACGGCGAAGATCGCCGAGTTCACCATCACCACAGTGATCGCCACCCCGGTGCTCTGCGACACGTTCAGTGGGCCCGCCAGACCGCCAACAGTCGACAGCACCGTCGTCGCGATCAGCGCCAGGGCGATGAGGATGAGCAGCACCAGACTGCGCAGACGCGACAGGATCGGATTGGGCCGGCTGTTCCGCGGTACCTGCCAGGCCGTGTTCATCGCGTTCTGGGTGGCCTGACCGATGCCGGAAGCACCATAGAGCGCACCCAGCACACCGATGACGATGGCAGGGGTACCGCCGCTCAATTCCTGCGGTGTCCCGAGCTGGTCGCCGATGACCGGGAACTGGCTCAGCGCCGAATCGATCACGGTCTTCTGTAGTTCGGGATCGCCATCCAGGACGATCCCGACGGTGGTGACCAACAGCAGCAAAATGGGGAACATCGACAAAAACGCGTAGTACGTGATCAGGACCGAGAGATATCCACCTTGATCATCGACGAATTTGTAGATTACC
Source organism: Nocardia sp. 348MFTsu5.1 (assembly GCF_000383535.1). Classification (NCBI taxonomy): domain Bacteria; kingdom Bacillati; phylum Actinomycetota; class Actinomycetes; order Mycobacteriales; family Nocardiaceae; genus Nocardia; species Nocardia sp. 348MFTsu5.1. The sequence continues at coordinate 432,419 of NZ_KB911511.1, forward strand.
CCGATCCAGAACCCCAGGATCGGGTGCCGCCTCTGCAGCTTGTCCAAACGCTCGATCATCACAGCACCCCAGTCCTACGTGGCGCCGTTTCGAAGATTCATGCGCTGGCGGACAACGCTACCCGAGTGCACTACTCCAGCCGGTCCAGCAGCGACCGTGCGTCGTGTGGCGCACGCACTTTGGCGTCGTTGTCGAAGTAGACATACACGTCGGCACCGCGGGCGCGCTCGGAGAAGCGCGATGCCCACCGGTCGAGGGCGTCATCGGTGTAACCACTGGTGTAGAGCTCGCGATCGCCGTGGAGCCGGGCATATACGAAATCTGCGGTCACCTCATCGATGACCGGGAACTTACCCGCCGAATCGGCGAGAACCAGGGCGATCCCCTTCTCCCGCAACAGCTCTGGTACCTCCGGGTTGTCAAAACTCGGATGACGCACCTCCATCGCGTGCCGGAGCGGTCGATCGGCATCGGTGGTGGTCCAGGCCCGCCCGGCGACATGGTCGCTGTGGCCCTCGGACATGGCTGCGGCCTGCGCGGTGGTCCGCGGCAGCAGGTCGGCAAACGCCGCAACGGCTTCGGGATCGAACGGCAGATTCGGGGGCAGCTGCCAGAGCATCGGCCCCAGCTTGGGCCCGAGCGCCAAGACCCCCGAGGCCAGGAACGTCGCCAGCGGTTCGTCGACGCCGACCAGGCGCTTCATATGCGTGATGAACCGGGGCCCCTTGACGGAGAACACGAAGTCGTCGGGAACCTGCTGCGCCCACTTCTGATAGCTCGTCGGACGTTGCAACGCGTAGAAGGATCCGTTGATCTCGACCGAGTTGAGAGTGCGGGACAGATACTCCAGCTCGCGACGCTGCGCCAGGCCAGGTGGATAGAACGCACCTCGCCAGGGCGGATAGACCCACCCGGAAGTCCCGACTCGAATCACTTCTCAACATGTACACCACGAAGCGCCCGAATTGCCCTTTTGGGCTGGTCGGTGTCGGACCACTCCCGTAATCTGTGTGGCATGACTGTCGAGGCAACAGTAAACGCGGACTTCCTGGAAATCGCCGAGCCGTTCCGCCGCGAATTACTCGCGCACTGCTATCGAATGATGGGCTCTCACCACGACGCCGAGGACCTGCTCCAGGAGACCTACATCCGGGCCTGGCGCGGATACTCCAACTTCGACGGCCGCGCCTCGGTTCGCACGTGGCTCTACAAGATAGCCACCAACACCTGCTTGACCGCACTGGGTTCCAAACAACGCCGGCCGTTGCCCTCAGGTCTCGGTGGCGACTCGTACGACCCCCAGGCCCCGCTGCTACAGGATAACGAGGTGCCCTGGCTCGAGCCGTTTCCCGACACCGAGGAGACGTTGTCCGAGACCGCGGATCCGGCGAACATTGTCGGCGCCCGCGAATCGATCCGGCTCGCGTTCATCGCCGCGCTCCAATACCTGCCCGAGCGCCAGCGGGCAGTCCTGATCCTGCGTGACGTGTTGCAGTGGCGGGCGGCAGAGGTCGCCGAGACGCTCGACCTGACCACCGCGACCGTCAACAGCCTGCTGCAGCGGGCCCGGGCACAGCTCAAAGAGGCCTCACCGGAACGTGACTCCGTCACCGAACCCGACGACGCAGCACAGCGGGAACTGCTTCAGAAGTGGGTCGAGGCCTTCGAGACCTACAACATCGATGCCATCGTGGCACTGTTCACCGACAAGGCCATCTGGGAGATGCCACCGTTCACCGGTTGGTACCAGGGACCCGCCGTCATCGGCAGTCTCATCGAGCACAACTGCCCGGCCGAAAAGGCCGACGACATGGTGCTGCTCCCGGCGACCGCCAACGGTCAGCCGGCATTCGGGTTGTACATGCTCGATCCCGAGGACGGTGTACACCGCCCTTTTCAGCTGCAGGTCCTCGACATCACACAATCCGGTGTGGCGCATGTCGTGGTGTTCTTCTCGGAAACGATGGAAGACGATTTTGCCCGATTCGGGTTGCCGGCAACCGCATCGCCGACAACCCGGACGGCTGGTGCTCAGCCGTTGATCGCCGACTGATCCATCCAGGTGACCTCCCATACGTGACCGTCTAGGTCGCGAAAGCTCCGGCCGTACATGAAGCCGTGGTCCTGCGGGTCCATCCAGGCAGAACCTCCGGTTGCGAGGGCCTTGTCGGCCATGGCGTCCACAGCCTCACGCGACTCGGCCGACACCGCAATCAGGACTTCACGGTCCTTGCTCGTGTCGGTGATCCCACCGGTGATGAAGTCCTGAAACCGGGCCGGTGTCATCAACATCGCGACGGTCAGTTCGTTGATGACCAGGCAGGCCGTGTTCTCGTCGCTGAACGTCTCGTTGAATTCGAATCCCAAGCCCGTGAAAAACGTTCGCGTGGCCGGGATGTCAGTAGCGGTGGTGTTCAGGAACAACATGCGGGACATAGGTGACTCCGTTTCGGCTGTATTTGTCTGTGCACTGGGGCAGACCGTGCCCACTCTAGAACTTAATCGCAGAACGGAGGAATGGACGCCGGTCCGCGCAGGTTGCACAAAGGAATCCATCGGTTGAGCAATCAAAGGGGTCATGAGTGAAAATCGGAATCATCGGCGCGGGTTTCATCGGCGGGACGCTCACGCGTCGCCTGACACAGTTGGGCCACGAGGTTCGAGTCTCCAATTCGCGAGATCCTCAGACTCTTGCCGAGCTGGCCGCGGAAACCGGTGCAGAGGCGGTCTGGGCAAAAGACGCCGCCACCGACGCCGATCTGGTGATCGTGAGCATTCCGCAAAAGAACACGCCTGACCTCGCCGACGGGATCGTGTCGGCCCGCAAACCCGGTGCGCCGGTCATCGAGACGAACAACTACTACCCCCAGCAGCGCGATGGCAAGATCGCAGCCATCGAAGACGGAACACCCGAAAGTGTTTGGGTCTCAGAGTTGTTGGACGCGCCCGTGCACAAGGTCTTCAACGGCATCTACTGGAAACACCTGTTGGAGAAGGGCGTTCCGGCGGGCACCGCAGGGCGGATAGCCTTGCCCATCGCAGGCGACGACGAAGTGGGGAAGAAAGCCGTCTCCGCCCTCGTCGATGAACTCGGGTTCGACCCGGTCGACGCCGGTTCTCTCGCCGAATCCTGGCGGCAGCAACCCGGAACCCCGGTGTACGGCAAAGACTTCGGCATCGACGCAACCGTCGAAGCGCTGGCGCAGGCATCACCGGACCGCACGGCAGAGTGGCGAGCCTGAACTGACAAAAAGCCCACCTTCTTCTGAAGAAGGTGGGCTTTTGTGAATTCAGGCGAGAATGAGCTCGATGCTGTCGACGAGCGCGGTGACCAGCTCATCGAGTGAATCCGACCCCAGCACCCCAACCATCTCATCCGAACGCATGCTGATCACCGACTCGACCAGACGGAACGGCAGATGGCGTCGCGCGTCGGACTCGTCACCCAGTACTTCACCCGCGAGCCGTGCGTAGATGCGAGCCAAGTCGCTACGGGCACTTCGAAATTCGGCAAAACGATCGGTCCGCAGCTCCGGTAGCAGGTAGAGCGCACCGAGGTTCCAGCGAGACCCGGCCAGTTGTCCGGCGTCGAAGCGAGCCAACGTCAGCAACCGATCCAGTGCGGAGCCTTCGGCATCGATCAGGTCCACTGCGTGCTCGAGCGGCGCGAGGACGGTGTCCTGCAACAGCGACTCGAGGATGTCGTCTTTGGTCTTGAAGTGGTGATAGAGCGAGGCCTGACGGATACCCACCGCCTCGGCGATCATCCGGGTTGACGTACCCGAATATCCACGCGTCGTGAACAACTCGGCGGCGGCGTCGAGTATCTCGTCGCGCGCCGTCGCCCCACGGCGGCGCTGTTCCACCAACCGTGGGCGTCCGGGCCCTGCCGCAACCTGACTCACGCACTCACCTTACTGCCGCCCGGGCACATCCTGATGGACCCCGCCGCTACGTAGGCCCCCCACCTGCAACGCAGTGCAATTCCGGAAACATAATTGTTTCACGTGGTAGCACCCCGTTAACAAACCTGTCACTCGATAGAAACTGCCAGGCGATTATCTATCACTCGACAGGTTCACCGGGCCGCAGAGTCCACGACCAGGAAGATTCTCCATGACTGCAACAGCGCAACCACCCTCGGCTCCGGCCACCGGCGGTACCTCGCAGATCGGCGACTCCGACGACCTCTCCGCGTTCGGTTACACCCAGCAGTTGCACCGGTCGCTGGGTACGTTCGCATCCTTTGCGGCCGGATTCTCGTTTGTCTCGATCCTGACCACGATCTTCCAGCTCTTCGGCCTGGGCTTCTCGTTCGGCGGGCCGGCCTTCTTCTGGACCTGGCCCATCGTCTACATCGGCCAGTTCGGCGTTGCACTCTGCTTTGCCGAGATCGCGGCACGCTACCCGATCTCCGGTGCCATCTACCAGTGGTCGCGGCGCATGGGCGGCGAGGTCATCGGATGGTTCGGCGGCTGGTTCATGATGCTGGCGCAGATCGTCACCGCATCCGCTGCCGCCATCGCATTGCAGGTGGTCATGCCGTCGATCTGGGACGGCTTCCAGATCATCGGCACCGACGCCGCACTGACCAGCACCAGCGGCGCGGCCAACGCGGTCCTGCTCGGCTCGATCCTGCTCGTCATCACCACCTTCATCAACTGCATCGGCGTCAACTGGATGAGCCGGATCAACAACATCGGCGTCACCTGCGAGATCGTCGGCGTGATCGCGGTGATCCTGGCACTGTTCACCCACGCCGAACGTGGACCCGGCGTCGTCTTCGACACCGGAATCCCCGGTGAGCAGCCCGGATACATCTGGGCATTCATCGTCTCCGGTTTGATGGCCGCGTACGTGATGGTCGGATTCGGTTCCGCCGGCGAACTCGCGGAAGAGACCAAGAACCCGCGCCGCGTTGCCCCGCGCACCATCCGACTGGCCCTGACGGTCTCCGCGATCGGTGGCGGCCTGATGCTGCTCGGCGCGCTGATGGCCGCACCGACCCTGGGTGAAGAGCTCGCCGTCGGTGGTCTTCCCTACGTCCTCGACTCGGTCCTCGGGTCGTTCTGGGGCAAGGTCCTGTTGTGCGACGTGGTGATCGCGATCTTCATCTGCACCCTGGCAATTCAGACCGCGTGCTCTCGACTGATGTTCTCGATGGCACGGGACGACCGGCTGCCCGCCTCCAAGATCCTGGCCCACGTCAACCCGAAGACCGGAACCCCGATCGCACCGTCGATCCTGATCGGTGTCCTGTGCATCGGCGTGCTGGTGGTCAACGTCGGCAACTCCGCGATCTTCGCAACCCTGGCCAGCGTCTGCATCATCCTGATCTACCTTGCATACCTGTCGGTCACCGGCCCGATGCTCTGGCGCCGGATCAAGGGATGGCCCGGCGAGAATGTCCCGGTCGATTCCGAGGGCAAGAAGCTGTTCAGCCTGGGGCGCTTCGGGATCCCGGTCAACATCTTCGCCGTGGTCTACGGACTTCTGATGGTCGTCAACCTGTCCTGGCCGCGCGCCGAGATCTTCGATCCCACAGGAGAAATGCCGATCCTCAAGTGGGCCGGCCCGATCTGCATCGTCGGCGCGGCGATCATCGGCATCGCCTGCTTCCCGCACGGAAAGACACATCCGATGCCGGTCCCGGCTCCATCGGCCGCAGATTCCAAGTAGCCCGCTGAACAATCCCATACCAGCACAAGGACATTCATCATGACGACAACCGGAACAACCACCGGAACCACCGCAGGCGCCCGTGAACACGCCCGCGCCCAAGCCCAGGCGATCACCGACTCCATGCCGGTCGTCCCCGCCTCGGCCTGGCCCACTGTTCCCGATCAGACTGCACCGCAAGACATGACGTGGGCCGAGACGATCCCCGGTGGCCGCTACAGCGTGAAGGTGCTCGCCCGGGGCACCCGCCTCCGGCTCCGCGACGTGACCGGCAGCGGATGCGCACACCTGCTGCTCTGGCGGTCTGACGCACCGTGGGAACGACTCAATGTCGCCGACACCGTGAAGGTGCCGTGGCAGGCCTATCTCGGCGCCGGACATCCCCTGCTCAGCGATCAGGGCCGGGCCCTGGCGACCATCGTCGAGGACACCTCGGGCCATCACGATGCGCTGTGTGGCACGACCACACTGGCGGCCAACACCGAGAAATACGGTGCCGGCGAGGTCTATTCACACTCGCCCGCCGGACGCGAGCTGTTCACGTTGGCGGCGGCCAAGCAGGGACTCACCCCCACCGATGTCGTGCCGTCGCTCTCCTTCTTCCACAGCATCGTGGTCGGCGACGACGGTTCACTGATCTCGAAGGGATCGGCGGGACAAGATAAGTACGTGGATCTTCTGCTCCACCTGCCCTGCACGGTCGCGATCGTCAACACCGCACATCCACTCGATCCCTCCCCGACGTTTGATGTCGGGCCCGTCGAAGTTCTGGCCTGGAAGGCACTCGCCGACCTCGACGCCGCCGTTGCCGGGCTCGACGACACCGACCCCGAATACCAGCGCGCAGTCCTCAACTCCGAAGATGCCTGGAACGCCGCACATTTCGAAAGGACCGTCTGATGTCCACCACCGCAACATCCACCCCGACCACCGCATCCGCCGCAGACCTGGCCCTGGTTCCCGGTGAGGTGATCGGTGACCACGTGATCGGCGAACGCGCACCCTGGTCTGGTGTCGTGGCCGCCGGCGACGTCCTGACCATCGTCGACCTGCACGGCAATCAAGCCGTCGACACGCTGTTCTTCGGCGCCGACGACCATGCGGTCCGCTACTCCGCACAGGCCACGATCTCTGCGCAGGGCAACATCTTTCTGACCACCGGCACCGTCATCCGGGATCACGACTCGGCACCGATGATGACCATCGTGGCCGACGAGGTCGGCAATCACGACACGGTCGGTGGTGCGTGCTCGCAGGAATCGAACACGCTGCGCTACGGGCACCACACCAAACATCAGCACGCCTGCGTCGAGAACTTCCTCATCGGCGGCGCGCCACACGGTTTGGGCAAGGCCGATCTCGTCGGCAACGTCAACTTCTTCATGAACGTGCCGGTCGATGCCGACGGGTCGCTCGGCATCGTCGACGGATTGTCCGCACCGGGACTGCGATTGGCCCTGCGCGCCGAGATCGACACCCTGGTCCTGATCTCCAATTGCCCGCAGATCAACAACCCCTGCAACGGATTCGACCCCACTGCAGTACGAGTCATCGTGACCCGCCCGTCCGCAGATCCGAAAGGCGCCTGAAGCGATGACGACGATCTCGGTACTGCGGGCGGGCCCGCAGACGACCATCCAGGACTGGCCCGGACGGATCCGGCACTGGCAGGTCGGCGTCCCACCATCGGGACCGATGGACGACCTGTCGTTCCGGCTGGCCAACGTGGCAGTCGGAAACCCGGAGGGCACAGCCGGACTCGAGTGCACGATGATGGGTCCGCGACTGACCTTCTCCGAGGACACCGTCGTGGCGATCACCGGCGCGCCGGTCGTTGTCACGGTCGATTCGATGCCGGCGCCGCAGTGGACCCCGATCACCGTGAAGGCCGGGGAGGTTCTCGACATCGGCGCCGCCGGGCCGGTCGGGATGCGGGTGTACCTGGCTGTGGCCGGAGGTATTGATGCCGAAGAGTATCTGGGCAGCCGTTCCACGTTCACACTCGGCAAGTTCGGCGGCAAGGATGGTCGTCCGCTGATCGAAGGCGACACGCTCAGTTGTGCCGGCGCCGCTCTGGCCAGTGCACCGCGGCGCATCCTGAACGACGAGAAGCCGGCGCTGACCGACAACTGGCAGCTCGCGGTGACCGTCGGGCCCCACAGCGCGCCCGAGTTCTTCACGGCCGAGGACATCGAGGATCTCTACAACACGCCCTACGAGGTCCACTTCAACTCCGACCGGACCGGTGTCCGTCTCGTCGGGCCTCAGCCCCGCTGGGCCCGGACCGACGGTGGCGAAGCCGGCCTGCATCCGTCGAATATCCACGACAACGCGTACTCCGTCGGCGCCCTGGACTTCACCGGTGACACGCCGATACTGCTCGGTCCCGACGGCCCCAGCCTCGGCGGGTTCGTCTGCCCCGTCACCGTCACCACAGCCGACCGCTGGAAGATGGGTCAGCTCAAGCCGGGCAACACCGTGCGCTTCGTCCCGGTCCGCTCGGCCGAGGCTGCCAGCCCGGCCGACCTCGGGTCAGCACGCCGCTCGGACATCAGCGTCGTCCTGTCCAGCGGCGGTGACCACGACGGCGGCGTCCTCGGGTCAACCATGACTGCGGACGGCAGCACCGTTGTCACCTATCGGCGTAGCGGCGACGACAACATCCTCGTCGAATACGGCGACATGACCCTCGACCTGGCGCTCCGGGCCCGTGTCCACGCGCTCGCCGAGCGCATCGCCGCAGACCGGCCCGCCGGACTCATCGACCTCACCCCGGGCATCCGGTCGTTGCAGGTCAAGGTCGATCCGACCAAGCTGCGGCAGTCGGTTCTCCTGGACTGGCTGATCGAGTGCGAGGCCCAGCTGCCGGCCGCATCGGAGCTTGTTGTCCCGAGCCGCACCGTGCACCTGCCCCTTTCCTGGGACGACCCGGCAACTCGGGAGGCCATCCAGCGATACATGCTCGGCGTCCGCTCGGACGCCCCCTGGTGCCCGTGGAACATCGAGTTCATCCGGCGCATGAACGGCCTCGGTTCGGTCGACGACGTGCACCGCATCGTCTTCGACGCGGAATACCTCGTGCTCGGTCTGGGCGACGTCTATCTCGGTGCACCGGTCGCGGTGCCACTTGATCCACGCCACCGATTGGTGACCACCAAGTACAACCCCGCCCGCACCTGGACTCCGGAGAACGCGGTCGGTATCGGCGGCGCCTACATGTGTATCTACGGCATGGAGGGTCCCGGCGGTTACCAGTTCGTCGGTCGCACCACGCAAGTGTGGAATCATCGGCATCCACTGGAGGCGGCCGGATTCGATCCCGAGCATCCGTGGCTGCTCCGCTTCTTCGACAAGATCAGGTGGTACCCGGTGAGTGCAGACGAATTGCTGGACCTGCGGGCCGATACCGCCGCCGGACGCGGCCGGGTTCAGATCGAGCACGGCACCTTCTCGCTCGCAGAGCACCAGATGTTTCTCGACGAGAACGCCGCCGACATCAACGCACAACGGTCGATGATGGAGATCGCCCGCACAGAAGAACGCCGGCGCTGGTCCGACAGTGGCGAGTTCGCCATCAAAACAGGAAGGGTGGCATGAGCCGCATCGCCGAGATCTTTGCCGCGATCGAAGCGGCCGACCGTCCGGAGGTCTTCATCACGCTGCGTGACGAAGCCGACGTGACCCGCGAACACGCTGCGTCACTTGCCGCGGGCGGACCCTTGGCCGGCGTTGTCCTGGCCGTGAAGGACAACGTGGACGTGGCCGGACTTCCGACCACCGCTGCCTGCCCGGGGTTCGAATACCGGCCCGAGATCGATGCCGCCGCGGTCGCCGCGCTCCGTGCCGCCGGCGCGGTGGTCATCGGCAAGACCAACCTCGACCAGTTCGCCACCGGACTCGTCGGGACCCGCAGTCCCTATGGTGCGGTCCGTGATTCACGCCGCGACGACCGGATCTCGGGTGGTTCCAGCTCCGGATCCGCAGTCGCGGTGGCACTCGGATTTGCCGACATCGCCATCGGCACCGACACCGCCGGGTCAGGGCGCGTACCCGCCGGCCTGCAGGGCATCGTGGGAATCAAACCGACATTGGGTGTGGTCAGCAACTCCGGTGTTGTCCCGGCCTGCGCCAGCTACGACTGCGTCACGATCCTTGCCGCCGACCTCGATCTCGCCAACCGGGCGATGGGCGTCATGTCCGATACCGGAACATGGCCCGCCGGCACTCATTTCGCCGCGTCCGAGCGTCCCGTGGTGGCCGCTCCGGACACCCTCACCGCACTCGACCCGGCCTGGCAAGCCGCCTTCGAAGCCGCCGTCGCACAGGCACAGTCGGCCGGCATCGAGGTCAGACGCATCAACATCGACGACTTCCTCGCCGCAGCGAAACTCCTGTACGACGGTGCACTGGTCGCCGAGCGCTACGACGCTGTCGGCGAGTTCATCTCGGCAGCAAAGGATTCCGATGGCCTCGATCCGACCGTCGCCGGAATCATCGGTGCCGCCGACCGCTTCCGCGCAACCGATCTGCTGGCCGATCGCCGGAAAGTCGAAGAGCTCCGAATCCGGGCACTGTCGGCGCTCGGTGACGCCGCCGCACTGATCGTGCCGACCGCGCCGATGCATCCGACCCTCGAGCAGGTCGCGGCCGACCCGATCGGCGTCAACGCGACGATGGGCACGTACACCAACTTCTGCAACCTCTTCGATCTGTGCGCGGTGGCCGTCCCGGTCAGCGAAGTCGTCGAATCAGACGGCAGCACTGCCCAGTTCGGTATCACCGTGGTCGGTCGTGCATACGACGACGCGGTTGTTCTCGACATCGCCGGACGCATCGGCAGCAGCTTGCCTGCCACCGGGCCGTCCTGGCCGGAACGTGCGGATGCCGAGGTCGCCGAAGTGTTTGTCGTGGGGGCGCATCTGCGTGGACAGCCGCTGGCCGGACAGCTGACCGGCCGCGGGGCGCGCTGGTCGGGTGAGGTCGCAACCGCACCCACCTATCGGCTGGTCGCCCTCGACACCCAACCCGCCAAACCCGGACTCATTCGCGACACCGACCACGGACAGTCGATCCGCGGCGAACTCTGGACCCTGTCACCGGCCGCGCTCGGCGAGTTCCTTGCCGAACTGCCCGCGCCGATGACCCTGGGCCCGGTGGAACTCGCCGATGGACGTTGGACCGTCGGCTTCGGCTGCAGCCACGACTCCGTGGCAGCTGCCGAACCCCTGACCGCGACACACTGGCTGGAGCGCTGACCCACGCGCCACATGCGGTTCAGGCACTCAGGTCGAGCACTGTACCTGTGCCGTTGCGTAGCGCGCAGTCCACGAGGATTCTCGCAGTAACCAAGTCCTGCAACCCGATTCCAACGGAGCTGAATACTGTGATCTCGTCATCCGACCGGCGTGCACGGTCGAGATGGTTCCGGTCGGACTCGCGGTGCCGAGACGTTACTCGGCCGACCCCCTTGGCTTGAAGCACGTTGCGTGGAGGCTTTTCATCTCATCCTCGAAGATTCGGACTGGTCCCTCTACGAGGACGTCCGGCGCGACCGCGTTGATCGGCAGGGACGCGACCGGCGACGGCGGTACCTCCCATTCCGTCAGCCACTCGGTCAGCTGAGCGCCGGAAACCGCATAGACGATGCGGTCCAATCCAACCCAGGCGTGCGCGGCTGCGCACATCGGGCAATGTTCTCCGGAGGTATAGACGGTCGCCTCGGCGCGTGCCACCGGAGACATGTTCGCCACTGCCCACAGGGCGATGGTCAATTCGGGATGGCGGGTGTGGTCGCCTCCTTTGACCCGGTTGCGGTCCTCGAAGATCACCTTGCCGGTGCCGTCGACCAGAATCGATCCAAACGGTTGGTCACCGTCGTCGAGGGCTTCGGACGCCAAATCGACGCAGCGCCGCAGATGTTCGATGTCACGATCGGAGATGCTCACAGCGACAAGGATACGGGTTACGAACCGCGCAACTCTGTGATGACCCGGCCATAGGCCTGCAGATCAGCACCGGAAGGGTCGATCGGCGTGATGTACGTGATTCCGAACCTGTCTCGCAGTTCCCTGATCCTGGCCACGACGTCTTTCTGACTGCCACGCAGTCCGTTTGGCAGTGCCAGGAGTTCGGCATCGGTGGCGCCGCGCCGATGGCTCCTCAAAGTGTCGAGGTCGGGTTCGCGGTCAATGGCGAGATCGAAGATGATCAGGTTGATCTCGAGTTCACCGAATCGGTTGCCGGCCTTGGACCGCACGAAGTCGACGCGCTCGGCCAGGGCGGTGTCGTCGGCGACTGCGGCGAGGGCAACGATGTCTGCGTGCTGCGCCGCCAGGGTCAATACCTTGTCACCGATACCGGCGATCATGATCGGCGGTGGCGTCTGCACCGACCGAGGCTCATGGTCGGTGCGGCCGAGGAGCTCCCTGAGCGTGAACACGGTCTCGCGGAGGTGCTGCACCCGCTGTCCAGGCGTTCCGAAAGGGATTCCGGCAGCATCGAACTCGGACTTCACATAACCGGCACCGAGCCCGATCTCGAACCGTCCCCCACTGAGTTGATCAATACTGGCGATATCGCGCGCCAACAGAGCCGGCCGATAGAAGCCGGCATTGAGGACGAAGGTCCCAACCCGCACGGTCGGAGCAGCGCTCGCCGCGGCAACAAGCATCGGGAACGGCGCCCCGAGCTCCAGGTGATCGGGCAAAAGGACGACGTCGACACCACAACCTTCAGCTTCGCGAACCTGTGCAAGGAAATGGTCCACCCCGCCGCGTCCAAGAAGATTCACTCCGAAACGGAAGTCACGCGCTGTAGCCATGAAATCCAGCGTATCGAACGTGTCGGACCTCGTCGCTATGATGAGGGGTTTGGTTCGTTCGTGCGAGTTAAAGATGTTGTAGTGCAATAGAATTGGCTGCCTCGAACACTTGTGCTAACCGGGATTTGCGGGTACCTTGGAGTCATGGACTTCGGAGGAATGTTCGCCAGACTTTCTGATCTGGCAGGGGATGCGGCTTTGGTTGCCGGTGATGACACTGAGTTGTCATCACGTACGGTGGCGGTCATTCGACTCAATCATGTAGTGGAACAACTACTTTTCCGACTGGTGGGTGAAATTGACACTCGTGGGATCGCGCAGAAATCCGGAAAGGGATCTACAGCGAAGCTGCTACAGGAAGCCGGGATGGCGCCAGTGGTGGCCCACCGCTACGTGCGGGTGGGCAAAGCACTGAAGGACATTCCATCGGTCGCGTCGTACGGGGTGGACGGAACACTCTCGGGTGAGCATGTGGACTCGATTGTGAAGGGCCTCAACCATATTGCCCGACGCAACCCGGAACTTCCGGACACTGACCGTACGGACTGTGTGCGTGGCCTGCTGGCCGAAGCGTTGACCACCAACCC